>JBBTCY010000117.1:0-6170 GCA_038043005.1 Pseudomonadota bacterium
TCTTCCGCCCAACCTGTCAGTTTTAACATGGGTGCGGGATAAAAGGCTTCGACATGGCCCAGGCACAAAATGGCGACGGGCTGGCTGCCGATAGGCATGGCGAGCAATTCAGCCAGTCGTACGGGATCAAACAACGAAACCCAGCCCATGCCCAATCCTTCAGCGCGTGCAGCCAGCCAGAGATTCTGGATCGCACAGGCAACCGAGGCCAGATCCATTTCAGGCAGCGTGCGGCGGCCAAAAATGTGCTGTTCCCGTTGATCACTGAGAGCCGCAACCAGCAGTTCGCCGCATTCCAGAATACCATCGACTTTCAGGCGCATGAATTCGTCACCCCGTTCTGCCAGTGCGTCGGCAGTGCGCTGACGTTCTTCTTCCACCATGGCGGCGAGGGCGCTGCGCAGTGGGGCATCGGTGATGCGGATAAACCGCCACGGCTGCATCAGGCCGACACTCGGTGCCTGGTGTGCGGCAGTGAGCAGGCGGTGCAGGATAACGGGATCAATCGGATCGGGAAGGAAATGGCGCATGTCACGGCGCTCAGCGATGACGCGATAGACAACTGCTCGTTCTGCGTCACTGAAACGATAGCGATTGTCCATGGTGTTAAAGATCAATCCCTTTCTGTGCCTGGATGCCGGCGCGAAAAGCATGTTTGATGTCGGTCATGTCAGTCACGGTATCCGCCGCCTCACACAGTGCATCGGGCGCGCCGCGCCCGGTGATGACAACATGCTGCATGGGTGGGCGGTTCTTGAGATCATTGAGTACCGTGGTTAGATCCAGCCAGCCAAACTTGAGCGGGTAGGTCAGTTCGTCGAGGATGACCAGATCAATCGATGAATCGCGCAGCATGGTTTGCACGATGGCCCAGCCACGTTGCGCTGTTTCGGTATCGCGTTCCAGATTCTGCGTATCCCAGGTGAATCCTTCTCCCAGTACGTGCCAGATGACATTTTCCTGTTTGCGGAAAAAGGCTTCTTCACCGGTATCCGAGCGACCTTTGATGAATTGTGCGACCCCCACGCGCATGCCATGGCCCAGTGCACGGGCAATCATGCCGAATGCCGAACTGGATTTTCCTTTGCCATTGCCGGTGTGAACCAATAATAAGCCTTGTTCACGGTCAGCGTGCGCAATGGCTGCATCCACGATTTCTTTTTTTCGCTGCATGCGGGTACGGTGACGTTGCGCGCGCTCGGAGTCAGTCATGCTGTTATTCTGTGGTGGTGCTGCGCGAATTGAGCTGCTGAACGACCAATGCAAGCAGTAAATGAATCATGGCGGCAATGCTCAGGTAAAACGTAAATGACTCGATATAAAGCGGGAAATATTTGACCAGCCGTTCGCCGAATTCGACCAGGCTGGTATCCGCAAAGCGGCCGGAGAAGAAATAAAATCCGC
Organism: Pseudomonadota bacterium; assembly: GCA_038043005.1. Lineage (GTDB taxonomy): Bacteria > Pseudomonadota > Gammaproteobacteria > Burkholderiales > Nitrosomonadaceae > Nitrosomonas. The sequence goes on from JBBTCY010000117.1 coordinate 1,405, forward strand.
CGCTGGAGAATAATTCACACACTGTTAATCCTGCCATGACGCTGAGGGACAGCGGCATCAGGGTGCGCCACGATAACCGGTGCTGTCTGGCGTACCAATGGCCGGCCAGCCACAGCGAACCATAAGCCGGCAACAGAAACACATAGGCCGGTGTGATACAGAAATCACTCACGCCACCCCAGGTATACGCAGAAAAATCCAGTGCCCAGCTTAAAATAAAGAAACCCAGCAACGGCCATGCTGAACGCAGATAGACGCCAGCCAGAAAGAAAATTGCCCAGGACGTATCCGCCAGATTATGTACGGATGCAAAGTGGTGGCTGCGGGTGAGAATCATCAGTGACACCAGTAATAATCCGATAGCTATCTGGTTATGAGTGGATAAGTTCATCATGTTTTACTCCTTCTAGGGTTGATAACGGACCATGGCAAAGAAACTTCGTCCCGCCTGGTTATAGAATGCAGCTGTTTCATATTGCTCATTGGATACATTGTCGATACGTCCTTGTAACCGCCATTGTTTGTTCAGTATATACTCTGCGCGCAGATCAAATTTAGCATAACTATTCAGTTTGCGTGTATTGGCCAGATCATCATAGCGTTCTCCTTCCACCAGCAGCATGCCGCCTGCAACGTATTTGCCGAATTGGCGGTTTACATCCAAGCGAAAGGATTGTTCGGCGCGGCGTGGCAGAATATTACCGTGATTGAAACCGGAGCCGCGATTGACCGGTTCCAGCAGCGTCAAATTCGTATTGATTTGCCACTCCCTGATTTGTGTATTCAGAACACCTTCAATGCCACGAATACGCGCCTGATCGATATTGCCCGACGCAAAAATGCTTGAATCATACGCGATCAGATTGTCAATCCGTGTTTCATAGGCATTAACCGACCAGTTTCCCCAATCCGTCTTGCCGCGTGTGCCGAATTCATAGCTGAAAGAATTTTCAGGCTTAAGATTGGCGTTACCGTAGTTTGGATAATAAAGCTCATTGAACGTGGGTGCTTTGAATGCACTACCAAAGTTGGCAACTAAGAGAAATTTGTCGGATAGCGGATAGCTCCACCCTGCACCTCCGGTTACCCGGCTGCCGAATTGCTGGTTGTCATCGTGACGGATCGAAAACAGTAAATTATGTGCGGCAAGGTTAGCTTGATGCTGTGCAAAAACACCCCAGTTGGTGCGCGTCAGTACGGTAAACGCATCGGTGCTCTTGACGTGATCCCGTTGATAATCCATGCCGATGGTCAACAACTGATCTTTGGTGACGGTAAAATTATTCAGCACGGAAACCGTGTCACGTATGGTATTAAACCGGCTCTGAAAGGTGGTTCCGAGAAAATTATCGGAATTTTCGCGGCTGCTGCCTGCAATCAGATTGATATTCCAGAAGTGGATTGGTGAATAACGGATGGTGCCGCCGACTACTTGCTGCATCAGGACAGCTTTGTTGACATAACTGCCATCAAACTGGGTTTTGCCGGACGATTGCATGAAATTGGTTTCGATTTCCAAGCCGTTCTGGAAGCGGTAACCGGCGCGCATGCTGCCCGCTACATTGCGATAACCATCCCGGTCGTGTAGCGCAGGATCGGAGGCATCCACGAAACAGCCGGCGTTACTGGAACCAGTGCAGGAATTAAATCCTTGCGTACCGATACCGCTGGCGGTCAGATTCAGCCAGCCTTGCGCGCTGTTATAGGACATCCCGGTTGATCCTTCATAAGTGCCGAAGCTGCCACCGCCAAAATTCAAATGCTGCCTGAACCCGCTGCCGCCGCCTTTACGGGTGAAGATATGGATGACGCCACCAATCGCTTCGGAACCGTACAAACTGGAGCGCGGTCCGCGCACGATCTCAATACGTTCAATCTGATCAATGGGAATATTTTCAAACGCTGTCATGCCGGATGTGGCTGAACCGACTTTGATGTTGTCGATCATCACCAGCACATGATCGGATTCGGTACCGCGCATGAATACGGATGATGTTTTACCCATCCCGCCATTATTGGCGATACTGATGCCCGGCACGCCACGTAATAAATCCTGTACGGAACGTGCCTGCTGCTGTTCAATGTCCTTGCGCGAAATAACAGTGACCGTGGCCAGTGCGGCATCGGCGGTTTGTGCCGTGCGTGTTGCGGTGATAATCATCGGTTTTTCAAGCTGATCTGCTGCGACTGCCGACGCACTGACAGCTATGCCGAGCCCCAGTCCAGCGATTGCCGATAAGCGGCATGTTTGCATTATTGGATTCCTTCGTGCACACCCGCACGTTGTCATGTTTTAAAAATGGGGTATGCGAAGGAGAATCTGGAAATGGACAAAAGAACCGGGGCTCAAACGAAGCCGGTTAGAATGCCACTGATTGCCCACCGCAATACCGTAGTAATGTTCACTTCAGGCCGGTCTCCGGACTCATGAGCGGAATACATTCCAGATCTGCGCCTTCCCGTGTCAAGACACAGTGGCATGATGCAGATGTTTAACTCAATTACCGTTGCGGGGGCAGTGCTGGCATTGCCTGAATCCAATCAGAACGCACCAGCTTCCCGTTTAACCATCAAGGAAAAACTTGACGGCACCTGAAGCAAGTGGGGCGGAAGTTACAGAAATGGGCGGGTGATGTCAAGTGTTGTGGTTTTGTATTGCAAAATACGATGGTAGGTCCCTTATTTTACAGTTTGGATCTGAGGGTGACGGGTTTATGTGGTTGAATATGAGAATATAAGTGGTCAGGTTGTGAATCAAGAATGTCGCCTGGTAAATTCTCTATTTTAGACCTGTCCCCTTTGTGTCCTTTGTGCAAAGATCGACAGCCTGCTGAGGCAGTATTTCCCCAAGGAAATGGAGTTGACCGAAGTGACCGAGGAACAAGTGAAATGGGCGGTAGGCAGACTTAATCACTGACCACGCAAAGTGTTTGGATTTAGAACACCGTTTGAGGTATTCTTCGGAAAGATTGTGCGTTATACCAAGCCGCCGTTAAATGTTGCACTTCGAAATTGAAACTGCGTTTTTTAAAAATTAACGAATTGTATTTCATGTAATCCATCGTAATTGTTTCAGTTGATTCTTCCCATTAAAGTTTGTCTGCTGTCACGAAATTGCAATGAATGTTGTTAGTTTTCATTTTTTGCAAATTAAAAACAATAAATCTATCTTTTAATAATTGGAGAAGCTATGTCAGATATCCCTGAAAAAATAGTCAATAATCCCACTATCAGCAATGTCGCAAACGCATTCAATGGTGTGTACGATCATGGAAGTCAGTTTACCTATGATCTTGATTTTTTTAACTCAGCTGGTGTTGTTGTTGATCATGTGCAGGGAGCATCTTTTTATCGCAATTTACATGTAGATGGCTCTAAAGTGTGTGACTATTATGCGCTCTTTTCAGCTAACGATATGTATGATGAGAGTGGATCTATTATCGCGTGTGATTTACAAAATCGTAAACAAACATTGGTTTTTAGAACACCTATTCGTCCGTCAACAAAATCATTGAATCATCCAAGTGGAATGCAAGTAATTGGTGATTATTTGGTGGTTGGCGTAGAAACACAAACTAATTTGGTTCTGTCTGATGAGTTCGCATCTCAAATATCATTCTATGATCTTTCGACAATGACGGTGACCGCAGCACCGAACCTACAAACTTATTTTATTGATCGACCAACTAAAAAGACGGGAGCTGTTGGCATTACTCAATTCGTTAACAGTCAAGGACGTTCACAGTATTTGTTGGCGGCTTACGATAATGGTGCAACGGATTTTTATCTTTCAACTGTGGGTTGGGATTTAAGCCAAAACACCAGTGGTAATAATTTTGGCAACTTCGCCAGCATTCAATTTTCACAGGGTAGATACTCCTCCATTAATTTGCTTACTGAAACCAACACAAATAAAATTTATATGATTGGCTTTCGTAGTGAGTCTAACAATGGCACTTATGATGATTTTGCGGATATTTTTTCACTCGTAGTGAGCGCTAACACCGTTACTGCAACCTTGCTTAATTCTCGTCATATGTATACAGAGCAGGGAACTGTTGTTGGCGTAGAGGGTGTACATTTCCGGTATGGCGCTGGTATTACCTTTGATGAAAATAATCATTTGAATTTTGTGGCAACGCAAAGAAATGGAGCTTTTGGCCTTTTTCATACTAACTTATTTAATCAAGCCAGCTCTGTTGTAACAGTGAAAGTATATTTTGATAAAGCGAAAGATCAAAAAAGTCGAGTTTCTGATAACTTCATGTTGAACGATAATCGTGAACAAATTGAATGGGCTTTTGCGGGGTTAAATCCAACTTTAACAAATGATGATATTGCGCAAATAAAATTCGCGGTAATGCGCGATAAAAGTGGTAAGGATAAGCCTCGTGAGCAAAACTTAGGTTTAGGTTCAATTACAGCAGGCCAATTAGATAGCGATGCTCCAGACAAAATGTATATTGGCGAATTGTCTTATCGCGGAAAAAATAAAGAAGACGCCATTAAAATGCTAGCTGATCCCAGTACTGCATCTGATGCGGGTGGTTTGCATTTTTACATTACCAGCCAACCCGTAAATGATGACCATTTAACAACACAATAAACAGCCCAACCGGCGTGCCAGTTTCAAGTTGGGAAGTCCGGTTGCAAGGTTAACTGATTTCCTTGTTTTGTTGTTGCTGGTTTACTTCGATTTTTTGCTGGCGATGTAGCACGGCAAATTTGGCAGGTGGCATACGATTGCAACTGCTACGCACAACCAA
>JBBTCY010000118.1:0-16684 GCA_038043005.1 Pseudomonadota bacterium
TAAGCAATAAGCAGCAGGTGCAAATTGTCTGATTGGATCGTGCCACTATTCGATTGGGAAATCGCTGATCAGGGTTGTATAATCGCCTTCCTGGTTGCCTGCGGCATTAACGAGGTGGTGGTGTTCGATCCAGTCCTTCAGGTGGGTGATTTTGAATAATTCTTCCAGACGCTCATCAAACAGTATTTTTTCTTGTGCGATCGGGATATCAATTCGCAGGGTTTTGGTTTTACTGCAACCGTAGCAAAGCATTCCGACGCTGACAAAACTATTTTCTATATGGGTCGCCTGCTGGGAAAGCATTAACAGTGCCTTAACCTGTTTGTTAAGTTGCAGGAATCCGAACTTGTTTAACTCCTTTATTTTTTTGTTCATCGCGGCTGGCGGTATATGTGGAACAACGTCATTGCCATATTCGATGCGATGAATAGGGAGTGTATCCGGAAGGGATCTGGCAAATTCCAGATTACCTGGATGCGGCGCTGCAAACGTATAAGCCGATACAACCGAGAATCCACCGGCAAGCAGTGCGCGTGTGGCGAGTATCGCTTCAGCACCGCCCTGACTGTAACCCGTAATATAAGTTGGTTTGCTTCTGTCGCCATTTCTGAGCAGCTCGATGACAACCTTATCCTGTACAGAAGCCAATTCCTCCAGAAAATCACAATGTACTAATCCGCCTAAATTGTCCTTGTCTAGATTCTGGAGATAATTTGTTCCAAGCTGCTCATTATTGAGTTTGAATGGTGTGAGGAGCGTCTTGAAATGATCAGACCAGTTCTTGATGGATATCATGGCGGTATCAAAAGTATCAAACTGATTCTTACGACTGATATAGGCAACAATATTCCGGTCTGAATATGAGGCAATACACGCAATGGATGTTTCACTGCCCTGCAATATGACTGGTTCATCAGCAAGAAGACCGCCCGCTTTCCTGATCCGGTTCAGGGCATCTTTTCTATCTTCGGTATCCTGCCCTGCTGCATAGGCATAGCGGCAGATCTCCAGCAGGAGTCGGGCGAATCCCCTATCAAATGTTTTCATTAAAAAATTTCCTGGAAGGAAGATGAGAATTTTAAATAATCACCGCGATCTTTTTATTAAAACAAGTACCAGTCATTCCATTTTTGATGGATTTATTAGAGCTTCTTGTTTCGAATGGATTACCTGCAATGGTTAAACAGAGCTATGTGATCCATGCAGATTAATATGACCGGGAAAGGGTTGCTGTGAGAAAACTCACAGCAACCCTAAAATTGTGAATTGATGATAAAAGCAGGGGTTGTAAAGGAACAACTGGATTGAGACGGGAGTAACTTGAGTAAGCCGATTCCCTTCCGCTTTACTCGCAGCGGTAAGCGTTTCCGATAAATACTATTTCTTTATTGTCGCCAGGAATTTCATACTTGCCTGAGTTGTTGGCATACTTGATATGAACGGTATTGCCGCCCAGTTTTCTGGTTTCATTTCTTAAATTATTTCTGGCATCGATCAGTCGATTGGTATAAGGAGCGCTATCTGCTTCTGGATTGCCATCGTGAGAGGAACCCGTGACTCTGCCTAACGGCTGGCATCCGGCTGGTTCGTGTTCACCCAGCATGATCGCAATGGGTTTTTCCTCAGGTTGTGCCAAAGCTTCGGAGCAGATAATTACAGTTACCAGAATAGCTGTTCTTTTGATTAGTGTGATGAATTGTTTTGAAATATTCATGTGTGATTCCTGAAAATACCTGACTTATATTTTTCCATGGCAGCGTAGGATAGATAACTGAAACATTATCCGTCAATAGTAATTGAGCAGCTGAAGCGTATTTGCTTTTATGAATTATCCTGTGGCTTTGGCCATATTCTGTCCTCGCGCTTCATTGACTGTTGCGAGCAGCAACAGACCCACGACGAAGAATACCAGTGTACTGAGTATTGCGATGCGATGGTCGCCCTCAAACACATAAATCATGCCCCCGTAGGTGAGTGGACCGATGATGGCGGCCAGTTTTGTGGCAAACCCCCACAGACCAAAGAACTCTCCCTGACGACCTGACGGCGTAAATTGACCGACCATCGCCCGGCCTGCTGATTGGGCGCCACCAAGGGCGATGCCGATCAAATTGGCGGCCAGCCAGAACAATGGCTCACTGTCGGCCATATAAGCGCAGATAATGGCGGCAGACCAGATCAACAGCGTCAGGGCGATACAGCGTTTGGAGCCAATTTTATCCTGCAGGTGGCCAAACAGGAATGCGCCAATGGCAGCCGTAATATTGACTACCATAATCAGGATCAGAGTATCCTGGGTTTTGAAGCCCATGACCTCCTGGGCATAAACGGCTGCCAGCACAATGACAATGTGAATGCCGGAATAGTAAAAAACCAGCGAAGTTAGAAAACGGAATAAATCTGTATGCAGCCTGGCATGGTGCAGTGTGGTACGCAGGCGTGTAAATCCAGCGTGCAGCAGATGGGGATATCTTGTGGTTGTTGTGGGCATGGCTCGTTCATGTAGCCAGAGCAACGTGGGTAATGCCGCAAGACCGAAGAGTGCTGCCACGATCAGCATGGAAACGGGTACGTAATGCGTGGCATCCAGTCCTTGCTGTTCTGCATACGTGACATAAGCCAGACACAGAATCAGTGACAGCAGGCCACCGATATAACCCAATGCCCAGCCATAACCGGATAGACGCCCCATGGTTTCAGGCGGGCTGATTTCCGGCAGGAAGGCGGCAATCAAATTTTCACCGCTGGCAAACATAAATGTGGCCAGTACAACAAGCGTAATGGCCAGTACGATATCACCGGGACCCACCAGACTCAATAGTGCGGTAAATAGCACGCAACCCAGCGTGGTGATGATCAGCAGGCGTTTTTTAGTACCGCTGTAATCAGCGATTGCACCCAGCAGAGGAGCGCTAAGCAGCACCAGTCCATTAGCGATGGCAATTGCGATTGTCCATAACAGCGTGGCATGGCCATTTCCGTTTTCTGCGGCCACGACACCGACAAAGTAAGCATTAAAGACGGCAGTGAGGATTACAGTGGTATAACCCGAGTTGGCGAAGTCGTACATACACCAGGCAAAACGCTCGCGTCGAGTAACCGGACCTGGATTTTGGTAAGTGGCTGGCATGGCGCTGTTATAACGTATATAAGCCAGTTTGTCACGACCTGGTTGGTAAATTGTTGGCACCTGTCAAAAACTTTAACAGAGTGTTTGATTGCTAATATACTTTCTCATCACGGGGTATGGATTGCGCGGAAGGGTAGTCACGATGGTAAGCGCATCGGATCATCTGTAATCGATCAAAGTTTGAGGTAAAATTGCCGTAACAGACACTTGCAGTCACTGAATTAAAATTAACGCAGCATATTTTTACAGGAACCCATAATGAACAGAAAACGACTATTGAACCTGGTAATCATTCTCATGTTACTGCCCCTGTTATCCGGTTGCTGGACTTTGGTTGCAGCCGGTGCAGGTGCGTATGGAGGGTATAAAATGAAAGAGAATGGCTATACCCTGCAAAACCCGATTACGAAAGAAAAAGGCAGATAATCAATCAATTTCCAGCATATTGACTGGAGATGCAGATCATCTGTTTTTTATGGAAGCTTCCGGATTTTCCTTGTTCCGGAAGCTTTCAATAATCATGAGTGCCGCACCGATGAAAATGGCAGAATCAGCGATGTTAAATGCCGGCCAGTGATAGTTGCCGATATAAAAATCCAGAAAATCAACCACATGACCCAGTGTAATTCTGTCCCATAGATTTCCCAATGCACCACCCAATATCAGGCTTAAGGAAATACAGAATAGTTTCTCAGACTGATGTCTGTAGAGCAAATAAGTGATCAACAGGGATGCCGCCGCAGCAAGGCCGCTTAGAAACCACCGCTGCCAGCCGGATTCCTCGCTGAGAAAGCTGAATGCCGCGCCCGCATTATAGGTTAATACGAGATTGAAGAAGCTGGTCAGTGGAATGCGTTGACCAAAATCCAGTGAAGACTCCACCCAATATTTACTGGCCAGATCCAGTATCAGAACGATCAAGGCAATGCCAAGGCTGATGTAAAGCTTCATAACGAGAAGTGGCTCCAATAAATGATAGTGTTTTTCGTGTGGATCGAAGTTTTATTACGCATAGTGCCGCTTTTCACCGGGGCCGAAAAGATTGGTTACACAACGTTCACATAACGTTGCATGTTCGGCATGGTGGCCGACATCCGGGCGATAATGCCAGCAACGCTCACACTTGGTGTGCTCATTTGCAGTAACGGTGATGCCTTCCTGTTGTGGCGCATTAACCAGAGTGAGCGTGACCTCGGAAACAATCAACACAAATCGCAAGTCATCACCGAGCGCCTTGAGCAGGGTAAAATCTTCCAGGTTGGCGCGAATTTCAACGCTAGCCGCAAGAGATGAACCGATGGTTCCCTGAGCGCGGGAGTCTTCCAGTTTCTTCAGAACTTGAGCACGCAATAAGCGGATTCTTGACCAGCGTTGTTGCAGGGATGACGTATCAGGCTGTGACGGAAACGCATGCCAAGTGTGTAACAGTACGCTGCTCTGCGTGTCCTGGGTCAGGTGTTCCCATACTTCTTCCGCTGTGAAACTCAAGATAGGAGCAAACAGGCGCACCAGGCTGTGTGCGATATGGTGCAGCACCGTCTGTGCCGAGCGACGCGGAATGCCGGTGGCTGCGGCGGTATAGAGGCGATCCTTGAGGATATCAAGATAGAACCCGCCGAGATCTTCCGAGCAGAAATTATGCAGTTTATGAACCACCTGATGAAACTCGTAACGCTGATAGGTCTGTATCAGGTCATCTTGAAATGCCTGTGTATGGGTCAGCATATAGCGATCAATTTCCAGACAATTCTCTGCGGCAATGAGGTCTGTTTGGGGATTAAAGTCCATCAGATTAGCCAGTAAAAAGCGCAGCGTATTGCGGATGCGGCGATAGCTTTCGACAACGCGCTTTAGAATTTCCTCGGAAATGGAGAGTTCGCCGGAATAATCGGTTGAAGCAGTCCATAGCCTTAAAATATCCGCTCCGGAGCTATCCATCACTTTCTGTGGTGCGATGACATTCCCCTTGGATTTACTCATTTTATGACCGTTGCCATCAACCACAAAACCGTGCGTCAGCAGGGCATCGTAGGGTGCATGGCCGTCGATGGCGCATCCGGTCAGCAGGGAAGACTGGAACCAGCCGCGATGCTGATCTGAGCCTTCGAGATAGAGATCGACCGGATATTTCAGTTGTGGGTTTTTTTTAACAACCGTGTCATAGGTTGTGCCGGAATCAAACCAGACATCGAGCGTGTCAGTCAGTTTTCTGTACACAGCGGCATCTTCTCCGAGTAACTCAGCGGCATCCAGCGAGAACCATGCTTCAATTCCCTGTTGAGCAACCCGCTGCGCAACCTGTTCGAGCAGCTCGATAGAACGTGGATGCGGCTCATGTGTTTCTTTATGGACAAAAAATGTCATGGGTACACCCCAGTTGCGTTGCCGTGAAACACACCAGTCAGGGCGATTTTTGATCATGGCTTCCAGGCGGGCTTTGCCCCAGGCTGGATAGAATTCTGTGGTGTCAACGGCTTGCATGGCCAGTTCACGCAGTGTTTTTTTCTGATCGGCGGTGTCTGTGCCATGATGCAGATTCATGCCAATAAACCATTGCGGCGTGGCGCGAAAAATAATGGGTGTTTTATGGCGCCAGCAATGTGGATAGCTGTGATCGATCTTTTCCAGACAGAATAGATGCCCGCTGGTTTGAAGTGTGTTGATGACCACATCGTTGGCTTTCCATACCGACATGTCACCGACGAGAGGTGTGTTGGCCTTGAATTTTCCATGACCATCGACGGGGCTGTCGCTGGGTAATCCATATAATTGACCAACAAAATAATCATCCAGGCCATGTGCCGGTGCTGTGTGAACCAGTCCAGTACCAGCTTCCAGCGTGACATGCTCGCCACAAATGATTTTGACCGTGCGCGGTTCAAACGGATGCTGTAGTTTTAAATTTTCAAGCGCATCTCCCGTACAGGCGATCCCTTCGTGCTCAATGGCGGTCAAGCCGTAGCGCTCCAGACAAGCCTGCTTCAGTTCGGCCGCGAGGATCAGCCAGCCGCGTGTTGTTTTTATCAGTTCATACTCAAAATCCGGGTGTACACTGACAGCCTGGTTGGCCGGTAGTGTCCAAGGCGTGGTTGTCCAGATGATGGCATAAACGATGTCATTTTCTGGGATCGGGATGCCAAAGACGTCGCAGAGCGATTGGTGTTCGGACGATTGCACGGTAAAACCGACATCGATCGCCGGTGAAACTTTGTCTTCGTATTCTACTTCCGCTTCGGCCAAAGCGGAACCGCAATCAATACACCAGTTGACGGGTTTCTGTCCCTGATAGAGATAGCCGTTCTGGTAGATTTTTCCCAGTGCACGGATAATGCCGGCTTCTGTCTGGTAGTTCATGGTGAGATAGGCATTGTCCCAATCACCCAGAACGCCCAGTCGGATAAAATCAGCTTTCTGGCGTTCCACCTGTTCTCTGGCAAAAGCGCGGCAGAGTTCCCGCACTTTATCCGCTGGCAAATGTTTGCCATGCTTTTTCTCAATCTGATGCTCAATGGGCAATCCATGGCAATCCCAGCCAGGTACATAGGGAGCATCAAAACCTGACAGGGTTTTACTTTTTATGATGATGTCCTTAAGAATTTTATTGACGGCGTGACCAATATGGATGTCACCGTTGGCATACGGCGGACCGTCGTGCAAAATGAATTTGGGACGGCCTTTGCTGGCAGTGCGGATTTTTTGATACAGATTCTTTTCCTGCCAGGTTTTCAACATGCCAGGTTCGCGGCTGGACAGGTTGCCGCGCATCGGAAACGGAGTGTCGAGTAAATTCAGGGTTTTCTTATAATCAGTCATGGGGTATGGAATTAATTAGTGATTAAATATTGCACGCTACTTTAATGTATTTAAGCCGTCAGAAAAAAGTCTTTTGCTTGTGCAACATCTATTTCAATTTGTTTAATGAGCATTTCAATGGTTGCGTATTTTTCTTCATCACGAAGTTTCTGCAAGAAATCAACCTGCAAGTGCTGGCCATAAATTTCCTGATTAAAATCAAATAAATGTACTTCAAGTACTGGTTTCCCGTTACTGTGTATTGTGGGTCGTATGCCCAGGCTGGCCACGCCGGGTAGTTTCGTATCGGGCGATGAACGGATCGCGCCGTGTACTTCTACAATAAAGATGCCGGATAATGGGGGGTGGTTAAGCTTTAATTGAATATTCGCCGTAGGGAATCCAATCTTCTTGCCTAATTTATCACCACCAATCACACGCCCGCTAATGCTGTATGGCCTTCCCAGCAATCGATTGGCAGCACTTAAATTACCAGCAGCCAATGCCTGCCTGACGCCTGTGCTGGAAACGCGTTGACCATCAACGATAATGCTGGGCATTTTTTCGACTTCGAAGCCCAGTTGAGTTGAAAATGCCTGCAGCATGGCGAAATCACCTGATCGCCGCGCACCAAAGCGGAAGTCATCACCGACAAGAAGCCAACGCACAGAAAGCTCTTTGTGTAGAATGCGCGTAATAAATTCCTCGGGATTGATTTTCGCAAAATCATAATTGAAGCGGCAGACACGGACATAATCAACGTGTGCTTTAGCGAGTAATACTAATTTTTCTCTCAGGCTGGTTAATCGTGCGGGTGCCTGATCGGGTGAGAAAAACTCACGGGGGTGCGGCTCGAAGGTCATGACACACGAAGCTAATCCGAGCGAATCCGCAGTATTTTTTAAACGGGTCAGCATTGCCTGATGGCCAAGATGTACACCGTCAAAATTACCGATTGTCAGTGCAAGCGGCGCTTTGGCGTAGATAGATCGGCTTCGCCACGTATGCATAGTCGAGATGCCCAGAAATCGCAATTCTAGCGTGTTTAGGGGGAACTGGTCTAGATTGTTGGCACGTTTACCTATATTGATTCTGAACAGCTTTTAAGTGATTCACTGGCAACCATTGAAGAAATCGTACAGACATGCTTAATGCACGACATGATAATTCGCCCTATAATATTTTTGTTACGGTCGGACTGAGGTATGTATGTCAGTAAAATCCGGTGAAAGAAAACATCAGATCCTGCAAGCATTGGCTGCTTTGCTGGAGAGTCCGCATAGAATAAAGATAACGACGGCCGCACTGGCCGCACAGCTTGGCATGCCGGAATCTTCTTTGTATAAACATTTTTCCAGTAAATCTAAAATGTTTGAGGCATTGATAGAGTTTATCGAACAGACGCTGTTTGCCTTGATTAACAAGATCCTGCAAGAGGAAGAATGCGGTGAGAAGCAGATTGAACGAATACTGGTATTGTTGCTGGGTTTTTCGCAGAGAAATCCCGGTATGACACGCATTCTGATCGGTGATGCACTGGTGACTGAGAATGAATGCTTGCAGCTGCGTATTAATCGATTGCATGATCGATTGGAGGCAACGTTAAAGCAGGCACTGCGGTTTGCCATGACTGAACAAAAGATCAGCGCAACGCTGGATGTGTCGGCGCAAGCTGAGCTATTGATGTGCTATGTGGTTGGCAATTGGTTTCAGTTTGTAAAGAGTGGATTTAAACGGGATCCTTTGGAGAATTGGGCAGCGCAGCGCCCGGTTTTGTTTCCTCGTGAGTTATATGGAGAAGCCATAATTTAAACGATCAGGCTGGATTGGTTTTTAGATGGGATGTCGAACACACCCGGCAGGCAGGGTCTTTGTGTAATTTGACTGAACGCCAGTTCATTGTGAGGCTGTCCAGTAATTGCAGGCGGCCGTTCAGACTTGTCCCTATATTGAGCAGTACTTTGATAGTTTCCGCTGCCTGGACACAGCCGATGATGCCTGCCAGCGGGGAGAATACGCCCATGACAGCGCAGGGCGTGTCGTCGTGTTCCTCATTGATTGGGTACAGGCAATGGTAACAGGGGTTACTTCCGTTTCGTAAATCATAGACAGAGACTTGCCCATCAAAGCGGATAACTGCGCCGGAAATCAGCGGTTTCTTATGGATGACGCATACTTTATTGACCAGATAGCGCGTGGCAAAATTGTCGCTGGTATCTACAACGGCATCCACATCAGCTGCCAGTTGCAATAATCTGGCTTCATCGATATGTTCCTGCAACGCGACGATATCGATTTCCGGATTGATTCGTGACAATGTGATGTGTGCAGATTGGGCTTTTGGTAAGCCAATAGAGTCGGTGTGATGGATAATCTGTCGCTGTAAATTGGTCAAATCCACATTATCGTGATCACAGATAAACAGTTTACCGATACCACTGGCAGCGAGATACAGCGCAGCAGGAGAGCCTAAACCGCCCGCACCGATAATGAGTACCCGTGATTGCGCTAGTTTCTCCTGCCCCTCAATATCTATTTGTGGGAGCAGAATATGGCGGCTATATCGCAATAGCTGATTGTCATTCACAAGTCTCTAGATTCAGTTAAAAATCCAGTCATTTTTGATTTCATCAGCCATCTGTCTTGTCGCTTTTATTCTCAGGCGTTGTGGTGATGCCTTTAAAGTAATTCATCGCCTGTGTCAGCAGAAGATCATCACTGGAACCGAACTCTATCGGTGTCCTGCTCTTCTTATCCTGGTCTTTTTTATTCTTCTTGCTTTCAGCTTTCTGTTCTACCTTGTCTGCTTCAGCCTCAGTCTTATCTACCTCGGTTTTTTCTGGCTCAACTTTCTTCTCTCTTTTTTCTCCCTTCTTGCCATTGGATAAATGACGACTCAGATCGGCCTCACGCAGACGCTGTTCATCACTCTCGGCATTGTCCAGAACATCAGGTGTAATGCCTTTTGCCTGAATAGACTGGCCATTAGGGGTATAGTAGCGAGCGGTTGTCAATTTAATCGCTGTGTTATTTCCAAGCGGCAGGATCGTTTGTACAGACCCTTTGCCGAATGTCTGGGAACCCATTACGATCGAACGCTTATGATCTTGAAGAGCGCCTGCAACAATTTCTGATGCAGAAGCAGAACCCCCATTGACCAATGTAATCATCGGAACTGTTTTCGCTTCGGAAGGCAGTCCCTTTAGGTAATCGTCACCCGGCCCCCGCAGATAATATTCCGGATTGGCATATAGTTTCATCTTGGCGTCTGCGCTACGGCCTTCCGTATACACTACGAGTGCATTCTCGGGTAGAAAGGCAGCCGATACAGAGACGGCACCATTCAACAAGCCACCAGGATCGTTTCGCAAATCCAGTATTAATCCTTTCATCGGTTCAGAACTTTCTGCAAAAAGCGTTTTTATGGCTTGTGCCAGGTTTTCGCCAGTCTGTTCCTGAAATTGTGTGATACGAATGTAGGCGTAACCCGGCTCAATCAGTTTTGATTTGACGCTCTGGATTTTTATGATGTCTCTTACCAAAGTGAAGATCAGTGGTTCTCTTTCGCCTTCTCTGACAATCGTAATTTTGATGGAAGTTTTGGGTTTTCCGCGCATGAGCTTGATCGCATCATTCAATGCCATGCCTTTGACGGCTGTGTCATCTAACTTGACAATCAGATCACCGGTTTTGATGCCGGCACGAAATGCAGGCGTGTCTTCAATGGGTGAAATGACTTTAACCAATCCATCTTCCATGGTGACCTGAATACCCAGGCCACCAAATTCACCCTGGGTACCAATTTGTAATTCCTTGTATTCCTCTTTATCCAGATAGGAAGAATGAGGATCAAGACCAACCAGCATGCCGTTAATGGCCTCAGTGATCAGTTTCTTGTCTTCAACGGATTCGACATAATCGCTTTTGATGCGACCAAATACCTGCGCAAATGTACGTAACTCATCGATAGGTAGCGGATGAATTTCTTCCGTATTGTCTTTCTTGGCGATAGCAGAGAAATTTATGCTTAGCAACACCCCTGTGATTGCACCAATAAGAATCAAACCTGTTTTCTTAATTACGTTACTCATTATGCTATCTCCGCACTTGTCGAATTTGGTGTGTCTGTTTACGTTCATTCTATTTTTACCCACGTCAGAGGGTCAAATGGCTTGCCCTTATAACGAAGTTCAAAGTATAAACCTGAATCTGGATTGCTGCCGCTATTTCCCACCGTGGCAACGGTATCGCCGCTGTGTATGATATCACCTACCTGTTTATGAAGCATTTTGTTGTTGCCATAAAGACTCATGTAGCTATTTCCATGATCAATGATTATCAAATGACCAAAACCTCTGAACCAGTCGGAAAATACAATCTGGCCATCTGCAATAGCTTTGACATCCTGTCCTTCTGATGATTCGATAAATAAACCTTTCCATGTAACCTGACTACCCGAACGTTGGTCACCAAAACGGTGAATAAGTTTCCCGAGAACAGGTAAATTTAATTGGCCCTTAAGCGATATAAATGGAATTCTGGTTGTGGTGGCGCTCGGCAGTTTGTTATTGACTATGGCAGTAGCCCTGGAATCTTTCTGTACAATTATTTTGCCGATTTCCTGTACTAAATCAGTGATCCGTTTTTCATCACTCTTGAGTGTATTGATTTCTCTTTGTTGTTGAGTGATCTGATCGGATAGTTGTGAAAGCATTGCCTGGTGCTTGTTTTTTTCTTCTGTCAGCTTCTGATGTTGTGCAGATTGTTCTGTCTGAATGGAAATGATTTCTTCTCTTTTTTTGAGACTGACTCGAGTGAGCGCAGCAAGTTTCTGTTGATTTTCCAGAAGTGTATTAATGCTGTTTGAACGGGCAAGGGAAAGCTGCTTGTAGTAATAGATATTCCGCGCTATTTGATTGGGGTCTTGTTGATTAAGTATGAGTTGTAAATGGTCTTTCTGATTATTCAAATAGTGCTGAATATACAACTTTCCCAGCTGATCCTGTTCGATGTCGATTTCCTGTTCGATCTTTTTGTATTGTGCCTGTAGTTGCCTGAGATCCTCATTTGCCTTCCGATCCTGTTCGACCAGTTGAGCAAGCCTATGACTGATATGACTGATAGTCTGCTCGGTTTCTTGCAAGGTGCCTGCTATGTCTTGTTTTAACTGTTCTTTATCGGTCAGCTCTTTTTGTAATGTCTGGATACGTTCCCGCAGGGCTTTAAGGTCTGTCTGGTTATCTGCCTCTGCTAGGGGCAGATAAAACAGTGTCAAAGCATAAGTTAGTATTAACTTAAATAATAATGAGCGGATGTGATTAAACGTATTAAGTTCCAAAGGTGGTTTATTCAGGAAACAAGTCTTGTCTTTAGTGGTGCCAGTCGGAGATTGCTGTGGATGCAGTTAGCTTGATTTGCCTTGATTGGCAACCGCCTTCATCGCTTCTTGAATGTCTGATGGATTCCCGAGGTAATAGTTCTGGATCGGTTTTAAATTATCATCCAGTTCATAAATGAGCGGAACCCCAGTTGGTATATTGCAGTCAAGAATTGCCTGATCAGATATATTATCAAGATATTTAACCAGTGCCCTTAATGAGTTGCCGTGTGCAGTAATAATGACACTTTTCCCAGATTTAACTTGAGGAGCAATCGTTGTGTCCCAATAAGGAAGGAACCTTGCGACGGTATCTTTGAGGCATTCAGCCAGAGGAATATCTTTATCAGTAAGATCCTTGTAACGGGGGTCATTGCCTGGATACCGCTCGTCATCGGTGGTTAAAGCGGGTGGTTTTGTATCATAGCTACGCCGCCATATAAGAACTTGTTCATCACCATATTTGGCAGCAGTTTCAACTTTGTTCAATCCTTGTAATGCGCCATAGTGCCGTTCATTGAGCCGCCAGGTGTGGTGGATAGGTATCCACATTTGATCCATTTCATCCAATGTTATCCATAGGGTGCGAATAGCGCGTTTCAGGACCGACGTGTAAGCAAGGTCGAATATGAATCCGTGTTCCCGTAGCAATCGTCCGGCATTCTTGGCTTCTTCCATGCCCTGAGAGGTTAAATCAACATCTGTCCAGCCAGTGAATCGATTTTCTTTGTTCCAGATACTTTCTCCATGTCGCAGGAGAACAATTTTCTTCATGTCAACCTTTTATAAAAGGGTAATAGGTATTAGCCCGTTCATTTATTGTAAATGATCAGTTCAAGATATCTGATATAGCATCTCGCTGATTTCTCGTATGAATATTATATAAATAATATGCCTTCTTTTGGGGGAATAAAATGAATAAATTTTGATTTTTGTTACTTTTATTAAAACTGTTGTTTAGATACAAAAATTCCAGATCCGCTGACTCCGCTATACCGGCAGGGTGTTAATAATCAGTGCCAATCGGTTATGGTATTTTTGAGGCCCTCACAATTCTCTGGTTTCTGATAAAATAACACTTTAGAAAAAACAAAATAAAAGTATATGGAATTATCATTATTTCAAGATTATTTTCTCCTTAGAATGGAAAATCTGCCCTTTGTCATTGCGGCAGTTTTTAGTGGATTGATGCTGTTATGGACAGAAGTGGCGCAAAGAGGTGTCAAGGAAATAGATGCCCGTGTTGCGGTTCAGTTGATTAATCATCAGGATGCAATCGTTCTGGATGTCAGGGATGATAGCGACTATGCGGAAGGGCATTTACCTAATTCCAAACACATTCCAACAGAAAAAATTGAAGATCGCTGGACAGAGTTGCAGAAATTTAAAGAGCATCCTATTGTTATTATTTACCGAGGGGGTATTCGATCCAGTCGTGTCAGTTCTGTATTGAAAAAGAATGGATTTACACAAGTTCATAACTTGATGGGTGGAATTGATGCCTGGAAACGTGCCAGTTTGCCAATAGTCAAACGATAAAGAAGCGCCATAATGCCGAGAGTTATTATGTACACAACAGGTGTTTGTCCTTATTGCAGGATGGCTGAAAGTCTTTTACGTTCCAAAGGAGTGTCAGAGATAGAAAAGATACGGGTTGATCTGGAGCCGGCACAACGAGTTGAGATGATAGAAAAAACAGGGCGTCGAACAGTTCCGCAGATATACATTGGTGAAAAGCACGTCGGCGGCTACGATGATCTGGCGCACCTTGATCGCTGTGGTGAATTGGTTACATTGCTCGCAATTTGATGACAAAGCTTATCGGGTTGCCGGGAATGATTTTTAATAGTTAAAAAGTTGAATTAAGTATGAGCGAGCAACAACCAGTTTTTATTATAGAAAAAATCTATGTGAAGGATTTGTCCTTGGAAATCCCTAATGCACCTGGCATTTTTCTTGAGCGGGATACTCCGGAAGTTAACTTGCAGCTTGGCTCAAAGCATCGCAACCTTGATCAGGGACTGTACGAAGTATTGCTGACGGTAACCGTGACGGCCAAGATCAAAGATAAAGTCATGTTTCTGGTCGAAGCTCAACAAGCGGGTATTTTTCGGATCCAACACGTATCTGATGAAGAGATAGAGCCGGTATTGGGTATTGGCTGTCCTAATATTTTATTTCCTTATTTGCGTGAAACGGTTTCTGATACGGTTACTCGCGCAGGTTTTCCGGCAGTCATTTTGAACCCCGTGAATTTTGAAGCAATCTACAATCAAAATAAGAAACAGGCAGAGGCTGGAACTCATATTCAGTAGATAAGGGCTGTGTGACATCCTATGGGAACAAATATATTGAAGTCTGTATGGCTGAGAAATAGACTAGGTGTACTGCTTGTGGGCATGTCATTCATGCTGCCCGGCACAGCAATGGCTGCTATGGAGTTTCTGTCAATCGCCGATAATGCCGTTATTATGTATAACGCTCCGTCACTTAGAGCAGATAAATTATTTGTAGCAAGCCGCTATCTTCCTGTTGAAGTCGTTGTCAACGTTGAGGATTGGGTAAAAGTGCGTGATAGCGGGGGAAGTCTCGCCTGGGTCGAGAAAAAATCACTGAGTACACAACGCTACGTTATAGTGACTGTGCCGCTGGCTGATATATACCAGTCTGCTGATATAAACGCACAGCGGCTATTCCAGGCTGAAGAAAATATAGTGATGGAATGGCTGGATTCTGATGTGGTCGGCTGGGTTAAGGTACGCCATCGTGATGGACAAATGGGTTACGTTAAGGTTAGTCAGGTCTGGGGTTCATGAAAATCGTAATACTGGGCGCAGGTGCATGGGGAACGGCACTTGCGATCAGTCTGTCAGCGCGCCATCAGATAACATTGTGGACAAAAGACCCGACGCACGCATTAGCACTTGCCAGTCAGCGCGTTAATCAACGCTTCTTTCCTGATTTTCAATTACCAGCAAATATACAAATTACATCTTCTCTGTCGGAAGCACTGATTGCTTCAGACCTTGCCTTAATTGTTGTGCCAATTGCCGGTTTTCGCGAGACCTTGCGCGGGATTGTTGCGACTGAAACTGAAGTGCCCGTTATCTGGGGATGCAAAGGATTTGAGTCTGAAACATCCATGCTGCCACATCAGATTCTTGCAGAAGAGTATCCCGGAATAGTGCCCTTCTGTGGCGTATTGTCAGGTCCCAGTTTTGCAGAGGAAGTGGCAATGGGATTGCCGACTGCATTGACATTGGCGTCTAAAGAACTGGGCTTCTCAAAAAAAATGGCAACCGAATTACATAGTGCAAGGTTGCGTATCTATACAAGCCAGGATATCGTCGGGGTGGAAACGGGTGGAGCAGTTAAGAATGTCATTACAATTGCAGCCGGTATCTCCGATGGATTAGGGTTTGGGCATAATGCCCGTGCAGCATTGATTACGCGCGGGTTAATGGAGATCACCCGGCTAGGTTTGATGTTGAAAGGAAGTGCGGAAACTTTTATGGGATTGGCGGGTGTCGGTGATTTGATACTGACCTGTACAGGTGATTTGTCGAGAAACAGACGAGTTGGTTTAATGTTAGCTGGGGGGAGATCTCTGGCAGATATTCTGGTTGAACTGGGGCATGTGGCGGAAGGTGTGCATACTGCTCAAGCAGTGCTGCGGTTAAGTAAGGAATTGAAGATCGAGATGCCGATTACACAGGCTATCTGCAGTATCCTTCATGATGGCGTGCCAGCAAGGGTGGCGGTGGAAGTGTTGCTAAATCGCGACCAAAAAACAGAAATTTATTAAGCATTAAATTGCAGGTGCAGCCATCCTCAAGACTTACATTATATGAAATTACCTTTTGTTTATAAACAATTTATTATATGGATTGTCGATATATCGTTTGTGGGCATGGTAATTCAAAGAGTTGGAGTTTTGAAAAATGGCACTGAAATTTTCTTGACCAAGCGCTAATGGCTTGATATAAGTGCGATTGCAGTAATTGCTTGTGATTTAATTACCATTAACTTAAAAGGGGAATTATATGAACAAATCCGAACTTATTGATGCAATCGCAAAGTCAGCTAAAATCTCTAAAGCCTCTGCAGGCAGTGCATTAGATGGAGCGTTATCTGCAATAAAATCGGCACTTAAAAAAAATGAAAGTGTAACGCTCGTCGGGTTTGGAACTTTTAAAGTAGGTGCACGAGCAGCTCGTACAGGTCGCAATCCTCGTACCGGCGCCGCCATCAAAATAAAGGCAGCAAAAGTTCCTAAATTCAGTGCTGGTAAAGCACTAAAAGATGCAGTAAACTAGCGCACCTTTTGACTGGGTGCTTAGCTCAGCTGGTAGAGCGTCGCCCTTACAAGGCGAATGTCGGCGGTT
>JBBTCY010000119.1:0-2708 GCA_038043005.1 Pseudomonadota bacterium
TGGCATCCAGGCTGCCTTGTCGCTGGCATGACTTGAGGACATCCCATAGTGCAATGCGGGCGGATTTCAGTGCTGCTGTTTTTTCTTCGTAAGGGGTTTCCGGGTTAAATTGCAGCAGCTCGGCCATGATGCGCCAGAAGGCATTCTGGCGATGCGCATAATATTGATTCGCTGATAGTGATGCCTGTCCGGGCATGCTGCCGAGAATCAGGATCTCAGCCTGATGGTCAGCAACCGGCTCGAAACAATAGATGGTTGGCATGCGGAATTCGGGTGATTTAAGGCAGGCAATCGACGTAATAATGCCGGATGGCATTTAAGTGCTGGTCCAGTTCATAGACCAGCGGTCTTCCCGTCACCAGTGTTAATTTCATGACCTGTCTGGGCGTTAATTGATCCAGCATCATCATCAGGGTGCGCAGGGTGTTTTTATGCGAGACGATGAGTATGCGTTTTCCCTGCTGTATTTCAGGCCGAATGGTTTCCTGCCAGTAGGGTTTGAACCGCGTCAGTGTTTGTTGCATGCTTTCGCCCATGGGGAGTTCGTCACGGTGAATGTTCGCATAACTGGGCTGGTTGCCGGGAAAGCGGGGATCATGAGGGTCGAGATAGGGGGGTGGTGCATCAAACTTGATTTGACAGCCGAGGATAGGCCAGATGCCAAATTCCCTGATGGCTTGCCAGCGTTCCATGCCTTCCAGTGCGCCGTAATGGCGTTCGTTCAGACGCCAGTTTTCCTGTACCGGTATCTCCAGTTCCATCGCAGATAACACAATCTGTAATGTGCTTCTGGCGCGCTGCAATGTTGAGGAAAAACACAGGTCAAAGATGAATCCTGCCTGCTTCAATAAACGGGCGGCGTGTTCGGCTTCTTTCTCGCCTTTGGGGCTCAATGCCACATCGCTCCAGCCGGTGAATATTCTGTCCCGATTCCAGATACTCTGGCCGTGGCGCAGCAGAACAAGCTGTGTGACGCCCTGTGGTGGGTTTGTCCGGGGCATGAATAATTATGGCTGATGAGAAGATGATGTGGCAGTGGAAGATTCATGCCAGACACGTTTCAATGCATCCCATAACCCCGTGCGGGTTGTTTTAATGTATTGCGAGTTGTCCGTTAAGCCATTTACCAGACGGCGCTGCGCTTTGCCCAGATTATGGTAGGGCATGCTCATGAACAGATGATGCGTGGCATGGTAACGCAATCCAACGGGCGCCCATAAGGGGGTGATCAGAAAGTTGCCCGGTACGTTAATGGAATCCAGATATTGTTCAGCCAGCGTCATTTTGTGTTCACCGGGGTTGCGATAGGCATGCGCGGCCAGTGTACGCAGTGAATTGAGGATGAAAACGATCAGTGTAACCAGATACCAGAGTATAAGCAGCGAATAGGGCAGCACTTCCAGCACAATCAGAGCAATAATCGTTGCAGCAAACAGACAGGTGGCTATTTCCTGCTGCTGCCAGTTGAGATCATTGCGGATAGCATTCTCGGCACGCCGGTAGTTGGGGTCGATCGTGAGCGAAGAAGCGCGTTCCCACACAATCCTGCGCAAGGGTGGAATCAGATAGGACAGCGGGGTCAATAATAAGAAACGCATCAGCAGCAGGAGTGGTAACAGGAAAGATAGCAGCACGTAGGTAACCATTTCCCGGGGTTTTCCGGTGGCAAAAGGGAGGTATTCACCATCTTTATTGGTGCCATAGACATCCGGCTTGTGGTGGTCGTTATGCACGCCATCATACGTAAACGAGGGAATCATCAGCGGAATGCCGCAGATCAGATTCCAGATCAGGCGGAAATTCCTGAAAGTCCCTTTCTTTAAGTGTGCCAGTTCATGCACAAAAATAGCGGAACGGTATAGCGCCAGGACAGCGACCACAAACCCACCCAGTTGCCAGAGTGAAAATAAAGGCGATAACAGCGCTGTGAAGAAAGCGGCCCAGCCCAGCACGATATGAAACATAAAATCAGTCCAATAGATCCATGGATTGGGGATCATCAGGTCGCGCACCAGATGATGGGCTTCGCGTAATGGAAATTCTTTGATATAGGGTGGTTTCTGTTCAGTCACTTGTCGTCTCGCATTGTTCCGCTTAAGGCCAGTAGGATTGAATGTGTTCCATAATAAGTTGATTGATCGTCGCATCTGTTTTATTGATCTGTCCCAGATTGGGCATGGCAGGCCAGCCTGCATCGATAAATTCCATGTTACCAAATTGTCTGGGTTGTGTATAACGTGGAATAACATGAAAGTGGACATCGGGATCGACCATCATGAGCATCAGATAATTGATCTTGTCATTCTGGAAGGCTTTTACCAGCGCAGAGTCAATGTGATGGGTGACTGTATGCAATTCAGAAAAGCTGGCTGGACTGAGTTCTGAAAATGCCTGTGCCGGTTCATGGGCGGCCAGAATCAGCGCGCCAAGCGTCACCTGAGCGGGACGCAGCAGGACAGACCAATGTTGATATTGGCGGATGATAGTCTGCGGTGCACCAAACTTGCGCATGGTAGCGTTCAGAGGATGTGGTTCTGTGGATGTCGTCATAGTGCTCAGTGTGACCTCAACAGGATGCTAATCACTGAAAATGATGCCGGCTCTGGCCAGATCTTCGATGAAATCAATTTCACACCAGCGAAATCCCTTGACGGAGCATGAATTGACCAGACGCTGTTTTGCCAATGCATCAATGATGGACAGATACC
>JBBTCY010000120.1:0-2459 GCA_038043005.1 Pseudomonadota bacterium
CGCTGGATTATTTCCGCCATGTACTGCTGCCGCTGCTTTCCAGTATAGGCGTCAGGGCAAAAATCGACTTGCTGCGGCGCGGATATTTTCCACGCGGGGGCGGGGAAGTGGCGGTGGATGTAGAGCCGTCCTTACCGCTGCGGCCTTTGCTGCTGGATGCAACGGGAGATTTGCAGGAGATTCGCGGTGTTGCGCATATTGCTAACCTGCCGGCACATATCGTGCAGCGCATGGCGCATGCGGCACTGGCGGAACTCCCAGCTTTTCCGGCAGCGGCGATCGATCAAACCATACTGGGCAGGGGTGCAGCCATCGGTGCGGGTGGGGCGATTGTGCTGGCCGCACAGATGCAGCACACCCGCCTGGGTGCCGCGACTACTGCGCAGAGAGGCGTGCCCGCCGAGCAGCTTGGGTCTGAGGCCGGACGACTTTTGCGTGAGGAAATTTTGTCGGGGGCGACCCTGGATATTCATGCTGCCGATCAGGTGCTGATCTATCTTGCGCTGGCTGGCGGCAGCTCGCGCTTTCTCACCAGAAACCTTTCATCCCATGCCGCCACCACCATCTGGCTGCTGGAGCAGTTCCTGCCGGTTCGCTTTAGCGTTAGCCCAGCAGGCCATCTGGTTCGCATCAAGATGGCGCGCATATGACGCATACCTGAAGGTGCGCCCACCGATTCAAGTGCTGCACGTAGTTGAAATGCCGTTCAGAGATAGAATGTGGTGGGAGGCCGAATTAAGCGAAAAAACAATTGAATCCTACCACGCCAAGATGCTGAATGATGCCCATCGCGCTATGGAGGAAATTATCGCCGACTGTGCGCTTGGCGATACTCGCGTGACTTCCAGCATCGAGCATGGCTACCCGCCCGCCGTGATTCGGGACAAAGCACGGTCTCTCAACGCCGATCTGATCGTCATCGGTAAGCGGGGAGAAACGGAACTAGACCAAGCGCTGTTCGGTTCCATTACCAAGCATGTTCTCTACGAGACGGCATGCGATGTGCTGGTGGTCAGTCCAGCGAAGTAGACTATTTGTCGTCAGAAACTGTAATGGGATTATCAAGTAATGTGATATAACGAGCGGCCCGAATTTCAGTCAAATACATGACCTCACTGGCACTTAGCTCCGCCGCCAACTTCGGAAAGAGCGCCTCGACGGCGTGCTTGACCAACTCATCGATGAGAAGAAGAACCATCTCAAACCATTTTGGCATGTTGCCAAATACAAGCTCCCAAAGAATGCGGATTATCTTCTTAATTTCTTGAAGAAACTTCAGGAACAGCTTGACGGTACCTTCTACGATCCCTTTGATGAGACTGCCAAAGGCATCAATCATTCCCTTGATGTTCAAAATACGCATGATGCTCTCGAATTGGTGTTGAGCGTCGGTGCCGAGTGCAGCGGCTCCATTCATGAGTTCCGTCATCAGATTCCCAGTCTGATCCTTGGCTTGATTGATGAGGGCAATAGCTGCGTCACCGCCCTCAAGACTGATACCGATTCCCTCGATCTGCTGCACTACCCCGCCCATCACGTCGGACACCTGGGAATGAATCATCTGAATGCCCTTCACGATGGAATTGCCATTGGTTGGTTTACTAATCTTTTTTTTCATTATTATTCCCCTGCTGTTAAATTAAAATTTATTTAGGTTGGAATAGCTTGTTCCACAACCAGAATTACCACAATAGTCCATTTGGATTATGTCGGATGCTAACCGCCTTATTTCTTCTCAGAATACGCTTGAACAATATATATCTTTGAAAAGATGGAGTATATAAGCGAAATTCTTATTGTTATAAGCAAGTTTTCGAGGGTGATTTGTTACTCACGCAATAGATTGGGCAATTTACGAACGTCTTTTTTTTAGCACCTGGCGGCCGGTCAGCGGCACCTTTCAGTCTGATACTCAAGCCATCTTATCAAACGCATCAGAGTGGAGCTCCGTCAACCTCGACGACGCCAGCGGCGGATGACCAGATACCCGCCCACCATGCCGCCGAGATGAGCAAAATGCGCCACCCCCGCCTGGGTCCCGGTCACGCCGAGTGTCAGTTCGATACCTGCATAGAGAGTCACAAACAGCCATGCCGGCAACGGGATGGGCGGGAACAGGAGCATGAGAATCCGGTTCGGAAAGAATATCCCGTAAGCGAGCAATATCCCAAATACGCCGCCGGACGCGCCCACCGTTGGATAAACGTTCCCGGTCAGATGCGTGAACAGCAACTGCGTGACCCCGGCCGACAGGATGCTGGCGAAATATAACTGGAGCAACGCGCGCCGCCCCAGCAAGTTTTCCAGCTCCCGGCCGAACATCCACAGGCCGTACATGTTGAAGGCGAGGTGCAGGACACTGGCATGCAGGAATGCATAGGTTATGAGTTGCCAGGGCATAAAACCGGCTTGCAGCGGCCACAGGGCGAAACCGCTTACCATCGGCCCGGCGGCATCGA
>JBBTCY010000121.1:0-4015 GCA_038043005.1 Pseudomonadota bacterium
CCTCTCTGCTGGATAAATTCTTTAGCTGGTTTAAACCGGCCAGCACTGAAGAAGAAAAAACAGCGCATGAACCAAGTCAATCTCAGGATAAAAATAAAGCCTCACAAGAACGCGGTCGTATCAGAGGCCGTCGCGGTCGTAATAGAAATGACAGAAATAAAGACGCGTCAGCTACTAAGCATTCAACTCAGAATGCCGGAGATGAGGCGAACAGTCACTCAGTCGATATGATTGCTCCAGATACCGCTATTCTGCGGGAAGAATCGCCGCCTGTTGAGAAAATACTGGTTGATGAATTATCTGCCACTGAAAAAGAAAACACAGCAAATAATAATGCACCAAGAAATGATGATCGTCGACGTTTGCGACGGAATCGCGGCAAACAACGCGATCATTCCGCACGGGATAAGAATCTCAATAAATCCCAGAATGAATCGTTGACACAGGCTGATACATCATTTTCTGAAGAATCATCGGATAACATTGTCAGGCATGTGATTGACAGCCCCGGTACGGCAGAACCCGAGGCCAGGAAATATCCGACTAAAGAGAAGAATACTGAATCACATACCAATCAAGACACAGTCACAACCACAACAATAGCCAGCCAGCCAGTAATCACTCCCAGCACAGCCAGATTATCCAAACCAGTCATCCCCAAGGAGCTACCGGATTTTAACAAGATTGGGCTTGTCATGATTGAGACCCCGGCAGAGAAGGTTGTTGATACGAATACAGAAGAAACTATCCTTACCAAGCGCCCAAGAAAAAGGCTTAAAGAGACGGCCTCTGTCATTGAAACAGAGTCCTTGCTGCAGATAGAAACTCGCGAATAGTGATTCTGGGATCTGATAAAAAAACAGATTGATATTTTTATACAGGCGCAATTTAACTTCTAATGCGCCTGTTCCCAATTTTCCCCAACACCAACCTCCACCCGCAGCGGCACATCAAGCTTAAGCACATTGCACATATACTGAGGTAATAAGTCTTTTATCAGACCAGCCTCGTCAGTTGGCACTTCCAGTACCAGCTCATCGTGCACCTGCATGATGAGCTTGCTGCGTAATTTATCCCTAAGCAGCCAATTTCTCACAGCGATCATTGCCATCTTGATAATATCAGCCGCCGTACCCTGCATTGGCGCATTAATTGCAGCGCGCTCAGCACCTTGCCTACGATTGCCATTGGCATTATTGATTTCCGATAACCATAAACGACGTCCAAGCACTGTTTCCACATAACCGGATACTTTGGCGCTTTCTCTAGTTCGCTGCATATAGGCTGCCACGCCAGGATATCGTGTGAAATACCGTTCGATATAGGCACGCGCCGCACTTCGCTCAATTCCCAGTTGAGTTGCCAGACCAAACTCCGACATGCCATAAATCAGACCAAAATTAATCACCTTGGCATAGCGCCGCTGTTCCGGGTCAATCTGATCAGGCGACACGCCAAATATTTCTGCAGCCGTGGCGCAATGAATATCCTCTCCCGCTGCAAAGGCCTTGAGCAAACCTTCATCCTGAGAAATATGCGCCATAATACGTAGTTCAATCTGTGAATAATCGGCCGAAATGATGCAGCAACCGGGTAGCGCAATAAATGCTTCCCGAATCCGTCGACCTTCACTGGTTCGTACTGGAATATTCTGTAAATTAGGTTCAGTGCTCGATAACCGCCCTGTCACCGCAACAGCCTGTGCATAATTCGTGTGAACACGCCCTGTCTTGCGATCAATCATCAGTGGCAATTTGTCGGTATAGGTCGACTTTAATTTCGCAAGACTGCGGTAATCGAGCAATATTTTTGGCAAGGGATAATCCATGGCCAGTTGCTGTAAAACATCTTCATTGGTAGACGGTATACCGGTTGGTGTTTTTTTGATGACCGGCAATTTAAGCTGATTAAACAGAATATCCTGTATCTGCTTGGGTGAGTTCAGATTAAATGATAGTCCGGCAATTGC
Organism: Pseudomonadota bacterium; assembly: GCA_038043005.1. Classification (GTDB taxonomy): domain Bacteria; phylum Pseudomonadota; class Gammaproteobacteria; order Burkholderiales; family Nitrosomonadaceae; genus Nitrosomonas. Next base: position 1,970 of record JBBTCY010000121.1, read on the forward strand.
AAATGCCTGTTGTTCCAGATGCTGTAATTTCTCACCCAACTCCTGACTCTGTACTTGCAGTAATTTACGGTCGATCAGGACACCATTACGCTCCATCTCAAACAGTACGTCGAGAACAGGAATCTCAATTTCCTGATAAATATAATCCAGTCGTGACTCCTGTTTTATACTGGGGTACAGAAATTGATGTAACCGTAATGTAATATCCGCATCTTCGGCTGCATACCGCGTGGCGGTTTCAATCGCCACTTCATCAAACCCGATGCGATTGACCCCTTTCCCGGTCACGTCATCATAGCTGATCGTTTTGATGTCCAGATGGCGTAATGCCATGTTATCCATGTTATGGGGACGGTGCGATTCCAGTATGTATGACTGCAATAATGTATCGTGCGCAATTCCTTTCAATGAGATGCCATGATTAGCGAAAATGTGCTTGTCATACTTCAGATTCTGCCCCAGCTTTGGCTGGGTTGGATCTTCCAGCCAGGGTTTAAGTTGCGTCAGTACCCAGTCAATCGATAACTGTTGCGGTGCACCCGCATAACTGTGCATCAACGGCAAATAGGCTGCCTGGCGAGGTTCAATACAGAATGAGATTCCGACCAGTCTGGCCTGCATGGGATTCAAACTGGTTGTTTCCGTGTCAATTGAAACAAGTGGCGCCAGTTTCAACCGAGTCAGCCAATCATTCAGCTCTCCTTCGGTCGAAATGGTCTGGTAGGCAGTAGAATGATTTTCCATCACGCAATCACTCTCCTTATCAGTGGTGGTCGGCATCAAGTCCAACCCGATATTGATCACACCGGAATGGTTGGTCCCCACCTGCTGACGTAATTCACGCAATGCGTTTTTCATGTCCAATTGCTCGTACAGGGCGCTGAGTTGCTCCACATCCTGAGACTGTGGAGCAAGATCCGTTATGGTGACCGGTAACGGTACATCACATTTGATACTGATCAGCTGGCGGGCTGTTCCAAACCAGTTCATAGCCTTGCGCAGATTATCCCCCACAACACCTTTAATTTCATCCGCATGGACAATAATGTTATCCAATGTACCGTATTGTATCAGCCATTTTACGGCAGTTTTAGGACCAACTTTCTCCACACCCGGAACATTGTCTGCGCTATCCCCTACCAGCATCAGATAATCCAGCATCCGCTCAGGCGGAACGCCAAATTTAGCGCACACCCCCGCTTCATCAAGCATCTCATTATTCATTGTATTCACAAGGGTAATGAATGGATTCACCAATTGCGTGATATCTTTGTCACCTGTCGAGATGATACATTGCATGTTCTCACTGACTGCCTGTTTTGCCAGCGTACCGATCACATCATCCGCCTCCACACCCTCAACTATCAGCAGCGGCCACCCCATAGCACGAATACATGCCTGCAGCGGTTCAATCTGGATTGCCAGATCGGCTGGCATGGATGGCCGATGTGCCTTGTATTCAGGGTATATCTCGTCACGAAAAGTTTTACCTTTTGCATCAAAGATACACGCGCTATAATCCGCATGGTAATCCTTATGTAAACGGCGCAACATATTGAGCACACCATGAATTGCACCGGTGGGTTCATTGTTACGATTACGCAGATCCGGCAATGCATGAAAAGCACGATAAAGATAGGATGAACCGTCGACGAGCAACAATGTTTTCATATAAAAGAGTGTCCTATGAGCCTGCAAGATAAACTAGCCACAAACCTGTCAGTTGATAAACCCTGGTCCGCAAAAGAATCATGGCGTCTATTCGGGATTATGGCAGAATTTGTCGAGGGAACGGAACGCCTTGATACGATTCAACCCGCTGTCAGTATTTTTGGCAGTGCGCGCACCAACCCAGATAACCCACATTACCAATTAGCCGAGCAGATTGCCAAACAGCTCTCGGATGCTGGTTTTGCCGTTATCTCAGGGGGCGGGCCCGGTATCATGGAAGCTGCCAATAAAGGTGCCTACTTTGGCAAATCACCCAGTGTTTTGCTCAATATCCAGTTACCCCACGAGCAACACCGCAATGCTTATCAGGACATC
>JBBTCY010000122.1:0-2214 GCA_038043005.1 Pseudomonadota bacterium
CAACATCTTCCTGATGAGTGGAAGAAAAAGTTAACGGCCCAGCAGTTGAATCCCGTTCCTTGATTATTCATCATGTGGAAGGATATCTAATCCACATTTAAGCATCACCTGAAAAAAACCGCTTAAGAGATCATTTCTTAAGCGGTTTTTTCTACCCAATTAACCCCGATTGATTATTCGTGCATAAGAAACCAGTATTTCCTCCAGAAACAGCCGGGGATTTAATGGATGCCGGGCTAATCCCTGGCTTTTGATTAAGGAACGTGAATAAGCAATACAGGCTTCCAGATTAATTTGATTCGCCAGTTTTTCGATACTGGCGTGTTGATATCGATAGTAGCGAATTTCTCCTGTTGTCCGATAGGAGATCAAATCGTAGCACCACTTTTGCAACCAGCCTACGACCGGCGACAAATCGGCTTGCTGTAAAGTATCAGCCAAAGTTAATGGATTGAATCGAGTAGGCTCGCTGATTTGTTGAATCAATTGGTCGTGATATGCCATGTCATCACTGTCATGAAATGACAGTGCAGATAAGGGAGAAAACCCGACAGCTGCCAGACAGGCGTCTGGATTCTGAATACCCTGCTGTTGAAGCCATGTCATGGATGTCTTGATATCCGGTACTGGCATGGCTATCTGCTGGCAGCGACTTCTCAGTGTGGGCAATAAATGCTGTGGTTGATGGGTGACTAAAATAAAAATGACCTGCGGAGGCGGTTCTTCCAGTTTTTTCAGCAACGCATTGGATGCCGCACTATTCATCGCTTCAGCGGGATAGATCAGGACAATCCTGTAACCATTCTGGTGTCCGGTTAAATAAACAAAATCCGTGAGATTACGGATTTGCTCAACACTGATCTGCTGGCTGCTTTTTTTCTTGCCCTTAGTGTTGCTTGCGGTACTCTCACCATCATGATCATCGGTCGTTTCATTCGATGTACCTGTCAATGCTTCGGGTAATAATTGCAGATAGTCGGGATGCCCATCCTGTTCAAACCAACTACAACTGTTGCATTGGCCACATGCTTCATGGTGCGAAGTTGGATGAGAACATAATAATGACTTTGCCAGATTCCGCGCAAACTCAAGCTTGCCGATCCCCTTCCTTCCCTTCAATAACAATGCATGACTGCAGAATGGCTGATTTTTCGTCAGTTTTTGCCAGATTTCCTGCTGCCAGCTTAGAATATTATGCATGGGCAAACAAGCTGTGCAGTGTCTGCTGAACGGCCATCTGTACGTCAGATAACGGTCGATTTGCATCAATGAACCGGATTCTCTCTGGAAATTGACGTGCTCGCTCCAGATAGGCCGTACGCACACGCTGGAAGAATTCCTTTTGCTCCTGCTCAAACCGGTCAACGCTTTTTAATTGACTGACTCGCTGCTGACCAACCTCCACTGATACATCAAAATACAATGTAAGATCCGGTTGAATAGTGCTGTGCGCCCATTGTTCCAGTATCTCAAGCTTATGCGTATCAAGTCCCCTGCCGCCACCCTGATAGGCAAAACTGGCATCAGTGAACCGGTCTGAAATAACCCAGTAACCCTGCATTAATGCGGGCATAATAACCTTATCCAGATGTTCACGTCGCGCTGCAAACATCAACAGAGCTTCGGTTTCAGGATGCATCGTCAATAATTTATCCAATAACAAAGCACGCAATCTTTCACCCAGAGGCGTTCCACCCGGTTCTCGCGTTACTATAACGGTTATTCCTCTGACCCGTAACAGTTCCGTTATTCCGGCTAACTGGGTGGATTTACCTGCGCCATCAATCCCTTCAAGCGTAATAAATTTACCGTGTTTCATACGATTCGCTATTTATCTGTTTTCAAGTATTGTTCAGGTAAGCTAACATGAACGTTTCTCTATTGAAAATCCAATATCCGCTATGCCTATTGATGTGACGGGTTATCTGTCAACAGCCCATTTCATTGCCTCATCCAACTGTGATGAACGTCCGGTTGATACAGAAATCAGCTTGCTGGTCATCCATAACATCAGCCTTCCTCCCGGTGAGTTTGGAGGCAGTGGCGTGATCGACCTGTTTACCAACCAGATCAACCCGGCGGCGCATCCTTATTACCAATCAATCCATACGTTCAGGGTATCTTCCCATTTTTTTATTCGCCGTGATGGCGAATTACTGCAATTTGTTTCCTGCACCCGACGTGCCTGGCATGCAGGCATATCGCACTGGAAAG
>JBBTCY010000122.1:2314-4296 GCA_038043005.1 Pseudomonadota bacterium
CGCAGAAAATCGGTGGTAATCAATAAATATCCAGTACCAGTTTAATTGCTTGTCACACTATAATTTGTGTCCAGACGACATTCGCTGTCTGGTGCAACCTGTATCACATCAGGCGCAGCATTCGTTGTTTCAACACATAACAGACAGCGATAATCCGCATCATTCAGATCTGCCATCTCAGCGGATATTTTTTCCCATGGATTCCAGACGACAGCCGTTTTGCTACCCTGAGAGACGATCTGAATGCGCCGCCGCATTGCAGCATCGTCAATCGTCAGCGTATTACCCACATCGAGATAAATGCGATCAACTTCAGCATTAATCGTTACTGCGCCAACCTGTTGCTTTTGAGCACTGTTATCCACCTTATCAATATAAGGCCGCCCTTCAAGACCCAATACTTTTACCTGATCGATATTTCCAACCTTGAAATAGGTATGGAATGCCTGGGTAATCGTAAATGTCTGGTTGCCGGTATTGCGGGTAATCAATGACAGGTTTAATGAGTGACTGATTATGATTTCCTGTGACAGCACGAAAGAATACGGCCAGATTGCCTGCGTTTCCGGCGTGTCTGTCAAACCTAATACCAATTTGATATCGCCATTTGCGAGCAATTCAGTCCCCATCACATTCCAGGGTCTGTTCCGCACAAAACCATGCCCCGGACGACCCTTCCCTTCCGGATCAGGTCCGAACCATGGCCAGCATATTGGCGCTCCACCTTTAATGGCTTTTCCATTCTGATAATATGCTTTCTCGCTCAGAAACATAATATCGCCCGCTTCATTGCCAGGTCGAAACGAAAGTACCTGGCCGGCATGAATGGAAATCAACGCAGTCGCTTTATCAGTATTCACCTGAATCATGGGCAGGCCGCCTTTGCCCTCGATGAATCTGAGTTGGTCTGCGATACGGTATTTGGCGTTCAGTTGTTCAATCGTCATTATTTTTCCTGTTTGGTTAGAGCGTTAAATTTTTAGAGATAGCTTTAGTTTTGTATTGGGATAACCCGGCTTGCCGCAAGTTTAGCACGTACCCGCGCTTCATCGGTATCAGCCCCATTGGCCAGCGCCACGCCCATCCGGCGGCGTTTGAATGCTTCCGGTTTGCCAAATAAACGCACATCGCTTTTGGGCACGCTGAGTGCATGCTGCAATCCGGAAAATGCGATCCCTGCCGCTTCCATTCCGCCGTAAATGACCGCACTGGCGCCGGGTGACTGCAAAGCGGTATCAACCGGCAGTCCTAATATGGCACGCGCATGCAAATCAAATTCACTCTGATTCTGACTGCACAATGTCACCATACCGGTATCGTGCGGACGCGGGCTGACCTCACTGAACCATACCATATCCCCTTTGATGAATAATTCCACGCCAAAAATACCCAGACCACCCAGATTATCGGTTATTTTTCCGGCCATATCACGTGCCCGCTGTAATGCCAACGGCGACATGATCTGTGGCTGCCAGCTTTCGACATAATCGCCATGAACCTGAATATGACCGATGGGTTCACAAAAGTGCGTGGTCACGTCACCCGCCGTATTCAGGGCACGTACAGTCAACTGCGTGATTTCATAATCAAATTGAATCACTCCCTCAACGATCACACGCCCCTGATTAACCCGGCTGCCGCTTGCTGCATAATTCCAAGCTGCCTCAACCTCACCGGCATGCTCGATTTTAGATTGTCCTTTGCCGGATGAAGACATCACCGGTTTGATAATGCAGGGATATCCTATTCCATTGGCAATGGCAACATGGAGCTCTTCCAGGCTGCTGGCAAATGCGTAGGACGATGTGGGCATACCCAGCGTTTCTGCGGCCAGACTGCGAATTCCTTCACGATTCATTGTCAATCGAACAGCCCGTGCCGTGGGTATCACTTCCGCCAACCCCATTTGTTCAATTTCGATCAGCATATCAGTTGCAATCGCTTCAATTTCGGGAACGATTAAATGTGGTTTTTCACGTTCT
>JBBTCY010000123.1:0-8531 GCA_038043005.1 Pseudomonadota bacterium
GCAGCAGTGCATGCATCACCGTGCTGTCAATCATCTGGCTCATGCGCTCAATGACCGCTTCCGACAGAATGTATTCATTCGTGAGTTTTTCCAGCGTTTCGCCTGTCAGTGGCGGTTTTTTCTCGTCGGTGTATAGCTCCGCTTCCGATAACGCAAGCCCCAGCATGTATTGCTTAAGTTCATGGTCATCCTTGACGTAGCGTTCCTTTTTGCCATGTTTGATTTTGTACAGCGGTGGCTGGGCGATATAAATATGTCCGCGCTCGATCAACTCCGGCATTTGCCGGTAGAAGAAGGTCAATAACAGGGTTCGGATGTGCGAGCCGTCCACGTCCGCGTCGGTCATGATAATGATGCGGTGATAGCGAAGCTTGTCCGGGTTATATTCATCCTTGCCAATGCCCGTTCCAAGCGCTGTAATCAGGGAAATAATTTCCTGGGAAGAGATCAATTTATCAAAGCGGGCTTTTTCAACGTTCAGGATTTTTCCCTTGAGCGGCATGATGGCCTGGAATTTACGGTCACGCCCTTGTTTGGCAGAACCGCCTGCGGAATCACCCTCGACCAGATACAGTTCACAGAGCGCCGGGTTCTTTTCCTGACAATCAGCCAGCTTGCCGGGCAGTCCCATGCTGTCCAGAACGCCTTTGCGCCGCGTCAGTTCACGCGCCTTGCGTGCCGCTTCCCTTGCTCTGGCTGCATCGATGACCTTATTGCAGATGGTTTTTGCATCGACAGGATTTTCCAGCAGGAATTCCGATAGCTTTTGTGACACAATCTCTTCGACGGCGGGACGTACTTCTGATGAGACTAATTTTTCTTTGGTTTGTGAAGAGAATTTTGGCTCATACAATTTTACAGACAATACGCAAGACAAGCCTTCGCGCATGTCATCGCCGGAGGTCTCAACCTTCGCTTTTTTAGCCAGTTCGTTTTTTTCTATGTAATTGTTGAGTGTCCGTGTCATGGCGGCACGTAAACCGGTTAAGTGCGTACCACCATCTTTTTGGGGAATATTGTTGGTAAAGCACAAAACCTGTTCGCTGTAGCTGTCGTTCCATTGCATGGATACTTCAATGGAAATATTGTCCTTTACCCCTATTGCATAAAAAATGCCTGGATGCAGCACTGTTTTCGACCGGTTAATATACTCAACAAAATTCTTGATACCACCGGTAAATGCAAACTTCTCTTCTTTCCCATTGAGCTGGTCAATGAGATGAATTTTTACACCATTGTTAAGAAAAGAAAGCTCGCGCAGTCTTTTGGCAAAAATATCGTAGTGAAATTCGATATTACCGAAAATTTCCTTACTGGCCAGGAAATGTACTTCTGTTCCGTGACGCTCCGAATTTCCGGTTATTTCAAGCGGTTTGACGGGAACTCCCATACGGAATTCCATTTGATTGACTTTACCGTCACGGCGAATGGTCAGCTTTAGCCATTCGGACAAGGCATTAACAACTGAAACACCAACACCATGCAAGCCACCGGAAACTTTATAGGAATTATCGTCGAATTTTCCACCGGCATGCAATTCAGTCATGACAATTTCTGCCGCAGAACGCTTTAATTCATCATCCTGTTTTATACCGGTTGGGATACCCCGTCCATTATCATGCACGCTGACCGAGTTATCGGGATGCAGAATAACGGTAATTTCATCGCAATGACCCGCTAATGCTTCATCAATGGCATTATCGACAACTTCAAAAACCATATGATGTAAACCGGTTCCGTCGCTGGTATCGCCGATATACATTCCAGGGCGCTTACGAACAGCATCCAGGCCTTTTAATATCTTTATGCTATCAGAACCATAATCGTTCTGAGCTTCGTTATTTGCGGTGGTTTCGTTTTCACTCATCAGTCAGGGTGCTTTATAGTTATAAAATTACAGGAGTTTATTCAACTTTTGAGAGGGCTTGCTTAATTCCAGGTGCGATGGATAAATCATTTTCACTTTTGGGAAGCCATTAAATTCTCATAGGCATCACAATGTATTTAAACGCTTTATTATCAGGAACCGTTACCAGAACGCTGCTGTTGGCGTTCTCAAGTGCACATTGTACCGTTTCGGTACTGACATTGTTTAATAAATCCAGAAGATAGGTGATATTAAGACTGATGTCGACGGTTTCATTATCGTATTGAATTTCTAGTTCTTCCTGTGCTTCTTCCTGTTCATTGTTTTTACAGATAATGCTCAGATTACCGTTACTTACAATTAAGCGCACCCCCCGGAACTTTTCACTTTGATTTGAAAGAATGGAAACGCGCTGTAATGCCTGCAGGAATACTAACCGGTCAATTTCAAACTGCTTGGTATTTTGTGTGGGAATAACTCGATTGTAGTCAGGAAACTTACCATCAATGACCTTGGAAGTCAGAATAATGTCTGAGAATGAAAACCGGATCTTGTTTTGAAAATACTCGATTTCTACCGGATCTTCACTGTCACTCAGTTGTTTCGACAGTTCAAAAACTGCCTTGCGAGGAAGAATAGCTTCATATTTTTTGTCAGTTTCTTTCAGATCTGTTGCGATATAAGCCAGTCGATGCCCGTCAGTTCCCACACCGATTAAATGCTTGTTGTCGACCAGTAACAAAAGGCCGTTGAGATAATATCGGATGTCCTGCTGTGCAATGGCAAACTGAACGTGGTGTAACAGATCTTTCAGGTCTTTTTGTTTCAATGTAACGCTTGCTGCCGGTTGAGCTTCGTCAATAACTTCCGGAAAATCTTCTGCTGGAAGGATTTGCAGATTAAAGACACTTTTACCCGATCTGATTTGTAAGTGATCATCCAGCCTGTTCAAAGATACTTCGGCATCAGTAGAAAGTGAACGCAGAATATCCTGGAGTTTTTTTGCCGAAACAGTGAATGAAAAGAGTTGATCCGGTGCAACGTCATTTTTTGCAATGGTTTTTATCTGAATTTCCAGATCGGTTGTCAGAAAGGATATCTTGTCTTTATTCTGTTGAATTAGTACGTTAGATAAAATTGGTAGTGTCTGACGTCGTTCTACAATACCTGTGACTGTTTGAAGTGGTTTGAGCAACGTGTCTCTGAGAGTTTTTAATAATAGCATTTATTTATATAAATAATAATAACTAGATAATATATTCAATACTTCGGTATATTTAAAAATTTTAATTATATTTCAACAATATAGAGTTTAATTTCGGACTGTATTGTTACGGTATAATTTTTTAATAGTTTGTGGATAAAAAGTGTAATTTTTTTTCATGATGAGTTATCCACAAATTGTTAGACAGTTATCAACCCCGTAAAATATGAATCAATGCAGTGAAATCACGATTTACGATAGGATCAGAAACGCGCAGTTCATTGATTTTCCGGAAACCATGTAAAACAGTGGTGTGATCTCTCCCGCCAAATGCTTCACCGATATCCGGCAGGCTGAGTGTTGTAAGTTCTTTAGCGATTGCCATAGCCATCTGTCTGGGTCTTGCAACAATGCGCGTGCGTTTTTTTGAATACATTTCAGAGACTTTTATTTTATAGTAATCAGCCACAGTTTTCTGAATATTCTCGATGGAGATTTGCCGGTTTTGGACAGCAAGTAGATCTCTTAATGCTTCTTTCGTCAATTCAAGCGTGATTTCCTGACCGACAAAACGGGAATAGGCAAATACTCTTTTCAGTGCGCCTTCCAGTTCCCGTACATTGGAACGTATATGCTTGGCGATGAAAAAAGCCACATTTTCATCGAGTTTTATTTTTTCCAGTTCTGCTTTCTTTAACAGAATGGCAACGCGCATTTCCAGTTCGGGAGGCTCTACCGCAACAGTTAATCCCCAGCCGAAGCGGGATACTAGCCGTTCTTCCAGTCCGGATATTTCTTTCGGATAAGAATCACAAGTGATAATAACCTGCTTGTGTGTTTCGATGAGGGCATTGAAGGCATAAAAAAATTCTTCCTGTGTACGATTTTTTCCACCAAAGAATTGCACATCATCTACCAGAAGCAGATCCAGCGAATGGTAATAAAACTTGAATTTATCAAAAGCCTTATGTTGATACGCACTGACGACATCAGACACATATTTTTCCGCATGAACGTAACGGATTTTGGCTTTTTTATCATTTTCCTGCACATAGTTGCCGATTGCCTGGATAAGATGCGTTTTTCCTAAGCCGACGCCACCATATATGAATAATGGGTTATAGGAAGTTCCGGGGGATTCGGCAACCTGAATGGCACCTGCGCGGGCAAGCTGGTTTGCTTTGCCTGTCACAAAATTCTCAAAGGTAAAATTTGGATTCAGGCAACTTGAGTTTTTCTTGGTAACGGGATAAGGGCTTTGTGCTTCCGGCTTTGGTTCTTCCTTGGCGATAACGGGCGCCAGACCTGTCATGGCGACAGGATTTTTTGTTTCCGGCTGGTCCGCAAGTTTTAGCTGGAATTGTATTTTTCTGGAAAAATATTCTTGCGCCATCACTTCGATATGTGTAATGAAATTGTCTTTTACCCATTGCGATACAAACCGATTGGGTGCAATCAGGATAAGCTCGTCGTCGCTGGCTAAGGATGAATCTATTTGTAATGGCTTGATCCAGGTATTAAATTGCTGTGCATTCAATTCCCTTCTAAAGTAGTCAAGACAGGATAACCAGAAAGTATTTAATGCTTGCATGATAGTGTGATTTTTATCGGCCTGATTATTCAAAATAATTATCGAATGTTAATTAATAAAAAGTGCTTAATCATAGATTGCAAGATTATCTATCAGTCTTGTTTTATCCAGCCAGGCTGCGCCCAGTACGACTAAATTACGATCATTACTTTTTGCGGGTAGTAACGTGCTTTCATTTCGAATGGCTATATAATCAACTTTCCATCCACGATGGATCAGATTTATTCTTGCGTTTTCTTCTAAAGCCGGAAAATCATTACATCCTGATTGAATTTCCTGTTTGATCTGAAGCAATAATTGATATAAATGTCTGGCTTCATTGCGTTGAATGTTATTCAGATACTGATTACGTGAACTGAGCGCCAACCCATCCGGTTCCCGTATTGTTTCACATGCAACAATCTCAATCGGTAAATTTAATTGCCGTACCATTTCACGCACAATAAAGAGTTGTTGATAATCTTTTTTGCCAAATACGGCAAACTGCGGTTGAGTAATATTGAATAATTTCAATACGATGGTTGCAACACCCCGGAAAAATCCGGAGCGAAATTCACCTTCCAGCATGTCAGCAACAGGCGGTAATGCTAACAAGAATTCTTGTTGTGTTGGGTAAAGAATTTCTTCTGTTGGGGCAAATATCCTGTTGACACCCAGTTCATCAAGTATGCGGCAATCCTCAGCAATTGTTCGCGGGTACTGGTTAAAATCCTCATGCGGCAGAAATTGAAGCCGATTGACAAAAATACTTACCACGACACAATCGGACAACTGCTTTGCACGCCTGATGAGCGCAACATGTCCGGCATGCAGATTACCCATGGTCGGAACAAAGACAATCGGATGTTCCCCTCTCAGGTTATTCCGGAGAGGGGCGATGTCATCAAAGATTTTCACATTGCGGTTATCAATTAAAATTCATGTTCTTTTCCGGGAAACTCCCCAGTTTTGACCGCTGCAACGTAGCTTGCAACAGCCTCCTGAATACTGTTTTTTCCGGCCATAAAATCCTTCACAAACCGGGCTTTTTTATCGTGATAAATACCTAACATGTCATGAAGAACGAGAACTTGGGCAGAACAGTTTTTTCCGGCGCCAATACCGATCGTGGGAATTGAAAGGGTTTGCGTAATGGTTGTGGCCAGTTTGGCGGGAACAACTTCCATAAGCAGCATCGCTGCGCCGGATTTTTCCAGTATGACTGCATCATCGAGCAATTGTCTTGCGGTTTCTTCATTATTGCCCTGAATTTTATAACCGCCCAATTGATGAATCGATTGTGGTGTCAGGCCGATATGCGCGCAAACCGGGATACCGCGTTGCGTCAGGAATCGGATTGTGTCAGCCATAACCTGTCCGCCTTCTATTTTGACCATATGTGCACCGGCAGCCATGAGTCTGGCAGCATTTTCAAAGGTTTTTTCAGGAGTAACCTGAAACGTGCCGAACGGCATGTCAACCATGATAAAGGCTTTGCTGGATCCTTTTGCAACACAGCGCGTATGATAAATCATATCATCCAGTGTGACGGCTAATGTCGTCGCTTCACCCTGTAAAACATTACCCAGTGAGTCACCAACCAGCAGAATCTCGACGCCTGCATTTTCAAGTAATGTTGCAAAAATGGCGTCGTAGCATGTTAGTGCCGCGATTTTCTCACCATTCTGGTGCATTTTTCGTAATGTAGTTTGAGTGATTCTCATCGAATATCTTATTGAGATGATCTGCAGCAAATATACCTGATTAGGGGTCGACAGCAAAATTCATTCGTTTTGTACAGCAAGGCGTTCCAGTTTTTGCTCGGTACATGACACGATCAGTTCAGAAACAAGACCTCGTCCCGGAATAAAACAAGTTGGTGCAATTTCCATCAACGGACGCAATACAAAAGCCCGTTGATACATTCGCGGATGCGGTATCGTCAGGATGTCATCCTGATAAGTTAGATCATCATACAGCAGAATATCGAGATCCAGTGTGCGCGGTGCATTCAATGATTCACGGACACGCCCGTGATGGTGTTCGATGTCAAGCAAGGCCTTGAGCAGGTCATGGGGTGCAAGATTTGTTTCAATGTGCGCCACTGCATTGATAAAATCCGGTTGATCCAACCGGCCAACTGGTGCGCTGCAATACAGGGAGGAGCAACAAATCAGGCGCGAATCGGGGAGTCGTGATAATTCACTCACAGCGTGTTGTATTTGTGAAACCGGATTTTCCAGATTGCTGCCCAGCGCGATAAACGCCTGACAATATGATTTTTTAGTGGGCAGCATCGGTTTTGCTGGTTATGTTCGTCAGATTTCCGGCAGGTTTGTGCGAAGATTGTCTGCGACCGCGATTTCTCCGCCCTTTTTTCTGCACAGGTTGCTTTGACAACATCTGGGTGCGTTTATCACTATCAACGCTTTGAAACGTTGTCCACCACTCACCGAGTTCCGGATTCAGTTCACCGCTTTCACAGCGCAGCATCATGAAATCATAGGCGGCACGGAAATGGGGATGTGCCAGTAAACGGAACGGTTTTTGTCCGACCCGGGCTTCAAAACGCGGTTGCATTGACCATATTTCTTGTATGATCGCATCAAAACGCCGTGGCACAGCAAGCTTCTTATGTTGTTTCGACAGCGTTTCATTCATCGCCTTATGCAAGGCCGGCAAAGGTTTTTCACCGGAAGCCTGATAAGAGTTCCAGGCTGAAAGCACTTCATGCCATAAAAGAATGGCAAACAAAAATCCGGGGGATACAGGTTTATTCTGCTTAACGCGTTCATCGGTATCTTTTAAAGCAATGGTAATGAAACGTTCACCCATGGGTTGCTCGAGAATGACATCCAGCATGGGCAGCAAGCCATGATGCAGACCCCTTGCCCGCAGATCCACGACACAAGTCAGCGCGTGGCCGGATAGCAGCAGTTTCAGCATTTCATCAAACAGACGAGATGGCGGAACATTTTGCAGCAGTGGAGCCAGATCGCCGATCGGTTCAGCAGTCTCCGCATCAATCTGTATGTTCAGTTTTGCGGCTAAGCGCACTGCGCGCAGCATGCGGACAGGATCTTCGCGGTATCGCTGCACCGGATCACCAATAATGCGCAGGCTTCTTTTTTTGATGTCGTCGTAGCCGTTCAGGTAATCAAGAATTTCTTCGTTAGCCGGATCGTAGAAAAGCGCATTGATTGTAAAATCACGCCGCGCAGCATCTTCTTCCTGCGTACCAAATACATTATCCTGCAGAAGGCGGCCGTGTTGGTCTGTTTGTATGGTCGTGGCCTGATCATCCTCATCTGCCGACGAATGTCCCCGAAATGTTGAAACTTCAACAGTTTCCGCGCCACACATGACATGAACCAGGCGAAACCGTCGACCGATTATCCGCGAACGGCGAAAAACGGATCGCACTTGTTCGGGTGTTGCGTTTGTCGCCACATCGTAATCTTTGGGCGTCAATCCAAATAACAAATCACGCGCGGCACCCCCGACGATGTAAGCGGAATACCCTGCCTGTTGCAGACCGGTTGTAATTTTTATTGCACAGGGATTAATCTGATTGCGTCGAATCCCATGCTGTTTGAAAGGGATGATTCGCAGTTTGGCAACCGTGTCGGAAGCGGTTGTTTTGCGGTTGAATACCTTGCGTAGAAATTTACGGATCATTGCGAAATACTGAAAGTATCTGGCATTAATTATACACCGGGTGTCTGTTGTGCATGCGGATAGAATTTATGATTGTAAAAATAACTGGTGAAGCTAGCCGATAAGCCGGGTTCTGTCGTGGACAGTCATTCCTCTAGATCTACAGTTACCTGTAGATTCAAGCAACCTACCCGCAGGCTCAGCGAGCAGCGTCATAGCCTGCCTATTTGGTC
>JBBTCY010000124.1:0-11855 GCA_038043005.1 Pseudomonadota bacterium
AACATGTTTATTCCATTTTTGTTAGTGCTTATTAGCTTTGAGTATTAGATTCACTGATATCTATTCTCAGTTTATGCTTTTGCGTTTTATTAATCAGAACCTGTACAGCCACAATGTCAGAATAACAAATACCCCGACAATCATTGTAAATGCATAGTGATAGATGTAACCCGTCTGGAAATGTCGCGCCATCATGGCAGTCCAGGCAACAACACGGGCGGTACCATTCACAAAAAATCCATCTATCAACTTCACATCGCCGTATTTCCAAAGCATTGTTCCGAGCGCTCTCGTTCCTCCGGCGAAGAACCATGAATAGAATTCATCAATAAAATATTTTCTATCCAGTAAGATATACAGTGGGCCACATCGTGATTTGATCTTCTCTGGTATATCAGTTCTTGCACTGTATAAGAACCAGGCGGTAAAAATCCCTGCAACAGATAGCCAGAATGGAACCGTTGATAATGCGTGAATCATCATTCCACCAATACCGGTAAACTCAGCTCCGAGTTTCTCAATGGCATCGTGTTGTGGCAACACATGAATAACATTCGCAAAATAGTCTCCAAATACAATCGGCCCTATAAACCACCCTGCTCCAATTGTCGGAATTGCCAATATCGCAAGCGGCACTGTAACCACCCAAGGCGATTCATGCAGATGATGTTCAGTGTGCTTATCCATCCGTGGTTGCCCATGGAATGTCATAAATATCAACCGGAAGGTATATAACGCTGTGATAAATACAGTGGTCAATACACAAAAATATGCAAAACCTACGCCAGGTATGTTGGCAAAATGGACTGCTTCAATGATGGCATCCTTGGAAAAGAATCCCGAAAAGCCCGGTACACCGGCACTCGCCAGTGCTGCAATGAACATCGTCCAATAGGTAACAGGCATGTATCGTTTTAAGCCACCCATTTTCTGCATATTCTGCTCATGATGCATGGCAATAATCACTGAGCCGGCACCTAAAAACAAGACTGCCTTAAAAAAAGCATGTGTCATTAAATGGAAAATAGCTGCCGAATAGGCTGAAGCGCCCAATGCAACAGTCATATAACCCAATTGCGATAATGTTGAATATGCAACTACACGTTTAATATCATTTTGTACTACTGCAACCATTGCCATAAATAGCGTTGTGATACCACCGATCACCAATATGACTGACAATGCTGTTTCAGATAACTCGAATAACGGTGACATCCGTGCAACCATGAATATACCTGCTGTCACCATGGTAGCCGCATGAATTAATGCCGAGATCGGTGTCGGCCCTTCCATTGAATCCGGCAACCATACATGTAACGGGAATTGTGCTGATTTGCCCATCGCACCAATGAACAACAAAATACAGATGACCGTTAATACCAGCCACGACGTACCCGGTATTAATTCAATTGTCTGCCCGCTGATATCAGAGGCCTGAGAAAAGACAGTCACATAATCCAACGTACCAAAGTACATCAGCACCATTGCAATACCAAGCAGAAAACCAAAATCACCAACACGGTTTACCAGAAATGCCTTCATGTTAGCGTATATTGCGGTCGGACGGGTATACCAGAATCCGATCAACAAATAAGAAACCAACCCGACCGCTTCCCAGCCAAAGAATAATTGCAGGAAATTATTCGACATGACCAGCATCATCATGGAGAAGGTAAACAGCGAAATATAGCTGAAGAAACGTTGATAGCCAGGATCGCCCTGCATGTACCCGATGGTATATATATGCACCATCAGTGAAACCAGACTGACGACAACCATCATGGTTGCCGATAACTGGTCGATCAGAAAGCCAACCTCAAAGCGCGTATCACCGGCAACAAGCCACGTATAGATTGTTCCATTAAATATATTGCCTGCCAATACATCCTTGAAAATTACCAGAGAGGCAAGGAAGGAAATGAATACCAATGTAATCGTTACACGATGGCTCCATGCCGGGCCTATAAAACGACCCAATAAGCCCGCAATGAGCGCTCCTGCCAGCGGTGCAAGTGGCACCAGTAAATAAAAATTCTGCATCTCAGTCAATATTCTTTTTGTCAGTTATGATACGCCCAGACTCTTTTACGCCAGTCTATCCATCAGCCTTTGAGTTTATCCAGATCATCAACATTAATCGTCCGAAGATTACGAAATAACACAACGAGTATTGCCAACCCTATCGCAGATTCTGCAGCGGCTACTGTTAAAATAAAAAATACAAAAATCTGTCCATTGATATCCTGCAGGAAATGCGAAAATGCGACAAAGTTCATATTTACCGCCAGCAGCATCAATTCTATCGACATCAATATAATGATTATATTTTTCCTGTTTAGAAAAATACCAACAATACCGATGGCAAACAGAATTGCACCAAGCACCAGATAATGAGATAACGATACCAAGCTAACTACCTCTTCATAAATATTTCTAAATAGCCATGCATTCCAATGAATGCTAATTTCATTCTTTTTTCTCTGAAGGCATTGCTACAATTCGTACTCGATCTTCTTTTTTCACGCGAACCTGCTTTGATGGATTCGGAGATTTCTTATCTTCCCGATGCCGCAATGTCAGGGCAATTGCCGCAACCATCGCAACCAGCAAAAGCACTGCTGCCAGCTCGAATGCATAAACGTATTCGGTATAAATTAAACGACCTAGTTCTTTTGTATTGCTATAGTCAGCCGCATGGGAAGGTGGCATCGGCATTTCTTCAAGCCCAAAATGCTTGCCCATTAACACCATTGTTATTTCGGCAACCATAATCAGTGCAATGATTGCACCAAAGGGAAACCACTTCCAGAATCCTTCACGCAACCGGTCAAGATTAATATCCAGCATCATGACCACGAACAGAAACAGCACCATGACAGCACCTACATAAACCAGAACCAGTGCAATCGCGAGAAATTCAGCTTCTAGCAGAAGCCATAGTCCAGCACATGTAACAAAAGCAAGAACCAGTAATAATGCAGAATAAACCGGATTGCGAACTGTGATCACTCCCAGCGACGATGCCACCAGAACCGCAGAGAAAGTATAGAATATGATGTCTTGAAAACTCATTTGTATTTACCAGCAAGATTCAACGATAACGCGCATCAGCTTCTCTATCCTTGGCTATCTGCTCTTCATAGCGATCGCCAACAGCCAGCAGCATTTCTTTGGTGTAAATCAAATCACCTCTTTTTTCACCATGATACTCAAGCACGCGCGTCTCAACAATTGAATCCACCGGACAAGATTCTTCACAGAAACCACAGAAAATACATTTACTCAGGTCTATATCGTAGCGTGTCGTACGTCGTGTCCCATCTTCACGTTGCTCTGAGTCAATCGTAATTGCCATGGCAGGGCACACTGCTTCACATAGCTTACAAGCAATGCAACGCTCTTCCCCATTGGGATAGCGCCGTAGTGCATGCAGCCCACGAAACCGTGGGGATTGCGGTGTTTTTTCTTCCGGGTAATGCACTGTTATCTTCGGCTTAAAAAGATAACTGCCCGTTACAGCCATACCTTTCAATAATTCAAATAATAGAAAGGTATTAAAAAATTTTTTGATTCGATCCATGATAATTTTCTCTATTTTTAGAACCAGAGACTCAATGGAAATACATCTCTTGTCGAGTCAGGCAGTTGCATGACCAAGCCTAATAGTACAATCCATATTAACGTAATTGGAATAAATATTTTCCAACCCAATCTCATAATCTGATCGTAGCGATAGCGTGGAAATGTCGCACGAAACCAGAGAAACAAGAATAAAATAAATGCAATCTTCAAAAGCAGCCAGACAAAGCCTGGAATCAACGTGAATGGCATCATATCAACCGGCGGTAGCCATCCACCCAGAAACATGATGGATGTTAACGTTGCAACCAATATCATATTGGAGTATTCAGCCAGGAAAAACACAGTAAATGCCATGCCTGAATAATCAACATGGAAACCAGCAACGATCTCTGATTCGCCTTCCGCCACATCAAAAGGTGCACGGTTTGTCTCGGCAATCCCTGAAATCAAATAAACCAGAAACATGGGGAATAAAGGAATCAGATACCAGTTCAGTATACTACTTCCCTTCTGTCCATTCACAATATCACCCAGATTCAAACTCTGAGACATCATCAGCACGCATACCAGCGCAAAACCCATGGCCAGTTCATATGAAACAACCTGAGCTGCTGATCGCATGGCTCCCAGAAATGCATATTTGGAGTTCGATGCCCAGCCGGCAATAATAATGCCGTATATACCCATTGACGTCATGGCCAGAATGTATAGCAACCCCGCATTAATATCAGCAAGAACAAGCTCGGGAGAAAAAGGCACGACCGCCCAGGCAGCCAAGGCCGGCATTATTGTTAATACAGGTGCAAGAATAAACAGAAACTTATTGGCGCCGGTCGGAATAACGATCTCTTTCATGATCGCCTTAACCGCATCGGCAATCGGTTGACCCCATCCCCTCAACCATGGAATACCAAAGAAAGTTACTCTATTGGGTCCAACACGGATTTGCATATAGGCAATTATCTTGCGCTCTGCAAAGGTTAAATACGCAACACCCAGTAGCAATGGAATAACAATCGCAAAGATAAATGTCATATTTGTTGCAAACGAGAACAGCATGGCACCCCATTCCGCTCCAAATATTTGTACAAACTGTTGTTGAATATACTCCATTAATAAACCCCAACGTTTACCATTACAGTTTCTCCACCGATATTTCCCCAAACAGATCGCCTAGCGCCACTGTCCTAGGGTGTGCACAAGCAATGCGCACACAATTGGCAGGTAGTTTTTTATCACAATCAGCCTCAAGCTGCACCGACCCTTCACCCTGTTTAATTCGTACCTGAGATCCTGCAGAAATCCCTAAACTCTCCAGCATTTCAGCAGTCATCCATGCTTTGGGCGGTGCCGCATCGTGCGTTGCCTGCAGAGATTCAGCACGACGAACAATCGGATCCGCCTGATAAATCGGCACTTCCCCGATCCGCTGCGTACCTTTCGATTCAGTTACGTTAATCGCTATACCAGTACTTTCTAAAGCGTTGCTCAGGTATTGGCTGATTTCCAGTCCATCAGGAAAAATTTCTGCTCGAACCTGCTCAGGTGCTTCATAATCAAATTTCTCAACACCCAGTAAATTGGCCAATACACGCAACACCTTCCATGCAGGCCGCGCATCTCCCAACGGTGATACAACGCCGTTGAAACTTTGTATCCGGCCTTCCGTACTAACATACGTACCTGAAGTTTCAGTAAAAGGTGTTATAGGCAATAGCACATCAGCATAATCACCTGCATTTCCTTTATAAGCACTCATGGATACTACGAATTCACTTGATTTTATCGTCTCTGACGCTTTTCGAGCATTGTAGGTATCGAATTCCGGCTCCACATTCATCAGTATAAATGCACGGCATTTTTCATTGATTGAATCAGCACCATAACCAAGCATTTGCGCTGCATTCAGTCCGTTTAATTCCGCATAATCCCGCTTTTTATAAACCGGCAAGGTACTGATTTCCGGAACAGCTCCTGCCCAATAGGCTCCTACATTATTTGCAGCTTCGCCCAACACGCCATAACGGGCACCTGTAACACGTGCAATCAGACCGGCAAGGAAGTTAATTGTTGAATAGTCCGGATGATGTTGAGCCAGATTACCAAGATAAATTGCGGCTGATGTGCTTTCAATTAAACTGGAAGCGATTGCACGGGCACTGGTTGTGCTGGCAATTGCCAGTGAATTAATCAATTGATGCAGCTCGTCAGATTGCTCCGTTCCTTTTATTTCTAGTGCAGCTTTTAGAATGCCCGCCAGTGTTCTTGCTATTGCGTCAGGCGCTACTATTGCTTTGTTTGCAACAAACATCAGCAAATCATCATCGACAGGATTTACAATATTCAACTGCAATCCATTTTTTACCGCCTGGCGTAAACGCTGCGCTATCAGTGGATGATCTTTACGCAGTGTACTGCCAACAATCAGCGCTGATTTCAGTTGTGATATATCCGCAATACTGGTTCCTAGCCAGGGAATCCCCTGCAGTTTCTTATCCGCACGAAAATCAGATTGACGCAGACGGTGGTCAATATTGCCACTTCCCATTGCGCGCATCAGTTTCTGTAACAGGTAAAGTTCTTCCGCTGTGCTATGCGCGGATCCCAAGGCGCCTATACGACTGGCGCCATGCGTCTGTTTGATTGCCTGCAAGGTATTCGCTGTAAATTCCAGAGCCTGCTGCCAATCACATTCAAACCATTGGCCGTTACGCTTAATCATGGGTCGTGTCAATCTATCTTCCGAGTTCAATCCCTCATAAGAAAAACGATCTTTATCCGACAGCCAGCATTCGTTGATTGCTTCATTGTCCCGTGGCAGAACCCGCATGACACGATTCTGTTTAACCTGAACAACCAGATTTGACCCTAAACCACAGTGCGGACTTATTGATTTTCTACGTGATAATTCCCAGGTACGCGCCGAATAGCGGAATGGTTTACTAACCAGCGCACCCACCGGACAAAGATCAATGACATTCCCCGATAGCTCCGAGTCTACTGTCTTACCAACAAACGTGAGTATCTCAGAATGCTCACCACGCCCAGCCATACCAAGCTCCATGATTCCGGCAATCTCCTGGCCAAACCGTACACACCGCGTACAGTGAATGCACCGCGTCATATCGGTTGATATCAGCGGCCCCAGATTCTTATTGACCACAACACGTTTTGCTTCGGTGTACCGCGAGCCACTTGCACCATAACCTACAGCCAGATCCTGTAACTGACATTCACCACCTTGATCACAAATGGGGCAATCCAGCGGATGATTAATCAGCAAAAACTCCATCACGCCTTTTTGTGCTGTCACAGCCTGCTGGGAATGCGTAAAAACTTTCATCCCATCCATAACAGGTGTTGCACAGGCTGGCAAAGGCTTTGGTGCTTTTTCGACCTGCACCAGACACATACGGCAATTTGCCGCAATGGATAATTTCTTGTGATAGCAAAAATGTGGAATGTACACACCGATCTGCTTGGCACCATCCATGATGGTACTTCCCTTGGGAACAGATACCTGTTTACCGTCGATTTCTATATTGACCATCGGCTAAAATTCTTGGGTTAATCACGAATTATAAAATTGACGCGTTCTATTCATCTGAACCGCTAAACCATACATTTCTTATGTTCTATATGGTAGACAAACTCGTCTCGAAAATGTTGAATCATCGCACGAACAGGCATCGCGGCCGCATCGCCCAATGCACAGATTGTTCGCCCCTGTATGTTGTCTGCAATATTATCGAGCAGATCAAGATCTTCTATCCGTCCTTTGCCATGCTCGATACGGTTAACAATGCGATAAAGCCACCCCGTACCTTCACGACATGGCGTACATTGACCGCAGGACTCTTCATAATAAAAGTATGACAAACGTTCCAGTGCTCTGACCATACAGGTTGTTTCATCCATAATAATGACAGCACCTGAACCTAACATTGATCCGGCCTTGGCAATGGAATCATAGTCCATGTCCGTTTGCATCATGATATCACCGGGCAATACAGGCATTGATGATCCACCGGGTATACAACCTTTCAGTTTCCGTCCGCCTCGCATCCCACCTGCCAGTTCCAATAGCTCAGAAAAAGGGGTTCCAAGCGGTATTTCATAGTTACCCGGCTTGTTGACATGACCGGATACCGAAAATATCTTTGTCCCGCCATTGTTTGGCTTACCGAGCTGGAGGTATTTCTCGCCACCATTGCGGATAATCCAGGGAACCGAAGAAAAGGTTTCAGTATTATTAATGGTGGTTGGTTTGCCATAAAGGCCGAAATTTGCCGGAAAAGGCGGCTTGAAGCGGGGTTGACCTTTTTTGCCTTCAATGGATTCCAGCAATGCTGTTTCTTCACCACAGATATAGGCGCCATATCCATGATGATTATATAACTGAAAACTAAACGATGAACCGAGAATATTGCTTCCTAGATAACCCGCCGCGCGCGCTTCTTCAACCGCTTCTTCCATACGCTCGTAGGTTTCCCATATCTCGCCGTGAATATAATTGTAGCCCGCTTTAACACCCATTGCATAGGCGGCAATGATCATTCCTTCAATCAGCAGATGAGGATTAAATCGCATGATATCGCGATCCTTGAATGTGCCCGGCTCCCCTTCGTCCGAGTTACAAACTATGTACTTATCTCCCTCATAACTCTTGGGCATGAAACTCC
Source organism: Pseudomonadota bacterium (assembly GCA_038043005.1). Taxonomy (GTDB): domain Bacteria; phylum Pseudomonadota; class Gammaproteobacteria; order Burkholderiales; family Nitrosomonadaceae; genus Nitrosomonas. The sequence goes on from JBBTCY010000124.1 coordinate 8,265, forward strand.
ATTTCAACCCGGTAGGAAAGCCAGCACCGCCCCGACCACGTAATGCTGATTTCTTTACTTCTTCAATAATCGCTTCTGGTGTAATTTTTTGGGCCAGTATTTTTCTGAGAGCCGCATATCCTTCACGTCTTTCATAGCTTCTGATCTTCCAATTCTCAGAGTCAGATGGATCAACACCATTCATTAATGTCTGTGGGTACTGATTCATTCGCCCAGTTCCTCCAGCAATTTATCGATCATTTCATTAGACATGAAACTGCACATACGCTTATTGTTAACCAATAACACGGGCGCATCACCACATGCTCCAAGACATTCACCTTCTTTCAGAGTGAACTTCCCATCCGGTGTTGTCTGGTTAAATTCTATTCCTAATTTTTTCTTTACATAGGCAGCAGTCTCATTACTACCGGATAAAGCACAAGGCAAGTTGGTACATATCGTAATTTTGTATTTGCCCACCGGTTGCAGGTTATACATATTATAAAATGTAGCTACCTCATAAACTGCGATCGGCGGCATACCTAAATACTCAGCAACAAAATCCATTGTCTCATTAGCCAGCCAGCCCTTCTCTTCCTGCGCGATCGCAAGTGCCGACATAACAGCTGACTGCTTTTTGTCAATTGGATATTTAGCGATCTCTCGATCTATTCTTTTAAGGGATTCAGCGCTTAACATCGTTTTATCTATCTATCTCACCAAATACTATATCTTGCGTACCAATGATGGCAACCACGTCAGCGATCATATGCCCTCTGGACATTTCATCCAGCGCAGCCAAATGGGCAAATCCAGGTGCACGAATCTTCAGCCGATAAGGTTTATTGGCTCCATTCGATACCAGATAAATACCAAATTCACCTTTGGGGTGCTCAACTGCAGCGTAAGTCTCTCCTGGCGGCACATGAAAACCTTCTGTAAATAATTTGAAATGATGAATCATTTCTTCCATATTCTGCTTCATATCTACTCGTGATGGGGGAGCGACTTTATGGTTGTCCGTAATCACTGGCCCTGGATTTTTACACAACCAGTCAACACATTGCTTAATAATGCGGTTTGACTGGCGGAATTCTTCCATCCGTACCAAATATCGATCATAACAATCACCATTCACGCCGACCGGTATGTCAAAATCAATACGATCATAGACCTCATACGGTTGTTTTTTTCTTAAATCCCACTCCACACCGGAGCCGCGCAGCATGGGCCCTGTAAAACCCAACGCCTTGGCACGTTCGGGAGAAACAATACCGATATCAACCAAACGCTGCTTCCAGATTCGATTGTCAGTCAACAGTGTTTCGTACTCATCAACATAGGTTGGAAAACGATTTGTAAAGTCTTCAATGAAATCCAGCAAAGAACCTTCTCTATTGGCATTCCGCAGACGCGTCTGCTTCTCGTTATGAATTTTTGATGATTGATACTGAGGCATGGTGTCCGGCAAATCACGATATACACCGCCAGGTCTATAATAGGCCGCATGCATTCTGGCACCTGAAACCGCTTCATAGCAATCCATCAGATCTTCTCTTTCACGGAAAGCATAAAGAAACATTGTCATAGCGCCTACGTCCAATGCATGTGCACCGATCCATAACAGGTGATTCAGGATTCGAGTAATTTCGTCAAACATCACCCGGATATATTGCGCTCTCAGCGGCACTTCAATTTGCAGCAACTTCTCAATCGCCATCACATAGGCATGCTCATTGGACATCATCGAAACATAATCCAGTCTATCCATGTACGGAAGTGATTGGATATATGTTTTATTCTCTGCCAATTTCTCAGTTGCACGATGCAATAATCCGATATGCGGATCTGCACGTCTCACAACTTCTCCATCCAATTCCAGCACCAGTCTTAGCACACCGTGCGCTGCCGGGTGCTGCGGTCCAAAATTCATGGTGTAATTACGTATTTCAGCCATAAGTTACTTCAAAGAATTCTTATCCAAAAAATCAATACAGTGAATATTGTGCGTACATTAAGACTCACAATCTCCGTAATGTTCCTCTCGTATCACGTGCGGCGTTATTTCTCGCGGCTCTATACTGACCGGTTGATAAATAACACGCTTCTGCTCTGCGTCATAGCGCATTTCAACATTACCCGTCAACGGGAAATCCTTACGGAATGGGTTTCCTATAAAACCATAATCAGTCAATATCCGACGCAGGTCTGGATGGTCAGTAAAAATAATTCCGTAGAGATCAAACGCTTCTCGTTCAAACCAATTTGCGACAGGCCATATCCCAGTTACTGAATCAACTACCGGAAGTTCATTATTTTCAGCCAATACACGAACACGCAACCTGTGATTGCGGTTGACCGAAAGCAAATGATAAATGACCGCAAAACGCTTATCCCGCAAACCCTGTTTTACAGATAAATCGCTGCCATAAGTCGAGTAATCGATCCCACATAAATCAATCAGCGAATCAAAATCCAGTGCAGCAGCGTCACGTAACATTTTACTGACAGCGAGAACATCTTTCGCATGCACAACGATCGTTAATTCACCATACTGCGATTGCAGACTAACCAGCTTGTCTGTCAATATGCCTTGCAAGGCCTCTGCAAGATTTCCCTGTTGAATAGTCGACATACTTGAATTAACGTGCAATGGTGTTGGTGCGATTTATTTTATTTTGTAACTGTATGATGCCATACAGTAAAGCTTCAGCAGTGGGAGGACAGCCTGGCACATATATATCCACCGGTACAATCCGGTCGCAGCCACGAACAACTGAATAAGAGTAATGGTAGTACCCTCCGCCATTCGCACATGACCCCATTGAAATCACCCATCGCGGCTCTGCCATCTGATCATAAACTTTGCGCAAGGCTGGTGCCATTTTATTGCACAACGTGCCTGCCACGATCATCACGTCGGACTGACGAGGGCTAGGTCGGAATACTATACCAAAGCGATCAAGATCATATCGCGATGCGCCAGTTTCCATCATCTCAACCGCGCAACAGGCCAGCCCAAAAGTCATCGGCCACATGGAACCCGTGCGTCCCCAGTTAATAACCGAGTCCAGACTGGTAGTAATAAAACCCTTTTCGAGCGTTCCTTCAATACTCATAGCGTTAATCCCACTCCAATGCTCCTTTCATCCACTCGTAGATAAAACCCACTATCAGAATGCTCAGGAATACCATCATAGCAATAAATCCAAATAATCCAATTTCATTCAGCACGATTGCCCAAGGAAACAGGAACGCAATCTCCAAATCAAACAGGATGAATAAAATCGCAACCAAGTAATACCGCACGTCGAACTTCATCCGCGCATCTTCAAAAGCTTCAAAACCGCACTCATAAGGTGATAGCTTCTCACTGTCCGGGCGATTGGGCGCAAGTAACCAGCCACACAGCATTGGCACCACGCCTACCAAGAAGCCAACTATAAGAAATAATAAAATTGGAAAATAATTTTCAAGCATTTTATGGTTATTAATTAAATCAGAACAATGAATCTTGCGCTTATGTAGTGCTGACGGAGCGCATAGTAAGTTACGTGTGGTGCCGACGGCGAGACTCGAACTCGCACAGCTTTCGCCACCGCCCCCTCA
>JBBTCY010000125.1:0-4836 GCA_038043005.1 Pseudomonadota bacterium
TTTCTATCCCGTACTCTTCACCGCCCAGGCGAAACGTCAGAAATTCATTGGCCATATGATGTGCCACCGCACCCGATGACTCCGCAGCACTGCTGGATAGCTGTTCCTGTGACATATTTTTTATTCCCCTTATGTTTTAAATAAACCAAAATTCACCGGCGATCATTGATGATTTGCAGTTAAGATAATTCAGTATCATTGGTCATACTGTTTAAATACCTTACAGCACCCGACTCAGTTGTTTTAATAGCGAATCCACGCTAGTAAAATCAACCTGTAGGCAATGTCTTACGGACATGGCATTATTTTCTTTAGCAATTTTGGAAATTTTAGCGAAGCTCTTGTGAAAGCGATGGCCGAAACAAGCAAGAGAAAATATGTCATATTTGTAAGAATAAATATAACGCATTGTAAAAAAACATAATTAACCCATGAAACCATCAAGACTTACTGTACAGGCTGTGGGCATTCATCAGTCACCCGACAAAATCCATGAGAAAGGTGGTGATCGTTACATCACGACATTTCATGCTATAAATTACGTTTTAACGGTGAGACAGGCAAAATGACCATTGAAGGCATGAATCATTTCACTGTGTTAAGCAGTGATCTGGAAAGAAGCAAGACTTTTTATATCAACATATTGGGATTGACGGAAGGCGAGCGCCCGCCGTTTGCTTTCCCGGGTGCCTGGCTTTACGCCGGGAACCAGGCGATTCTGCACATCATGGCGGGCAAACCGATGCCCATTAATGCACCAGGCGTGATTGATCACATGGCTTTTACCGCATCCAACCTGCAAGCGGTGGTTGACACCTTAAAGCGGCATGGCATTCAGTATGATCTGCGCCGTCTGAAAGGGCTGGAGATCTGGCAGTTATTCTGCCACGATCCGGATGGCGCGAAAGTTGAACTGGATTTCGCAGCCAGTGAACCGGAACTCAGGGAATAATCGATTACTTCATACAATGCGGTTTTTTACCAGCCGCATGGGCTTGCTGCATTGTCTTGACTGCTTTTGGCATGTGGGCTTGCAGGTCATCGATGCGCGTGGCATGGGACGGATGCGTCGATAAAAACTCGACCGGGCGGGCGCCCTGACTGGCCTGCGCCATTTTCTGCCATAACCTGACACTTTCGGCTGGATTGAATCCGGCCTTTGCCATTAATTCGATGCCGATGACGTCGGCTTCACTTTCATGCAGCCGGCTGAACGGCATGATTATTCCGTATTGCGCACCAACGCCCAACAAACTGACTGCGGTTTGCCCCAAAGCTGTTTGCGGTGCCGCTACTGCAGCAATCAGCGCCACGCCCATCTGCGCGCCCAGTTTCTGGGACATGCGTTCATTGCTGTGCCTTGGCCATCACATGACCAATTTCATGACCGATCACAGCGGCCAGTTGATCCTGATTATCCACCAGATCAATCAGTCCGGTATGGACGCCAATTTTTTTACCGGGCAGCGCAAATGCATTCAGCGCCTGGTCCTGAAACACGACCACTTCCCAGTTACCGCCCACTTCACGCGTTATTGCATCGGCAATGCACTGCACAAACCGGTTCTCCTGCGCGTCGTGGCTGATAGCCTTTTCTCCCTTCAAATTCTCAAAAGCCTGCAACCCCATGCTATCCAGTTCACTGTCCGGCATAAACACCAGTTGGCTTCTGCCAGTCGGCGTCGTCGCGCAGGCAGTCAGAATAATGATCGTCAATAGAGCAAATATCTGTATGATTTTCATCGCAGTCAGTTTCCTTAAAAATTAAAATGCGAGAATTAAAGCATATTGTTTATGGTTTAGAATATGATATAACGCTTTCTTTACTATTATAAAGGGGGGTTCATAATGGCCGACCGTGTCTATAAAGTTATCGAAATAGTTGGCTCATCAACCAAAAGCAGTGATGATGCCATACAGCAAGCCATTACCAAATCAGGTGAAAGTCTGCGTAATCTGGACTGGTTTGAAGTAGTGGAAACCCGGGGACATATTGTTGATGCCAAAGTGGCACACTACCAGGTAAAGTTAAAGATCGGCTTTCGTCTGGAATAGCATATTCCTTGAACTTGTCAGGCTATTAGGGCAGAACCCAGCTTCTGCCCGCCACGGCTTATTCCCAGATTACCAGGTAAGGCAAGGATAATCACACCAGCATAAGAACACTGGCAAAAGACATTAAACCATCAATTATCTTATTTCCCACATAAGAAAAAACTGCCCTCCACCCTTCCTATAATTTCCAGCGTACAATAAGCCACTCTTCCATACACCGCCTTGCCTGCTGTCCAATTGGATTCGCTGCACAGGCCACGAGCTAATTTTCAGGAACTCAAAAATGGCAAAAAGCAAAAAATATGATTGCTGTATCCAGCATAATGATACGGGCTGGAGCGTAGAAATTATCAGAAAAGTAACTGCAAAGAAAACTGTTGTTTCAAAGCGTCAGGACGGATTTGCCACGGAATCCGATGCAATTGAATGGGGACAAAACGAAGTCAAGGTTTTCCTGCAGCAGCATAACGAACGGAACAAGCTTCGCTCCCAACAACATGAGGCAGGAAAATCCTAGTCAATAGGCGCCGCTTCCCCGGATACTTCACGCTATAATTAGCCCTTTACAGTAAAAAGCCACGTTCCATGCAAGAAAAATACAATCCTCAGGAAATCGAAAAAAACGCACAGCAGTACTGGGATCAAAACGCAGCATTCAAGGCGGTCGAGACTCCCGGAAAACCCAAATACTATTGCCTGTCGATGTTTCCCTATCCTTCCGGCAAGCTGCACATGGGACATGTGCGCAATTACACCATTGGTGACGTCCTGTCGCGTTATCGCCGCATGAGGGGCTACAACGTATTGCAGCCGATGGGCTGGGATGCTTTTGGCCTGCCAGCTGAAAATGCCGCCATGCAGAATCACGTTTCCCCGGCCAAATGGACTTACGACAATATCGCCTACATGCGCAAGCAACTGAAAAGCCTGGGATTGAGTATTGACTGGGATCGTGAACTGGCAACCTGTGATCCGACTTATTACCGCTGGAATCAGTGGCTGTTTCTGCGCATGTTGGAAAAAGGCCTGGCTTATCAAACCACCGGCACAGTCAATTGGGACCCAATCGACCAGACAGTTCTGGCCAATGAGCAGGTCATCGACGGCTGCGGCTGGCGCACGGGAGCACCGGTCGAAAAGCGTGAAATCCCGATGTACTATATGAAGATCACACAGTATGCCGATGAACTGCTGGAAGCCTTGGATACGCTACCCGGCTGGCCGGAACGGGTAAGAATCATGCAGGCCAACTGGATTGGCAAAAGTTATGGCGTGGATATCACGTTTCCTGCGGACACAGAATCCGATACACCGCAGGATCTGAAAGTCTTCACCACCCGTGCCGATACGCTCATGGGCGCCACTTATGTGGCTGTTGCCGCCGAACATCCGGTTGCGCTGCATGCCGCAAAAAACAATCCATCATTAAATGCCTTCATCCAGGAATGCAAACTCGGTTCTGCCAAGGAAGCCGATCTCGCCACCCAGGAGAAAAAAGGCATGGATACCGGTTTGTTTGTTATCCACCCACTGAATGGCAGGAAATTACCGGTCTGGATCGCCAATTATGTGTTGATGGGATACGGGGAAGGCGCCGTGATGGCCGTGCCTGCGCATGATGAACGTGATTTTGAATTTGCCAAGAAATACGAACTTCCTATAAAACAGGTTATTAAACCCGGCATTACTATCTCTATAGAGCGAGAAATTGAGAGTGGCACTTGGAACGAGAAAGGTATTTCTCAAAATAAAAAAGCCCTCGCTAATTACACTTTTTCTCCCGAATCCTGGCAGGATTTTTATGACATGAAAGATGGTGTCTGCATCAATTCCGGAAAATACGACGGCCTCAACCACGAACAAGCCGTTGACGCTATTGCTGCTGACCTTGAAGCTAAAGACTTAGGCAACAAGCGCGTGCAGTATCGTTTGCGCGACTGGGGCATTTCCCGTCAGCGCTACTGGGGTTGCCCGATTCCATTGATCCATTGCACATCATGTGGCGTGGTGCCGGTGCCTGATGATCAGTTGCCCGTGGTGCTGCCGCAGGATCTGGTGCCCGATGGTTCAGGCAATCCGCTGGCCAGGACACCATCCTTTTATGAATGCGCCTGCCCGAAATGCGGCCAACCGGCACGCCGGGAAACGGACACCATGGATACGTTTGTCGATTCGTCCTGGTATTACGCCCGCTACACCTGCCCCGATCAGGACAAGGCCATGACCGACGAGCGGGCGAATTACTGGCTGCCGGCAGACCAGTATATTGGTGGGATTGAACATGCGATCCTGCATCTGCTGTACTCGCGTTTCTGGAGCAAAGTCATGCGCGACCTTGGGTTGCTCACGCTGGATGAACCATTTACCAACCTGCTCACTCAGGGCATGGTGCTGAACGAGATTTTTTTCCGCAAAGGCGGTAGCGGGCGTATCACCTATTACAATCCCACGGAAGTAGAAATTCAGTTCGATGAGCAGGGAAAACGCTACGGCGCCATCCTGACCAGCGATCAGCAGCCGGTCGAATCCGGTGGGATCGGCACCATGTCGAAATCCAAGAATAACGGCGTTGATCCGCAAAAACTGGTGGAAGAATACGGCGCTGATACGGCGCGCTTATTCATGATGTTTGCCAGCCCGCCGACGCAGACTCTGGAATGGGCGGATGCCGGTGTCGATGGCGCCTACCGTTTTCTCAAACGTTTATGGAAACAAGTCCACAGCCATTTGCAGCATGGCGCGGTCACTGTCAGTCCGGCCTTCAATCAATCGCTGACACCC
>JBBTCY010000126.1:0-19285 GCA_038043005.1 Pseudomonadota bacterium
CGGAGTTCGAGATTTATCACGGCGATACCCTCACCAACGACTGGGATTGGCTGCGTGAAACAAATCCGGCGAAGATGCCTAAATTCGATGCAGTGGTGGCCAATCCGCCCTTCAGTTACCGCTGGGAACCGACCGAGACGCTGGGCGAGGATATGCGCTTCAAGAACTATGGACTTGCACCCAAATCCGCCGCCGACTTTGCTTTTCTGCTGCACGGTTTCCACTACCTGAAGCCAGAAGGCGTCATGGCCATCATCCTTCCCCACGGCGTGTTGTTCCGTGGCGGCGCGGAAGAACGCATCCGCACCAAACTGCTGAAAGACGGCCATATCGACACGGTGATCGGTCTGCCCGCCAATCTGTTTTTCTCAACCGGTATTCCGGTGTGCATTCTGGTTTTGAAGAAGTGTAAAAAGCCGGATGATGTGCTGTTCATCAACGCCGCCGAGTACTTTGAAAAGGGCAAGCGACAGAATCGCCTGCTGCCGGAACACATCGACAAGATTATCGACACCTACCAGTACCGCACGGAGGAGGGTCGCTATTCCCGACGGGTGACGATGGATGAAATAGCAACGAATGGTTACAACCTGAACATTTCGCGCTATATCAGCACTGCAAAGCAGGAAGAAACGATTGATCTGGCGGCAGAGCACACGAAATTGACGGCACTGGAGAAACAGATCAACGAGGCTACCGAAAAACATAACAGATTCCTAAGGGAACTGGGGTTGCCGCTATTGCCCTAGTTTTGGCAGATGCTGTAATTTTTGAGGCTGTCACCCCAAGTTTGAGTGACTACAGGTTAACCACCCCAGGAACGGAAACGTCCGGTGTCCAGGTGTACAAAATCAGAAGCCGGATAATAGCCGACACCCCCCGCTTCCAGCGACAGGGCGGCCATTCGCAAATCGGACAGGGCATGCCCCGGCATGCGGATATCAATGGCTCTTCCCTGTGTGTGCAGGCTTCCTTTCGCAACGCCATTGCTGCGTGAGGCCAGCATGGCATTTGATGCGGGGGAGCGGTAGGCGGAAATGACGTGGAATTCTTTGTTTGAGTTCAGTCGATGCTGAAGCTGATGCAGCATGTCAAACAGATCGCTATCCATCTCATGTAAATCACCGGTGCGGTGATCGCGCAGCACATTTCTAATGGCGTGAAGCGATTCGGGAATGTATTGGCCTTCAGCCCAGTAAGTCGATTTAACCCGTTCCCCCGTATGTAAATTAAGGAAACTGAGTCTCTTCTCCATGGGGCGCATGATTTTTGCATGGGCATAAGGGGTAGCCAGTGGCAATGCAAATAATGCGCAAACACCCATGCCGGATTTCAGAAAACGCCGGCGGCTGTTCTCAGGATGAGGTTCCAATTGACGGTGATTATCAAAAAGCTTCCGTAAATTCATGCAGTTTCTCCATAAAAATCATGCCAATGCACCGCAAAATGGCACCGGTAATGATGAGTCAGATAGTTACCATCCAGCATAACGCAAAGCACGTTGATCCCGGTCATAAATATCCGGTGAAAAGTGTACCTTTTCCTGATCATCGACCCAGGTCGTAATATACACCATATAAATCGGCAATTGTTTTGGCAAATTAATAGTAGTCGTTTTGCCGCTATCGATGCCGGCGCTGAGTTTGTCGGATATGTCCTGATTATTCAGTGAAAAAGCGGCCAGATCCAGCGGCTTCTCCAGCCGGATACATCCTGAACTGAAGGTGCGCACGTCTTTCTGGAATAGCGCTTTTGACGGCGTGTCGTGCAGATAGATATTGAAAGGATTGGGGAATATGAATTTAATCTGACCGAGTGCATTGTCAATTCCCGGTTCCTGACGTAACACATAAGGAAATCCATTGGTTATGGCATGCCAGTCAATGGTGTCCGGATTGATTGCACCGGAATCATACCGATGGTTCGAATAGATCTTTATGTGGGATCGGGTGAAAAACTGCGGGTCTTTCTTTTGTTTTGGCAGTAGATCCTTGCGTGCGATGCTGGCAGGCACATTCCAGTATGGATTGAGAATAATATGCGAAATGCGGCTGCTGAAACTGGGGGTTGAGCGATAGTCACGGCCGACAATAATTTTCATGCTTAACGCATGTTCTCCTTGTTCCGCTGCCGTTAACCGGAATCCCGCAGTATTGACCAGCAGATAACGCTTGCCCAGATTTCTGGGGAGCCAGCGGAGGCGCTCCATGTTAATGCGCAACTGGCGAATTTTCCAGTCAAGCGGTGTATTCAGGGCTTGCCGTGTATTGTCCCCGATGATGCCATCGGGATTTAATCCGTGTTGTGTCTGGAATGCCTTAATAGCAGTTACCAGTTCGGCATCGTAGTGTGAGCTTTTGCGCTGTGGAATATCGTATTCGGCGATCCCATCGATTGCATAGGCTTGTGTAATTCGCTGGCGAATGAGTGGAATTGCGCTGTGCGTTGTATCCGGGCGAATGAGTGGGGTATCTGGAATCGGAGTCCAGGCGAATTGCCGGTCGGCATATTCCTGATATCGGATTAATGTCTGTTTCAATGACTGATAGCTGGGTTTTTTAGGTGGCAGATCGGCTAGGGATTGCTGCAAGCGATCAGAGTTGACAGCCTCCAGTAAAAAAGCGACTGCATCAAATGCGGGTTGTGGAATATGCCAGTCTGGATCGGCGATCGATGCAACAAATCGGCCCCTCGCCAGATCATGGGCCAGCGCCAGTACAGCATGGGTTGTACGTAATTCCAGTTCAAGGCGGCTGTGCAGTGTCTGGTCGGTCTGATGGCGAAGTTTCTGCAATAACGCCAGTTGATAATCACGACTGTCCAGTCCTTCAGATTCCGCTGTCGCAATGAACGCCAACGCCATATCCAGTGCAGACGATTGCGGTGTCAGCCATGCGGGCTGGTAATGCCGGGCGGAGTAGAATTGCTGTAGATCGGGGTTATTGATATCGGCAACAGGCGATGAAACCGATTGCGTCAGATATTTTTGTAACGTTGCTGGTTCAATGGGTAATGCATGCGTGATTGAATAAGTTGCCAGAAAGACAATGCTGACAAGAAGCCTGGTAACGAGAGAAATCAAATTAATGTCCTTCGGCAGTTCATTCAATGGTTTGCCTGCCAGCGCTTCAGTAATAATGAATTGCTGACCACGGATACCGAACTCATGGCCATGGCTGCGCCAGCAATGACCGGGTTGAGCAATCCCATCGCTGCCAATGGGATGCCCAGCGTATTATAGACAAAAGCGAAGAACAGATTCTGACGGATTTTCCTGAGTGTGGCGCGTGAGAGGGAGATGGCGTCGGCAACGCTCATCAGGTCATTGCGGATCAGGGTGATATCAGCCGTTTCAATGGCGACATCCGATCCGGCGCCAATGGCAAAACTGACATCAGCGGCTGCCAGTGCCGGTGCATCGTTGATGCCATCACCGACCATGGCGGTAAATTTGCCACGGACTTTCAGTGCCATGACTTCAGCAGCCTTATCCTGCGGCAAGACTTCGGCACGGTATTGCGTAATACCTGTACGTTTGGCAATGGCGGCGGCAGTCAGTGCATTGTCACCGGTCAACATGACCACTTCGATCCCCATTGATTGCAAACGTGCGATAGCCTTGAGCGAAGTATCCCGCAGGCGGTCCGCAATGGCCAGATAACCGAGAATTTCCGGGTGTTCACCTGAAGTAGCTGCGATGCCAATGACGGTTTTACCTTCTGATTGCAGGGATGCGATCTGTTTCTCATCCGGGACAGCGCCGTGCTGGATCAGGAATTTCGGGGAGCCGAGCAGATACTGAATGTTGTCAATGCGCGCTGTGATACCGCTACCAGTGATGGCAGAGAAATCATGAACGGGTTGGAGCGGTACATTCATTTTCCGGGCATTGTCCAGAACTGCCCGTGCCAGCGGATGTTCTGATCCTTGTTCCAAAGATGCAGCAATCTGCAGCAAATCCTGTTTGCTGATGGGCTTGTTCGGAACAATGTCGGTGACTTCCGGCTTGCCTTCAGTGAGTGTGCCGGTTTTATCCACAATAAGGGTTTGAATCTTCTCGGCATGCTCCAATGCTGCAGCATTTTTAACCAGAACGCCCACTTGAGCGCCCCGTCCCGTGCCGACCATAATGGCAGTGGGCGTGGCCAGCCCCAGTGCGCAGGGGCAGGCGATCACCAGGACCGCAACCGCATTGATGAGTGCTGAAACAAAATCATCAGTGAGCCACCAGGTTATTCCTACTGTGAGAATACTGATCCCCACGACGATGGGGACAAATATTCCGGAAATCGTGTCAGCCATGCGTTGAATGGGTGCTTTGGAGCCTTGTGCTTCTTCGACCAGATGGATGATGGCAGCCAGCTGGGTATGTGTGCCAACGCTGGTTGCGCGGCATTTGAGCAGGCCTTGCTGATTCAGTGTGGCGGCAAAGACTGCCGCACCCACCTGCTTGCTGACGGGTAGGCTTTCTCCGGTTAACATGGATTCATTGACGCTGGATGTGCCCTCAATAACGACCCCGTCAACCGGTAGATTCTCGCCTGGCCGCACGATAAAAATATCATCGACTTGCAGGCTGCTTGCCTGAACTTCGATAATCTTACCATTTCGCTCAATGCGGGCAGTTTTGGGTTGTAGACGGATCAACGCCTCAATGGCTTCAGAGGTTTTTCCCTTGGCGCGTGCTTCCATCAGTTTGCCCAGCAAAACGAGCGTTATGATGGCGGCACTGGCTTCAAAATAGACATGCTGGTCCAGTGCAAATGCGGTAACCACAGCGCTGAAGCAATAAGCCATGCTGGTGCCCAGTGCAATCAGCACATCCATATTGGCTCCGCCGCCACGCAGGGCATGCCAGCCTCCGATATAGAAGCGCCGTCCAATCCAGAATTGTACGGGTGTTGCCAATAGCCATTGCAACCACCGGGGGAGTATGTCCATGTCATGGCCTGAAAACATGGCACCCATTTGGAGCGCCAGCGGTAAGGTGAGGCCGGCTGAAATCCAGAACAGCCGCAATTCAGCCTGATAAGCCGCCTGACGACGTGCTTTTTCTTCAGCATGACTGGATTCGCTGATTTCGCTGGCATCATAACCTGCATTAATGACAGCTTCGATCAAACGGTCGATAGTGGACAGGCCTGGGATAAAATTGACTTTGGCTGTTTCGGTGGCCACATTGACCGTGGCGGTGACTCCCGGCAATTGATTCAGTGCTTTTTCGATATGGCCTGCACAGGCCGCGCAAGTCATTTTGTGCAGTTGCAGCTGTACAGATTGCGGTGCGATCTGAAAACCGGATTTTTCGATGGCTTTAATCAGCGCGTCTGGGTTGATTTGCGCTGTATCATAGCTTACATGTGCTTTTTCATTGGCGAAATTGACCACAGCCTGAACACCGGAGAGTTTGTTCAGGTTTTTTTCTATGCGCGCTGCACAGGCGGCGCAAGTCATCCCTGCAATCGGTAATTCGATTTGTTTGAGGAGTGAGGAATTCAATGGTGTGTCCTGTTTAAATGCACAAGATTTCTTACGGATGATCAGGCACCAATACGCCATCAACGAGCCTGACGCGATCGCCCTGCTGGAGGTTTGCTGTATTGGGGAGTGTGATGACAGCCTGGCTGCCATCATTCATGGTAATGCCGACATTATATTGATTAACCGGATTGGCCATATTGTTTCCGTGATCACCCGGTACGCCACTCATCGTATTCGGATGGTTTGATCCGTGCGAGTGAGGGGTGGCGTGGCGCATTACTTCCCTGGCGATTGTTCCGGCAACGACACCCCCTGCGATGGCATTCAGGCTATTCCCTTGCCCCATTTTATTGATGAAATCGATAACACCACAGTTGGTGCATCCCGATGCAGGCGGTTGCCGGTGTATGATTCCCGCGTCGGTGCTTTTAATGCTGATGCTGTTTCGCGCGCCGATGGCTGTGCCAGTGCGATGGATTGTTCTGGGCGGATTGTTCAGATCAGGCGGGCTTGATGGGTTTTGTATGCTTGAACTGGATTGTGCAAAAGCGATATCGACAGTGATGATACTGAGAATAATGATAGCGCCAGTAATTTGCTTTTTTAAATCAGCAGCATGATTGTTATTTGACATCATTGATCTCCTGACGGGTTGGCATCCCTGTAACGATTATCCTTAAACTTCCTTTGTTGATTGGATCTGGAAGTATTTGATTAGTTTCATTATAGCGGCTTTCAGTTGTTTCTGGAGGCGGCAAACTGATATATCATCAATCGATTCTGGTTGGAGTGTCTTTTCTTTCTGATGAATCCACTTTGGTTTCCTTGCTGTAGTTTCTCATGACAAAGGCAGCAATGACGATGCCTAGTTCGTAAAGAATACACAAAGGGACAGCCAGCATGAATTGTGACACAACATCAGGCGGTGTGAAGATAGCTGCAATGACAAATGCCCCGACAATAACATAAGGGCGGATTTCCTTGAGTTTTTCGATGGTGATGACACCGGTTCTGACTAAAATAATGACAAACACGGGTACTTCAAAAGTGACACCAAAGGCCATGAACATGGACAGGACAAAGTTCAGGTACTTGCTGATGTCTGTCATGACAGCAACACCTTCCGGTGCAAAATAGGTAATAAATTCAAATACAAGTGGCAGAGCGGCAAAATAGGCGAATGCCATGCCAAGAAAGAATAAAAGGCTGCTGCCAATAACCAGCGGTAAGGCCAGTCGTTTTTCGTGAGAATATAATCCGGGCGCAACAAAGGCCCATACCTGATATAGCGTGTGTGGTAATGTAATGACGAATGCCATCATCATGGCGACTTGCATGGGTACAAAGAAGGGCGTTGCCACATCGGTAGCAATCATTTGTCCGCCTTGCGGCAACTTTTCCAGCAGCGGCTGCGCAAGCATGGTGTAGAGTTCGCGTGCGTAAAAAGCGCAGGGAAGGAAGCCGAGCATAAGTCCACCCAGCGCCCGTATCATTCTGGCGCGTAGCTCTACCAAATGAGACAGGAATGAGCCTTCAAGCATGGAGAGGAGCGTTGTAGGGTCGGTTTTTATAGGACATGGATGTCAACAGGCAGTCTAAACTGCTATTTCTTTTCCTTATCAAGGGTGCTGTGTGGGGGTTCGTCGACCCCCAGAACTGATGGTTGTGATTCTGCATGGGCTTTTGGTGCCGATGAATCGGGTGATGGATGCGCTTCGGTTCTGGCATCGGTAACCGCTGTTTTCAATTGATCGACACCGTGCTGGATTGAGTTTTCGATCGACTGGACTGTTTTTTGCGCGGAGGATTGCATTTTTTCCAGTTCTTCCATGCGTATTTCATTATGAATATCTGTCCTGATGCGATATACAAAGTTCCGGCAACGTCCGTATAGATGCCCCAATGTACGTGCCACAGCGGGCAACCGTTCAGGTCCGATCACGATCAGCGCGACCGTCGAGATAACCAGTAATTCCATGAAACTGATATCAAACATGCTGTTCCATTGAGTGACGCTGTATTGATAAAATTATCGGTCTGGTTGTTCTGGATTCTTTCTGGAAATCTAAGGTGCGACTACGTTTTGGCTTGCGTTTTATCCTTGATTTCAGCATCAGTTATCTGACTGTTTACACCGGTTGGCTGAGATGCGTCGCTTTCAGTTGCAGCTTTACTTGCCGGTGTAGGGGAAGCAGGCGCATTGACAGGTGCGCGGTGCTCTTCTTTGGTGCTTTCCTTGAAGGTGGCTGCAGGAGACTCCTTTCTCACCTCGACATCAATGACCTGATCGTTGATCTGGGCGGATTGAGGGGATGTATCAGAGTCTGATTCTTTCATTCCGTCTTTGAAACCCTTTAAGGCGCTTCCCAGATCACCACCAAGATTGCGTAGTTTCTTGGTGCCAAATACCAGGACAACGATTGCCAGGACGATTATCCAATGCCAAATACTGAATGTGCCCATTATTCCTCCTCTTGAATGGAGCAGTACTAGCCTAGCCGTGATGAATCATTGCGGGCAGGCGTTCTTTGCCACCAATAATATGGATATGCAGGTGAAAAACTTCTTGTCCGCCCACACGTCCGGTATTGATAATTGTGCGAAAGCCATCTGTGCATCCCTGTTTTATGGCGAGCCGAGGGGCCAATAGCAGCATTTTCCCCAGTAGATTCTGGTGACCATCTTCGGTATCAGTCAGTGAATCAATATGTTGTCTGGGTATCAACAGCATATGTACTGGTGCTGCCGGATTGATATCGTTAAAAACAATGATATCTTCATCTTCATATATTTTTTTGGCAGGGATGCTGCCGTTTGCAATTTTACAAAAAATACAGTTATCCATCATTTTGTTTTTCGTGATGCTTTTTCATCAATGCCGGATACGCCCTCGCGTCGTTCAAGCTCTTTCAGGACATGGTCAGGCGTTAAGTCATGATAAGCAAGCAGGACCAGACAGTGAAACCATAGGTCGGCTATTTCACGGGTAACTTGCTGGGCATCATTGTCTTTTGATGCCATCAAGGTCTCGGCAGATTCTTCGGCAATTTTTTTAAGTATCTTGTCCTGTCCATCATGGAACAGTTTGGCAACATACGAACTACTGGCATCAGCCTGTTTGCGTGTTTCTATCGTTTTAGCCAGGCGGAGGAGAACAGTGGAGTCGGTCATTTTTTGTATATTTTATCGGGATCTTTGATTATCGGAGCAGAAACTACCCACTGGTCATTTTCCAGTTTCTGGAAAAAGCAATTGTGCCGGCCGGTATGACATGCAATGCCGCCAACTTGTTCGATGGTTAGAAGCAATACGTCTTCATCGCAATCGAGATAAATATTTTTTACTTTCTGGATGTGTCCGGATTCCTCACCCTTGTGCCATAGTTTCTTGCGGGAACGGGACCAGTAAAAAGCTTCACGCTTTTCAACGGTGAGTTTGAGCGCATCACGATTCATCCAGGCAAACATCAGCACTTTACCGCTTTCTGCTTCCTGAGTGATTACTGGAACCAGTCCTTCGTCTGACCAGTTAATTTTATTGAGCCATGTGTCCGGCATACAAGTTTGATTTAAGTGTGGCTATAAATATCGGAAACTATTCTACCACTACAATCGTACTTCAATACCATGTTGTTTCATATACTGCTTTGCCTGCTGTACGGTGAATTCACCATAATGGAAAATACTCGCGGCTAAAACGGCATCTGCGTGACCCTGTAGAATACCGGCAACCAGGTGATCCAGATTACCGACACCACCGCTGGCAATGACGGGTATATCGACTGCATCTGAGACAGCACGGGTCAGGGCAATATCAAAACCATTGCGCGTGCCATCCCTGTCCATGCTGGTGAGCAGGATTTCGCCGGCTCCCAGTGTTTGCATTTTTTTTGCCCATGCAATCGCATCAATGCCGGTTGCCTTGCGTCCGCCATGCGTAAAGACTTCCCAATGGGGCGTACCTCCTTCGAGAGAATTGACTTGCTTGGCATCAATGGCAACGACAATACATTGGGAGCCATAATGGCCCGCTGCATCAGCAATCAATTGTGGATTCAAGACGGCAGATGTGTTGATGCTCACTTTATCTGCACCGGCATTCAACAATCTGCGAATATCTTCTACCTGCCGTACACCTCCCCCAACGGTCAAGGGGATAAATACCTGCGAGGCGACGTCTTCAATGATGTGTAGAATCAGATCACGATTATCGGAACTGGCTGTGATGTCGAGGAAAGTGAGTTCATCGGCGCCCTGTTCGTCATAACGCCGTGAAATCTCTACAGGATCGCCGGCATCGCGCAGTTCAACAAAATTAACACCTTTGACAACACGCCCGTTGGTGACATCCAGACATGGAATGATACGTTTAGCGAGGCTCATTCGATTTAAAAGCCTGTTTAGAAAATTAATGGAAAATGTAGTGTGATGGAAATGCGCAGTTGTATGGGTAGAGTGTTAGCTGCCATGATTCATGCTGAGTTTGTCAGCTAATATCTGTGCTTTCTTGAAATCCAGAGAACCTTCGTAGATAGCCCGCCCCGTAATGGCGCCCATGATGCCTTCAAATTCTATTTCGCACAGGGTGCGGACATCATCGATGTTGGTGATGCCGCCACTGGCAATAATAGGAATCGTGAGTTGTCTGGCTAACTCAACAGTGGCTTGCGTATTAATGCCGGTAAGCATGCCGTCTCTCCCAATATCTGTATAGATAATGGCTTCAACGCCGTATCCTTCGAATTTTTTGGCGAGATCAATGACGTCATGACCGGTAATTTTAGACCAGCCATCGACAGCCACTTTTCCTTCCTTGGCATCCAGTCCGACCATAATCTGGCCTGGGAAAGCATTACAGGCATCTTGCAGGAAACCCGGTATCTTGATTGCAGCGGTACCGATAATGATATAGGTGATGCCATCATCCAGATAACGTTCAATGGTATCCAGATCCCGAATACCGCCACCGAGCTGGATTGGAATCTGCTCGTCAATTGCTTGAACGATATCACGAATGGCTGCTTCATTCTTTGGTTTTCCGGCAAATGCGCCATTCAAATCAACAAGATGGAGTCGTCTCGCACCTTGATTCAACCAATGCGTGGCCATTTCGCTGGGTTCTTTGGAAAAGACCGTGGCATCTTCCATGACTCCTTGTTTGAGTCGAACACAGTGCCCGTCTTTTATGTCGATTGCAGGAATAATCAGCATGGCTTAATCAGGGTTAATAATTGATTAAAAGAATCATCACAATTCAATTTACAGCTTTTTGATTTTAAAGACGAGGTGTCCATCTGGCAAAATTACCTAATAGCGTTAATCCTGCGGTATGACTTTTTTCTGGATGGAACTGTACCGCGAAAATATTATCCTTTGCAACAGCACAAGTAAATGGAAAGGGATAATTACTTTGTGCGGCAATGGATGCTGTATTGGTGGCTTCTACATAATAGCTGTGTACAAAATAGAAGCGGGCATCTTTTGCAATGCCTTCCCATAATGGGTGTTCAGCAACCTGATATACTTGATTCCAGCCCATGTGTGGTACTTTCAGCTTCTGGCCATCCGGCGCCGACATTGCGGCAGCGGGGAAGTGTACTACTTTTCCGGGTAATATATTCAGGCCTTTAACGTGGCCTTCCTCGCTTTCTTCAAATAGCATTTGCAGGCCGATGCAGATTCCAAGAAATGGCTTATGCTTTGCTGCTTCGATTACGGCATCCCGTAATCCACGGGATATCAGTTCCTGCATACAGTTCGGCATGGCACCTTGACCGGGAACGACAACACGTCCGGCTTTTTCTACGACCTTTGGATCATCGGTGACCACAACCGAAGCGGTGGGTGCAACATGTTCAATGGCCTTGTGTACGGAACGTAAGTTGCCCATTCCATAATCAACTATTGCAATATCAGTCATACTGTGGTGTAAAGAAACAAGGTTACTTATAAAGTACCTTTGGTGGATGGGATGATATTTGCTGCACCTAGGTCGTTTTCAATGGCCATGCGCAGTGCCCGGCCGAATGCTTTGAATACGGTCTCAGCCTGATGATGTGCATTTTTTCCTGTGAGATTGTCAATATGCAGGGTTACCGAGGCATGGTTAACGAAGCCTTGAAAAAATTCATTGACCAGATCCACATCAAAGTCACCAATGCGGGCTCGTGTAAATACGATATTAAGCGCCAAGCCCGGGCGCCCGGATAGATCAATGACGACACGCGATAATGCTTCGTCAAGCGGAACATAAGCATGGCCATAGCGACGCACTCCTTTTTTGTTACCGATAGCTTGTGCGAATGCCTGGCCGAAGGTGATGCCAATATCCTCAACGGTGTGGTGAGCATCTATGTGCAAATCGCCTTTGGCTGTAATCTCCAGATCAATCATGCCGTGACGGCCAACCTGATCAAGCATGTGGTCAAGAAATGGTATGCCTGTATCCAAAACGACTTTACCTGTTCCATCCAAATCCAGATTAACATTGATTTGGGTTTCCAACGTATTACGGGTCACTTTCGCTTGGCGCATGATTATATTGGATTAATACAAATGAATTTCTGGTGAATTCTAAACTGTTTTACGAAGTATGGTGTGTAATGTTTCGTAAAATTGAGAGTTTTCGTTCGGTGTTCCCACTGTAACACGTAAACAGTTTTCCAGTAGGGGGTGTGTGCCATCAAGGTTCTTGATTAATATTCCATGTTGTTTTAGCGTCTGAAATATTGTACCGGCATTATTAATGCGGAACAAAATAAAGTTTGCATCGGAAGGGAAGATCTTGATCTCGTCGAATGAATTCAGGCGTGTAATCATTCTTGTGCGCTCCGCCTTGATCATCTCAGCCTGTTCCAGTAATACATCCGTGTGATGCAGTACGGCTTCGGCAATTAGCTGCGTCATTATGCCAACATTATAAGGCAAACGTACCTTTTCCAGATGTTCCAGCCATTCAGGCCTACCTATTAACAAGCCCAGTCTTAAACCGGCTAAGCCCAGTTTTGATAAAGTGCGCATTAGTAATAAATTGGGGTACGATACCAGTTTTCCGATCAGGCTCGCATCTGCAAAGGCATGATAGGCTTCATCAATAATGACGATGCCGGGCGTTGCTTCAATAATCTGCAGAATAGCATTGGCGTCAAACAAATTACCTGTAGGGTTATTAGGGTAGGCCAGGAAAATTACTGCCGGTTTATATTGTGCAATAGCGGTGAGCATGGCGTCCAGATCCAGTGAGAAATCGTTTCTCAGTGGTACGCCAACATAGTGAATGTTTGCAAAAGAAGCAATCATGCGAAACATGACAAAAGCAGGTTCAACACTCATTAACACAGCATCTGGTCTGGCGACTGCCATGGCGATTATCTGAATGATCTCATCCGAACCATTGCCCAGCATAATGTCCATGCCGTCAGGAATTTCCAGCGCAGCGCGTAATGTTAATTTAAGAGAAACGGCGCTGGCATCTGGGTAACGATTAATGGGTGCATCAGCGGCAAGCTTTGCGATCGTATCGCGTATGGCTGATGGTAATGTGTAAGGATTTTCCATGGCATCCAGCTTGACCATGCCCGTTGCAGGTGGAACATGATAGGCTGAGAGCGCAAGAATTTCCTGGCGGATAATCTGACTGGGTGTAAAAGGACTCGGCATGCTACCTATTTTAACCCAACCCAAAGTTAAAGTAGCAATTGGTTATAATTTTATTGAAGCAATGCATGGTCATGATGAGTCATATGGGGCGGCGGGAATGGATTCTCGCGATTTTTAGGTACACCGCTATTCTGGTAACAAAATCAAGGAAGCGTGCATTGCTTCCTCACTGTCACTGCGCCCATAAACTAGTTATAGATCTGAAAGAACCTTGGCAGCATTACATGGGTTGTTAAGCAGCAAGCTCCTGAGCAAGCATGCTGAATTCACGCTGACATTCATGGATTTTTTTCAGAACTGCTTCTGCTTCTGCTTCATCAATACTTAAACTTTCAAGTAACGTGGATGTTTCAACGTAGTGACAGGCATCAACCATCTTCTGATCTGGCAGAAGCAGGCGGTTGGCAGTTGCAACAAGCTTTACGTAGGCTGCATGGATGCCGGCATAATCAGGAAAGTGATGTTCAGCGACAGTCGTCGCAATTTCTTCAGGCAGATCCCATGCTTTGATCAGATACATGCCGATCGTATCATGCGTGATGCCAAATGTATGAAGCTCGAGTGACCGAACATTTTCTCCCGGATAGCGAGCAACCAAATCATTCAGATAGGAAAATTCTTTAGGGCAAAGATGTCCGAATAATAAATAGCCAAAGTTATGGAGCAATCCGCATAGATAGGCCAATCCTGAGTTTACAAGCTGCTTGTCGCTCATGATACGGCATAATTCGCGACAGAGTGCCGCACATTCCAGTGCCTGACTCCAGACATGAATACGTCCAAGAGGGCCATAGTTCGGTACTTTCAGATTGCCTGCGGCAGCAATGCCGATTGTAATATTAAGTGCCATATTAAAACCAAGTGCTAATGAAATTGCATGCTGGATGGAAGTAATCCGGCTACCGTAGCCAAAAATAGCCATGCGCGCATATTTCATGATGAAGGCGGACAGGACTGGGTCTCTCTCAATTAGATTAATGAGCTGATCTGAATTTGCGTCTGGATTCTTGCGTAATTTCAGAAGTTCGCAAGCAGTTTCGGGTAGTAGTGGAAGTGATTCTGTCTGCTGTAATATCTGACGAAGATTATTGCTGAATTCTTGTTTATTAATTGTATTCACAGTAGATTTCCAATAAGTTTTTATTTGATCGTGTTGTTAGTCGGTTGCTTTATTGCAATGCGCGTGGATAAAAATTTACCTGTTACGATAGTAATATCGTAACAATTAATAAAAACTTTAATTTTTTTAGAAATAGAACGCTACTTGTCGACAGTTGCTATAGCGAATGACTTTTGTCGTTTTGATCAAATCCGATAAGTGACTGAGAAAGATCACCTTTTCCAAATGCAACAACCTTAAATAATTCACCCATTTCAGCAGGACTGACGAGTCTTTGTAACTGGTTGGCCTGTGGCAGGTAGTGGCTGATATTTTCAATGGGCGTCTGTGTGAGAATGTCTGTTATGCCACAATTAATCAGGAAATGAGCTTGGGTAGTGTAACCGAGAAGTATTAAATCAGTCTCTTCAATGGCTTCGGTGAGTGCGCTGAAATTAATATGACTGGTAATGTCTTGTAGCCCCGGTTGGTAGAAGGGATCTCCATGCGCGTAATGGCGATAATGGCACATCAAGGTTCCCTGATCGCGTTGAGGATGATAATACTCATTGTGACCAAAACCGTAGTCGATCAGTATGGCAACCCCGTGTTGCAATACATCTGCCAGACTGCGCAGGAAGCGGTTTGCATTGAGATTGATTTCACTGATGTAGCAGCAGGTTGCGTTATGATCCGGGTTAATCCGGGTGGCAAGTTGACTGGCAGTTTTATGTAATGTCTCATCCTGAATAGGACGATCCTGCCACGCAAAAGCATTGTCTTGCCAGGTGACGCCGCGTTCAAAAAATTCAATTCCGCGCCATGTCACGATATGCACAGGCATGGCATCGAGTACTTCATTGGCAAGGATAACTCCATTAAACTGAGACGGGAGCTGCTCCGGCCACTCCAGTAAAGGAGTAAGGTGTGGTGCTTGTTCAGTAAATAAGGTTTGCTGACGGTGTCGCAATTCCGCGCTGACTTCAAGAATGAAGTACTTTTCCGGTAGATGGCCTGATTTCTCCAGTTCAAGCAGTAAATCAAGAGCCAGTTTTCCAGAGCCGGCGCCAAATTCAAGGATATTGGCAACGCCGGTTAGTTCAAAAACCTGTACGACTTGTCGTGCCAAGGTGCGACCAAACAGTGAAGAAATTTCAGGAGCCGTGACAAAATCACCCATACCGCCAAATTTAGCTGAGCCGCCACTGTAATAGCCTAACCCCGGTGCGTAAAGAGCCAGATCCATATACTGTGCAAACGGAATCCAGCCACCAGCTGCCTGAATCTCAGCCTGAATTACTTTTTGTAATGTGCGGCTATGTGCCAGTGCGATATCGCTGGCGGGCGGTAATGTTGGGAGTTGTGATGGCATCTGTAATAGAATATCTTGATAGTAAATTGCTGGTAATAGTGTAGCAGCACTTTGAAGGAGATGTTTGTGCAAGGGAAAGTGATCTTGATTACAGGCGGTGCAAAACGTGTTGGTGCTGCAATATGCCGGAAATTACATGCACAAGGTGCCCGGCTGATTGTGCATTACCGTTCTTCGCTGGACGAGGCGAAGGCTCTGCAAATTGAACTCAATCAACAGCGTCCCAATTCCGTGGTGCTGGCACAAGCGGATCTGCTGGATGACGACCTGCTGCCGGATCTGGTTGAAAGAGCAGCAAAGCGGTTTGGACAACTGGATGTGCTGATTAATAATGCATCCAGCTTCTTCCCGACGCCATTGAATGAATGTCATTCAGAAGCCTGGCGTGATCTGATCGGGAGCAATCTGAAGGCACCTTTGTTTCTGGCACAAGCTGCTGCACCCTATTTAAAGTCGCAGCGGGGTTGTATTGTCAATATTGTCGATATTCACGCTGAGCGGCCATTGAAGAATTACGTAATCTACAATGCTGCCAAGGGTGGGTTGCTGGCATTGACCAAATCGCTTGCCTTGGAGATGGCGCCCGAGATTCGTGTCAATGGAGTGTCTCCGGGTCCTATCCTGTGGCCGGAAGATGGGGAATGGGCCGATGAAGCGGTGCGCCATAAAATCATCGAAGGGACGCTGCTGAAACGAATGGGTGAACCGGATGATATTGCCAAAACGGTACAGTTCCTGATTGAGAGTGCGCCTTACATTACCGGGCAGATTATTTCTGTCGATGGTGGTCGTAGTATTCATTTATAGTATGCCTGACTGATTCATGGAGTTTCACCAAACGCATTCTTGATCCACTCAATTTCCTGGCCATTTGCACCGGACAGCAGTAACGCATCAAAACGGCATGCTGGTTCTGAGTTTATTTCGGCCAGGTAATGGCGGGCGGTGCGTAATAGTTTCGCTTGTTTAGAGGCGGTAATGCTGGCTGCCGCACCGCCAAACATTTCATGGCTGCGCATGCGAACTTCGACAAATACCAGAGTTGTTCCATCGCGCATGATCAGATCAATTTCGCCAAAGCGGCAGCGATAGTTTTGTGTGACAAGGATAAGATTCTGCCGCTGGAGGTATAGTGCAGCGGCTAGCTCGGCATTCCTACCTTTCATCAATTACAGTATCTTTTTGTGTGGTGATCATCTGTACACGGCCTTTATCAATGCGGGCGGAGATTGATTCACGTACAAATTGATTGGGCGGCACGAAACGGATATATCCGGTGACGCCATCGAAAGCGATATTCTGGGCAGAGCGTGCCTGGAGTATATAGGTCATGATACGAAAAGCATCGATACCCAGCGCGTACAGACGTTCCATATCGGTACTTCTGGTTTTTTCAGTATGGCGATAGGCCATGACTGCCGGGTGGTCAGGCTGTAACAGCCAGGGCATATCCACAAACTGGATATCATTCAGGTCGTTATTGAACAAAAAATCGTCGGCGCTGACAAATATCTGTGATGTGGCATAAACAGGTACTTCTGGATCCAGAAATGAGCGCAGGACGCGTGATTTTGTCGCATCCAGTGTCAGGAAGATCAGATTATTCTCACCCGCAGTCAGTTTGCGGAACTGCCGTAATACGGTTGGATCATTGGCGTACTGCACGGAATCGGCCGTATTGCCTTGTCTGGATAACCACTGTTCTGCAAAAGCTGTTTGTAAACGTCTGGATAAGGAACTGTCATCACCGATGATAATGGCGTTGCTTTTGAGGCCATCCATGGCCAGCTTTGCAAGCTGGCTGGCTTCATTTTCCAGTTGCAGGCCAAATAAATAGAGATTCTTGGGTAATGACTGATTATTATCTGCTGCATTCAGTGCGAGTGTGGGCACTGTTATTTCACTGCTCGAAGCCAGTGCCGAGACGCCATTGCGAGTCAGCGGGCCGACTACCATCACGGCGCCTGCATCGAGTGCCTGGCGGTAAGTAATAAAGGTATCCAGCGGATCATCGGTTGTCGCATAGATCCTGATCATTAATGGCAACGCTTGTTCGCGCATGGTTGCAGCCACAAAACCCTCTTTGACTATATCAGCTGCTTGTCCGAATGATGTTGATTCCAGTGGTAATATCAGTGCGATATGCGGAGTGGCGGAAACCTGAGAAACGGCTGCTTCCGCAGGGGTTTCATCAGGGGAAGTGGAAAATGCGGGTGAGCTGCCGTATAGTGTGACGACTAATACCAGAATAACTGTAAGCAAGCGTTGCATGGTGAGGATTATGCTGGAAAAAAGTGCATTATATGTGGTTGCCACACCAATAGGAAATTTAAACGATATCAGTTTGCGTGCCTTAAGCATATTGGCAGAAGTAGACGTGATTGCGGCTGAACATATACAAAATTCCCGGCATTTGTTGATGGCTCATTCGATTTCCACACAATTGATTGCATTGCACCAGCATAATGAAACGGCAATTGCTGAAAAAATTTTAACATTTCTGGCGACTGGGAAAACAATTGCCTTGATTACGGATGCCGGTACGCCGGGTATTTCTGATCCGGGAGCTATTCTGGTGAACCGGGTGCGTGAAGCAGGCTATCGCATCATTCCGATTCCAGGCGCCAATGCGGCGGTATGCGCTCTTTCAGTGGCGGGTATCACACATCCGCATTTCCTGTTTTACGGATTTCTGCCGACTAAATCCGGTATGCGCCAACGCGAGCTGGCAGCACTGAAATCACACCAGTGTGCGTTGATCTTTTATGAAGCGCCGCATCGTATTCTGGAATGTGTGACCGATATGGTTTCTACGCTGGGTGAAGAGCGCCAGCTGATAATCGCCAGAGAATTGACCAAGTTGTTTGAAACCATTCATGTATGTCGTTTGGGTGAGGCGCTTGTCTGGTTGCATGCGGATGCAAATCAACAGAAAGGAGAGTTTGTTTTGCTGGTGTCGGGTGCGGAAGTCATGGATAAAGCTGAAATGAGTGAGCAGTCACAACATGTGCTGAGATGCCTGCTGGCGGACTTGCCATTAAAGCAGGCGGTTAAACTGGCAACGGAAATTACGGGAGAAAATAAGAACACACTCTACAGATGGGCGCTCAGCCTGAAAAATGGTAAATTGCATGATCAATCGTGACATCAATAAACGGTATTCTGGATAGTCGGCATGCCTGCGCTATAATGTGTTATTTCAACGCAACTGACCAATTGTGATCCATACCATAACGCTCACACGCCCTGATGACTGGCATCTCCATCTCCGCGATGGCGATCAGATGCGGGCTGTATTGCCTTATACGGCAAGCCGGTTTGCACGGGCAATCATCATGCCAAACCTCAGACCGCCGATTGTAACAACCGACATGGCTCTGGCATATCGGACGCGGATACTGGCCGCGTTACCGCCAGATCTGCAATCTGGTTTTGAGCCTTTGATGACGTTGTACTTGACTGATCACACGTCGTCATCAGAAATTATCCGGGCGAAAGAAAGCGGAATTGTGCATGGTGTCAAATTATATCCTGCCGGTGCAACGACCCACTCAGATGCCGGTGTCACTGATCTTTCCAGGTGTCATGCCACGCTGGAAGCCATGCAGAAGGTGGATCTACCCTTGCTGGTTCATGGCGAAGTGACGGACCCTGCTGTGGATGTATTTGATCGAG
>JBBTCY010000126.1:19385-28287 GCA_038043005.1 Pseudomonadota bacterium
CCCTTGCTGGTTCATGGCGAAGTGACGGACCCTGCTGTGGATGTATTTGATCGAGAGAAGGTTTTTATTGATCGAGTATTGTCTCCGCTGATCTGGCATTTCCAAAACCTGCGAGTCGTGTTTGAACATATCACGACCCGTGATGCGGTAACTTTTGTCAAGGAAGCGTCCCGACAGGTTGCAGCCAGTATAACCGCACATCACCTGTTGCTGAATCGTAACGCCATCTTTCAGGGCGGTATTCGCCCGCATCATTTCTGCCTGCCTGTTTTAAAGCGGGAAAGCCATCGACAGGCGCTTATTGAAGCGGCTACCGGTGGTAATCCAAAATTCTTTTCGGGTACGGATAGCGCCCCGCATTCGCAATCGAATAAAGAGAATGCCTGTGGATGTGCCGGGATATTTACTGCACATGCTGCCATCGAACTCTATGCGCAGGTCTTTGATCAGGCCAATGCACTGGATAAACTGGAAGCATTTGTCAGCTTCCATGGTGCCGATTTCTATCAATTGCCCCGTAATCGCGACCATATCACGCTTGGCAAGGAAAACTGGATTGTTTCAGAACGCCTGACATTTGCAGGCGACTCCTTGATTCCATTTTGCGCGGGAGAAATATTGACCTGGAAAATAGCGTGATGCTCGATAAAATCTTACCAGTGTTTCATTGCGCGATTCCAGAGATAAAGCAGTCGCGCAAAGCAATTGTAGGCAATGCGGAAGAGTGGTCTGATAACAGGGGCTTGAAACAGCTTTGCCAGCCACTGCTGGCCGGGGGTTTGTTGCCACAGATAAATAAATGCGTCAGCACCGACAGCCAGTTGCCCCTGCGCATTTTTGACATGCAATCGTTCCCGTGCCTGTTCCAGTGAGTTGTTGACCTCGGATGCCGCATTCGGATGGCTGTGGATATCCACCCATTCAATATCGTGAATGCCACAGTTCAGCATGCGTTGGCGCTGATCTTTGATACCTGCGTTACACACAGGGCAGGCGCTGTTGTAATAGACTTTGCTGGGCATGGAATGGTCTGTTTGTGAAAAGGAGTCCTGCTTTGTTCTCTGTCAAACGACGTCAGATTTTCAACATTGTACAAGCGTTTTGCGGATTGATTGGCCGCATGCACTGATCTTTGTGTATATGATTGAATTTATATGCTTATTTCTCGTGTTCTACAAATTTGTAGAAACAATAGAATAGCAGGCTCGACGCGGCTAACGTCAGGAAAATTGGCGTGAGTGTCGGCGATCTTTGGTACCAGTGCCACCATTCCGGCACCGCAATGGCGATGAGTACCGGCGGCATGATGATCAAGGGTAATTGATCGTGATCAAGTATCTTGTAGATAAGTTGACTGATCTTTCGCAGACGGCCATGTGTTTGCGGGGAATGTTTTTCTGTTTTCCGCCGGATAATCCGTAAACGTAATGTAACCATAAGATAATCTATCGATATAGGGTTTAAGAATAGTTAAACTGCCTGTCAGGTTATTAACTTGACCTATTTTTAACGGCTGGAATTTCTCGATATTTAGGGTTGGCGAGGTATGAACATTTTCCTGAAAGTGCTTAATCAGGAATACTAGATTGAATGCAATGGTTTTTTTGATTCTGGTGATGCTATATTGCAATTGCCTCCAAGGCAAATGCCCCGATCAATCCCATCAGGGCGCAGCCAATAATGACTTTCAGAATGTCAATTTTGTATTGCCACAAGGCCAGAAATGCAATGAGACTGATTAAAAGTGACGGCCACTGGAAATCTCCGGCAAAAGGATTGTCCGACGTGCCATGCGGCCAGTAAGTATGCCAGGCAAAAAATACCGCCAAGTTTAGAATAACACCCACGACAGCGGCTGTAATACCGGTTAGCGGAGCTGTAAATTTCAATTCGTTGCGTGTTGCCTCGACCAGAGGGCCGCCAGCCAGAATAAACAGAAAGGATGGCAGGAAAGTGAAGAAAGTGGCTACGCCGGCACCTGCAATGCCGCCAGCGATGGAATCATCAAAGACTGCCTTGGCAACACCGCCCAGATAACCAATCCAAGTTACCACCATAATCAACGGCCCTGGCGTTGCCTCGCCCAATGCCAGTCCATCCATCATCTGCGGACCGGTCAACCAGCCATACTGCTCGACGCCACCCTGATACACATACGGCAGGACGGCATAAGCGCCGCCGATGGTCAGGAAAGCGGCCTGCGTGAAGAAAATGCCCATATCCATCAATACAGGTTGATGGCTGATGAGATACAGGATTGTCAACCAGATCAGGACAAACGCAGTAATTGTCAGGCTCATTTTTTGCCAGGAGAATTTTGCGTGCGCAGGGGTTGGGGTATCGTCATCAATGATTGCCGGGCCGTATACCGTATGACTCGCGCCATGCGCAGGGGTACTTTTGAATTTGTCAGGCAGTAATTTTCCGCCAATTGCACCCAGAATGGCGGCTGCGAGGACAATCCAGGGAAAACCGATATTGAAAAAGAAAATACCGATAAAAGCCAATGCAGCCATTCCCCATAGCACTTCATTTTTTAGTGCGCGGGAACCGATACGCCAGGCTGCAAATAGCACAACGGCCACAACGGCTGGTTTGATGCCGTAAAATAGGCCTTGCACCAGAGATACATCGCCAAAGGCCAGATAAATGCCTGCCAGTACAGATAACAAAACAAAGGCGGGCAGAAAGAACAGCACACCCGCCAGAATAGCACCCGGGATACCGTGCATCAGCCAGGCAATATAAATGGCCAATTGGGTTGCTTCAGGGCCTGGCAGTAACATACAGTAATTGAGCGCATGCAGATAGCGATGTTCGGAAACCCAGCATCGTTTTTCCACCAGTTCCTGATGCATTATGGAAATCTGGCCTGCCGGGCCGCCAAAACTGATGAAGCCAAGCTTTAGCCAGTATCCGAGCGCCTCGCGCAAACTGACGGGTACGGGAAGTTCTAGCTTCTCACTGGACATGTTTATTCAGGCACATCAATCAGTCATTTTCCTTATTTTTCTTTTCCAATCGTTTGGGAACATTGATTATAACCGAAATCTATCATGGCTTCGTCGTTTCCGCTGAGGAAATCAAAAAGGCGATTATTGATGATTTCTTGACGAAATATCCCGGTGCGGGATGGAAATTTGAGTGGATGGTTTTTAGATCTGATTGATCCGGAAGACATTGAATACACTAAAACCAAAGCGTACAATCATCGATCGATGCGATTGTAAACAATGTCATGGAGTAGTAAGTTTGTGTCACGGGAAAGTTGGTGCCCTGGAGAGATCAGGAAATGATATAAGTCGCGTCGCGTGTTTTATCGTAAAGAGCGCTCACACTGGGATAGTATTAGCGGGGCTGGGCAGTCAAACTTGCCTGATAAGACCGGTAACGGAAGTGTGTGCATCAGATTAAACCTAAGCAAGCATAATCGGGTAAATTCATGACTCATTCTAATCTGGAATTTCAAGAAAAGTTGCGCCTGCTGGCGGTGTCTTTTGCAGAAAGCCTGCCACTACGAATCAAAGAGATGGAATCAATGTGGCAACAGCTACAGACTGAATGGGATAAAGAGGATTTACAGGCACTTCACCGGGCTGTGCATGGGTTGACAGGCTCCGGCAAGATTTTTGGATTCCCGGAAGTCAGTGTCATTGCGCTTGCGCTGGAGCAGCATCTCAAGGAACTGATCCAGAGAGGAATAATCGCAGACCCACAGAAATCGAATCAGATACAAGAGCAGATCGCTGAATTGCAACGAACGGCATCCAGCACAAAGCTAAACTTCACCCAGAAGATAGTGACGCCCAGTCATGATGATGCAATGGCATCTGTTTCCATGAGCGCAGATCACCTTTTCGTAGTCGATGAAGATATCGAAGCAGCACAGGAATTAGCGTTGCAATTGCGCTATTACGGGTATGAAGTGGAAGTGTTTAATGAACTGTCCGGCTTCCAGTCCGCACTGAAAAATAATCCAAACGCAATTATCCTGATGAATGTTGAGTTCCATGAGGACAGATCGGGTGGGATCAAGATCATCAAAGAGATCCAGAAGAATCTTTCCCAATCCGTACGGGTGATTTTTATTTCCGTGCACGATGATCTGGCTTCCCGGCTTGATGCCGTGCGGGCGGGAAGCATCGCTTATTTTACAAAACCGATTAACTCTGCCGAGTTGATTGATCAGATAGACTCATTGACCACGACACAGACGCAAGAGCCTTATCGTGTGCTGATTGTGGAAGACAGTCCCGCAACGCTTGCCTATCATGCGGCGCTGCTGCAGCATGCCGATATGAAGGTCAAGACGGAATCCAGGCCGTTAAAGGTAATAGAAACATTGCTTGAGTTTAATCCGGATCTGATCTTAATGGACATGTATATGCCGGAATGCAGCGGCATTGAACTGGCGAAAGTGATCCGTCAGTTTGGTAGTTTCGTGAGCACACCCATTGTTTACCTTTCTTCTGAAAATGATTTCAATACGCAACTGGAAGCGATGAGTCTCAGTGGCGATGATTTTCTGGTCAAGCCAATTGAACCGCAGCAACTGATTTTCTCGGTCACGCAACGAATCAATCGGTTCCGCCTGCTGCGTTCTTTTATGGTTCACGACGGATTGACCGGATTACTGAATCATACGGCTATCAAGGAGCAACTGACGCGGGAAGTGGTGCGTTCGACACGACTTAAATCTCCATTGTCTTTTGCCATGATTGATATCGACTTCTTTAAAAAGGTGAATGATACCTATGGGCATGCCGCAGGGGATCGCGTTCTGAAAAGCCTGGCGCGTTTGTTGAAACAACGGTTGCGTGAAACGGATATTGTCGGACGGTATGGCGGGGAAGAATTCGCTATCATCATGACGGACACCGATGCCTTGTCGGCTTCCAAGGTGATTGACGAGATCCGCATTGTTTTTTCACGGGTGCTACATCTGAGCGAAGACAATGAATTTTCAGTGAGTTTTAGTTGTGGCATTGCCGACATTAATCATTTTGCGACTGCTGTCAGCCTCAGTGAAGCGGCTGACAAGGCGCTCTACCAGGCTAAACAGCGAGGCCGCAATAAAGTTGTTGTCAATGCGGATGATTGAGCGGCAATTAATCCGGGTATGGCCGTTTTGGATAGGGGGGCGCAGCTATGGAGCATTTAAACGAATGGGTAGTATCTGATTCTGGTAGGTACACGCGTATCGATGAATGTCCAGGCAATGTGAAGTAATCGTTATTTGATAGACACCCAGTGGCTGGTTGCCGGCATCAAACCTGAATACAAAACGGCCTTCCTGATTGCTTGGAGAGGACTGATCGATGGCAGTTGTTCCATCCGGTCGAGTCAGCTTGAAGTTGAGCAGTACATCGGGAGCGGGCTGTCCATTGTACTCGACCCATCCATTGATCAGGATCGTATCACCGAGTGTGTATTCGGTTTTCGGATCGACAAGCACAGGCTTGGAGATATGCGTGGCAAACGCATGGGGAATTGCCCCAGGCAAACTGGTGAGCAGTAACAGTAAAATGGCGATATTATTTTTTGCTGTCATCATGAAAAGATCCTGAAATGTAATTGTTTGTGCTGCTATTTCTTCGGCATGTAAAGATCCGTGATCGTTCCTTCCGCTATCTCGGCGGCAAACAGAACAGTTTCCGAGAGCGTGGGATGGGGGTGAATGGTCAGATTGATGTCCTCCATGTCAGCACCCATTTCCAATGCCAGGACTGTTTCGGCAATCAGTTCACCGGCATTCACGCCGACGATGCCGGCGCCCAGTATCCGGCGGGTATTTTTATCCAGTAATAATTGTGTCAATCCTTCTTCGCGTGCCATGGAAATGGCGCGGCCGCTGGCAGCCCACGGGAAGCTTGCTTTCTCATAATCAATGCCGCGTTTCCTGGCTTCATTTTCAGTGAGGCCCATCCAGGCGATTTCAGGATCAGTGTAAGCCACGGAAGGGATGGTGCGCGCATCGAACACAGTTTTATGCCCCGCGATGATTTCAGCGGCCAGTTTTCCTTCATAAGTGGCCTTATGCGCCAGCATCGGTTCACCCACGATATCGCCAATGGCAAAAATATGTGGCAGGTTGGTACGTAACTGTTGATCAACCGGAATAAATCCACGTTCATTGACATGAATGCCAATGGCTTCTGCGCCGATAGCACGTCCATTCGGGCGGCGCCCAACTGCCATCAATATGCGGTCATAACTTTGTGGTTCCGGTGCGCCCTCGCCGTCGAAGGTCACTTTGAGTCCTGATTTCAGTGCTTCGATATGGGTGACTCTGGTTTTGAGATAAATGGCTGCGTAGCGTTTCTTGATGCGTCGATATAATGGCTTGACCAGATCGGCATCTGCCCCTGGAATTAACTGATCCATCAATTCTACGACACTGATTTGGCAACCCAATGCGGCATAAACGGTCGCCATTTCCAGACCGATAATACCGCCGCCGATGATGAGCATGTGCTTGGGGATGCTTTCCAGTTTGAGTGCATCGGTAGAATCAATGATGCGCGGATCATCATAGGGGAAACCGGGAATGCGGGCTACGCTGGAACCGGCGGCAATGATGCAGTGATCGAAGGAGATTGTTTTGCGACCGTCGGTGGTTTCGACCTCGATCCTATGCGGTGTAGCGAATTTGCCAGTGCCGTACACCACTTCTATTTTGCGTTGCTTCGCCAATGCTTTCAGACCCTTGGTCAGCTTGCTGATTACCGACTCTTTCCAGTTTCGCAGCTTATCAAGCGCTATCTTGGGTTTGCCAAAAGCGATACCCTGATGTTCAGCCTCTTCAGCTTCTGTGATGACCTTGGCGACATGCAGCAATGCTTTGGACGGAATGCAGCCTACATTCAGACACACTCCACCCAGCGTCGCATAACGTTCTATCAGAATCACCTTCTTGCCCAGATCGGCAGCGCGGAAAGCAGCCGTGTAGCCACCCGGTCCGGCGCCGAGCACCACCACGTCGGCATGAATGTCACCCTGTGAAGTGGGGTGAGTGAGTGCTGGGTCAGGTGCGGTAGATGGTGTACCGGATGCCTGCTCACTGACTCTGTTGGTCTGCCGCTGAGCTTCTCCGGTATCTTCCAAATGGGCTGGTTCTGCTTTCTGATCAGAAATTGCCAAGCTTAGGATAGCAGTATTCTGTGATACCTTATCGCCCACTTTGACTTTGATTTCTTTCACGATACCAGCCTGTGGAGAGGGTATCTCCATCGTGGCCTTATCGGTTTCCAGCGTGATCAGCGAAGTTTCCTTTTCGACAGCATCACCGGGCGCGACGAGTATTTCAATGACGGGCACGTCCTTGAAATCACCGATATCAGGAATCTTTATTTCGACAATTTGAGTCATACCACCCTTTCTGGTAGATCGAGCGCCATGCACCCGTTTTTATTATTAAAGTGTATTTTTAATGTTGGATTATTGTCTGAGCTGACCGTCGCCCAGCACGATAAATTTCTGGCTGGTCAGTCCTTCCAGACCGACCGGACCCCGCGCATGGATTTTATCGGTTGAAATACCGATTTCAGCGCCCAGCCCATATTCAAACCCATCGGCAAAGCGGGTTGTGGTATTAACCATGACCGAACTGGAATCCACCTCACGCAGGAAACGGCGTGCGCGCGTATAATTTTCGGTGACGATGGCATCGGTATGCTGTGAACCATACTGAGTGATGTGGTCAATGGCCTGATCCAGTCCGGTGACAATGCGAATGCTCAAAATCGGCGCCAGATATTCTTCGTACCAGTCGGCTTCAGTGGCTGCGTTCATCTGCGGAATAATGGTGCGAGCTGCTGCGTCGCCGCGTAACTCAACGCCTTTGTCAAAATAGATCCTGCTCAGCGCAGGCAGTATCTTCTGTGCAATACCTTCGTGAATCAGCAACGTCTCCATTGTGTTGCAGGTGCCATAACGCTGGGTTTTGGCATTGTCTGCAATTTTGATGGCCTTATCAAAATCAGCCTGATCGTCAATGTACACATGACACACGCCATCCAGATGCTTGATCACCGGGATGCGCGATTCAGTGGCAATCCGCTCGATTAATCCCTTGCCGCCGCGTGGCACAATCACATCGACAAAATCCTTCATGGTAATCAATTCACCTACTGCCGCGCGATCGGTGGTTTCAATCACCTGTACCGCCGTTTCAGGCAGACCGGCCAACCGCAATCCTTCTTTCACGCAGGCTGCAATGGCCTGATTGCTGTAAATCGCCTCCGAACCGCCACGCAGAATGGCTGCATTGCCTGCTTTCAGGCACAAGCCCGCCGCATCGGCGGTCACATTGGGGCGCGCTTCATAAATAATGCCGATGACACCCAGCGGTACCCGCATTTTCCCCACCTGTATGCCGGAAGGACGATAATTCAGCCCGCTGATCTCGCCCACCGGATCGGCCAGTGCGGCAATCTGCAACAAGCCTTCCGCCATTGTCGTCACACCTTTGGCCGACAACGTCAGGCGGTCGATCATGGCAGTTTCCAGATCTTTTGCGCGCGCATTGTCCAGATCCCTGGCGTTGGCCGCCAGCAATAGCTGCTCATCCCGCTGGATCGCGTTCGACATGGCGGTCAGCGCACGGTTCTTGGCAGCCGTATCCGCTTTCGCAACCAGACGCGACGCTGCGCGTGCCGCCTGGCCGACGGATTGCATATAACTTTTGATATCTGTGGTGTTCATGGAATCAGTTTTAATAGGGAATCGGTATGAATCTATCAGTAACCCGGAATTATAGTACAAGATGAAGCGGTTATTATAGGCTGGAACAGGTGATGTGATTTGTAAAGCTCCTCCTGTATTGTTCCATTTGAAGAATAATGTACTCTAGATAGTATAGTCACGAGATATTAGCCCATAGAGCGATACACCGGATGTGGAT
>JBBTCY010000127.1:0-1520 GCA_038043005.1 Pseudomonadota bacterium
CAAAAAAAGATCAGGATATAGTCACAATGTCTGCTGACTTTCTGAGGAGACTCTATTTATTGGATACCAACATAGTCTCAGAGCTTGTGAAAAATCCTCAGGGAAGGTTGGCTGGAAAAATGCTGGCTTCAGGATGGGAAAAATACAGCTGCACCAGTATTATTGTCGCTTGTGAATTACGTTACGGCGCTGCTAAAAAGCAATCACCGAAACTAACCTTTAATGTTGAACAAGTTCTCGCGAGCCTGCCGGTATTGCCTTTCCAAGATTCTGCAGATGCAACTTATGCAATAATCCGAGCCAATCTGGAGCAAAGAGGCTTGCCAATCGGTTGCCATGACTTATTGATCGCCACCCATGCCTTTTCGTTAAATTTAATCGTGGTAACCGCGAATGAGCAGGAATTTTCTCGAATACCCGATTTAAAAGTGGAAAACTGGTTCAATGCGTTATAGAGCCTGACACCTTTTCTCCCATCATCATGGTTGTGCCATCCCGCAATTCACCCAGAAAAACAACGATGAAACCAGGCGCTTCATTACGCTGGTTAATGCCGCTCTACGAAAACGGCGTCAAATTCCCATGCTCAGCCGCCGTGCCGCTCCAACCACCGTACACAAACAAAGAATCGAGAGGAGGAAAAACGAGTACTCCGTAATAGAACCAAACTAAACTTGTACAAAGAAAATAAAATAGGATTCCTTGCTACTATTCCTGAAAAATATGAATTCAGATTTAATGATGGAATCCCAGAACAACAGCTAAAATTTAGTACCTGTTAACTATAGTCCCTTAACTTTTCTTGACATGTTGCGGTGGGAAACAGCCATCTGTGTATTCCGTTCCGCCGCTTTTGTATATTCTCTTAATAAAGCTTCATGGTGAGACTCGAAATCCAAGCCTTGCCTGCCATAGTATTCGCTATGACTTTTATACTCTTCAAGCAACTTTCTTTCTTCTTCTGCTTTTGCATTCATCTCTTTAGCTTGATTCTCGTAATATTCGGCTAATTTAATATGATCAAAATTGGTTTTGGCTTTTTTTTCTGCGGCGCTTATGCTTTCTGATTCTGCAGCCATTGATAGACTTGAAGCCAGAAAACTGAGGATAACCAGAACTGAGAGAAATATCTTTGTTTGCATGGTGAGTCTCCTTGATAAATTAATTGAAAAGGAATTCACTGCCACTACGAATATTAAATCGGATTAACCACTTCTTAATAAACTACTTTTATTAGATATCCTGACATTTTTAGAATACTTATTACTTTCTTATTTTATCATAGCAAATTGCATGTAAAGGTGTTATTCATTTTTAGAACAGCTGCTGTCGATATCATAAAAGGGATCGGGTACCAAGTCACGAATTCAATACTGGCAACGCATACCAAACGATCACAATAAAACTACTCCTGATTCATCGGTTATATTCTCTGTTCTGAACCAAGCCCCCCATATTTACTCAAAATAACTTAAAGACCTCTGCACAACCCTGAAAATTTTGCAGTAGTGATAGGGGAA
>JBBTCY010000128.1:0-4404 GCA_038043005.1 Pseudomonadota bacterium
GGCTTCAATTTTCCGGCGACTGACCGTAGAAGAGAATATCCTTGCCATTCTGGAGCTGCAAAATTTTGATGACGACACAATGCAGCGGCATCTGGACAATTTACTGCATGATTTGCACATTGGTCATTTGCGTGATAATCCCGCGATCAGTCTGTCGGGAGGAGAGCGGCGCCGGGTGGAAATTGCGCGCGCACTGGCATCGCAACCCCAGTTCATTTTACTGGATGAGCCTTTTGCCGGTGTTGATCCGATTGCCGTTATTGATATTCAAAAGATCATTCATTTTCTCAAGGAACGCAAAATCGGTGTGCTCATCACTGACCATAATGTTCGGGAAACTCTTGGAATCTGTGATCGTGCCTATATTATCAGTGAAGGGCAGGTGCTGGCTAAAGGCAAGCCAGATGAAATCATTTATAATGAGCGGGTCAGGGAAGTTTATCTGGGAGAACACTTTCGATTGTAGGCGTATCGAGTTAATTGAGTTGAATCATTAAGCAATTGTTGTTTCTCCAAAACTATGAAACCAACACTCCAGCTAAAATTATCACAGCAACTTAAACTCACACCGCAGTTACAGCAATCCATACGGTTGCTGCAATTGTCGACACTCGAACTGAATCAGGAAATCGAGCGCATTGTCCAGGAAAATCCATTATTAGAGCTGCATGACGAGCCGGATCCGATCACTGAACAGGAATTTTTAGGTTCGTTATCGTCTGATACCATGGAAACGGATGATGCATCCCGGGAGATGACATCGGATGACACCGAGGGAGTCCATAAAGAGAGTGAGGATCACGACCATGAATCAGAATGGCTTTCTGAACATGATGAAAATAATTTTTCTTATGGCGTGTACGATGATGATCATGAGTCACAACAACTGGTGGCCAAGCCGTTAAGCCTGCGAGAACACCTGACTGCGCAAATCAGCTTGAGCCAGATTTCTGATCGCGATCGAAAGATAGTCAGCTTGCTGATCGATAGTCTGGATGATGATGGCTATCTGATTCAGGATCTGGATGAACTGATGGAGATGCTCCCATCAGAACTTGGTATCAGTAAAGGTGATTTGCACATTGCACTTGAGTATCTTCAGCATCT
The DNA here is from genome assembly GCA_038043005.1 of Pseudomonadota bacterium. Taxonomy (GTDB): domain Bacteria; phylum Pseudomonadota; class Gammaproteobacteria; order Burkholderiales; family Nitrosomonadaceae; genus Nitrosomonas. Next base: position 1,108 of record JBBTCY010000128.1, read on the forward strand.
TGATCCGCCGGGTGTGGGTGCGCGGGATTTGCAGGAATGTCTTTTGCTGCAGTTGAAGGTATTGCCGCACGATGTGGCCAATCGCAATGAAGCAATAAAGGTTGTGCAGGATCACCTGAAAATTCTTGCATTGCATGACTTTGGTCAAATCAAGAAATTATTGGGGTGCGATGATGAGAGCCTGCGTGCGATTCAGAAGCTGATTACGAATCTGAATCCAAAACCCGGTGCGGTATTCAGTTTCTCCGGTGAGCGATATATAGTACCTGATATTACTGTAACGAAGGTGGATGGAGTCTGGGTGGCTAATCTCAATATGGATGCAATTCCACGGCTTAGCATTAATCAGCTGTATGCTAACATACTAAAACAGAAGCAGGATGACTCGGCGCAGGCATTGGCGAGTCAATTGAGTGAAGCGAAATGGCTTATCAAAAATATTCATCAGCGTTCCAGTACAATACTCAAAGTATCCAGTGCTATCGTGGCTCGTCAGCAGCAATTTTTTGAACATGGGGAAGTCGCAATGCGTCCGCTGGTATTAAGGGAAATTGCGGAAAATCTGAATTTGCATGAATCAACCGTATCGCGTGTGACGACACAGAAATTCATGTATACCCCACGCGGTATTTTTGAACTTAAATATTTTTTTGGCAGCCATGTATCAACAGATTCTGGGGGTGCCTGCTCAGCAACGGCTATTCGAGCATTAATTAAGCAACTGATTCAAAATGAGAATGCAAAGAAACCACTCAGTGACAACAATATTGCAAGTCTGCTTGAGCAGCAGGGTATTGTTGTCGCACGCAGAACCATTGCAAAATACCGGGAATCCATGCAGATTCCCCCAGCTAATCTCCGTAAATCGTTTTAACTAAAATAGAGGAAGTATAATGAATCTTAAACTGACCGGTAACCATGTCGAAATTACCGATGCCATGCGTGATTATGTCACTTCAAAAATCAGTAAAATTACACGTCATTTCGATCATGTGATTGATGTCAGTGTCATTCTGTCGGTGGAAAAACATAAACAGAAGGCGGAAGCCAATGTTCATGTCCGCGGGAAAGATATTTTCGTCGAGGTTGACGGAGCGGATATGTATGCGTCGGTAGACAGTCTTGTTGACAAACTGGATCGTCAGATCCTGAAGCATAAGGAAAAAAACCTGGAACGTCGCAACCATGATGCGCTGAAAGATCAGGATCTGGAAGAATAGAAACAAATGAAATGTATAGCTACGCAGTATAAGGAAAATGATATTCCTTTTTATCATATATGGTGTGGATTATCGGAAAGCGGCATAGCTCGTTATAGATATAGTCCGTTAAATTTTTCATGAATCTTATTTCACAATTATTACCACTCTCCAACATTATTGTCGATCTGGATGTTTCCAGCAAAAAACGGGTATTTGAACAAGCTGGATTATTGTTTGAAAATACGCATCAGGTTGCAAGAAGCCAGGTATTTGACAGTCTTTTCGCGAGAGAAAAACTGGGTTCTACCGGTCTTGGACAGGGTGTGGCAATTCCACATGGCCGGATCAAAGGGTTGCGCGAAGCGGTAGCGGCTTTTGTCAGAATGAAAGAAGCGATCCCGTTTGATGCACCGGATGGCCAGCCGGTTAATATTGCATGTATCCTGCTGGTGCCGGAGAAGGCGACTGACAAGCATTTACAGATTTTAAGCGAACTGGCGCAAATGTTCAGCGATAAACAATTTCGTGACAATATCTTACGTAGTAAGGATGCAGAAGAGATCCATAAAATCATTACAGATTGGAAACCGAATGTCTCAAATTAGTATTGCCAGGCTGTTTGAAGATAAAAAGGAAAAGCTGAAGCTTAGTTGGGTAACAGGTCAAGATAGTAACCAAGAGCTCAGAGATGAAGCTATCGCTCAATCGACGCAGGGCCTGATCGATCATTTGAATTTTGTTCATCCGAACTGGATTCAGGTAATTGGTTGTGATGAGACCCGCTATCTTAATAAGCTGGATGCAGCTTCACTTGAAAAAAAGATTAATCAACTGATGCAAAGCAGTCTGGCATGTATTATTGTGACTGATGGCGCAGAGGTGCCGGTATCTATCCATGTAATGGCGGCTAAAACAAATACCCCGTTGCTATGTTCACCCTATACCAGTATGGAAGTTATCTGGTTGATACGGAGCTATCTGGGCAGCGTTCTGGCACCATCATGCAGTTTGCACGGTGTTCTGCTGGATGTGCTGGGTATGGGTGTCATGATTACCGGTGAGAGCGGGGTGGGTAAAAGCGAATTGGCACTGGAGTTAATTAGCCGAGGTCATGGATTAGTTGCGGATGATGTGGTGGAACTGCGTCGCATCGCACCGGAAACACTGGAAGGGCGCTGTCCGCCATTGTTGCGGGATTATCTGGAAGTGCGAGGATTGGGAATGCTGAATATCCGCACGATATTTGGTGAAACAGCTGTGCGTCGACATAAGAATATGAAGTTGATTGTTCATCTACAGAACTCTGGCAGCCCGGATTCTAATGTTCTGGAAAGACTACCGATCAGTAATTTTAATGAGAATATTATGAATGTTGATATTCGCAAGGTAATTATCCCAGTCGCTGCAGGACGAAATCTGGCAGTTCTGGTAGAAGCAGCAGTGCGTAATTATGTATTACAATTGCGTGGCATTGACAGCACTAGAGATTTTATCGAACGGCATGAACGTGAAATGGGCAATCAGGCAACATAGCCCAGTCATGCAGCACGTGTGAATTTCCGCGTTATTTTCACTGAAATCTGTTTTTCCGGTTTATACAAATACCCATGAAGAATCCCCAGATAATTACCTTGGCACTGACCGGCGCATCGGGGATGCCGTATGGTATTCGTTTATTGGAAATGCTATTGGCTAAAGAGCAGCGGGTCTATCTGCTGTATTCGCAAGTTGCTCAAATTGTTGCACAACAGGAAATGAATCTGGCGTTACCTTCCCGTGCAAAGGAAGCCGAATTGTTTTTTAATCAGAAATATAAGCTGGCAGATGGACAATTGCGCGTGTTTGGACGTGAAGAATGGTTCTCTCCGGTTGCTTCCGGTTCCAATCCAGCGGATTCAATGGTGATTTGCCCCTGCACCATGGGGACTCTGGCGGCGGTTGCAACCGGCCTGAATCAGAAATTGATAGAACGGGCAGCTGATGTCATGCTGAAGGAGAACCGGAAACTCATTCTGGTGCCGCGTGAAATGCCATTTTCGGCAATTCATCTGGAAAACATGCTTAAACTGGCGCGATCCGGCGCAGTGATTCTGCC
>JBBTCY010000129.1:0-10873 GCA_038043005.1 Pseudomonadota bacterium
CGACCCCTTGGTTCGTAGCCAAGTACTCTATCCAACTGAGCTACGGGCGCTAAGCTAAGTACAATCTAATTACTTCCATCCAGCTTGTTGTTTAATCAACCGGAAGATTATATCAGATTGAAGCGATTACGGGATTCGAACTTAGCTTTTGTAACTGTATTCGATGCTTTCAAACTGTAATCGACTTAGCCGATTTCTATCTACCAATAATCACAACCTCTTTTGCGGAGGCGATAATGGTGTATTTAATGAATCTTGTCAAGATTTAAGCAATATTAATTGCTGATTTATGCATCGATTCAATCTTCTTCCGGTTCCGGATCTTCCTTTAACAGTGAGTACGTATCCTTTAGCAATACAGGGATATCCGTATTCTCAAGATGTCCGGAAATTTTTGGTGTCTTGCAATCCACATCCGCATTTTGCGCACGATGCCGCAACGCATGATCGATCAGTACCAAAGCAAGCATTGCTTCGACAATGGGCGTTGCGCGGATACCGACACAGGGATCATGCCTCCCGTGCGTTTCCACCAATACCGGTTTGCCGTGCTTATCGATGGAATGTCGTCCCAGACGGATGCTGGAAGTCGGTTTGATTGCCACGTTAACCGTAATGGCCTGCCCTGTCGAAATACCGCCCAGGATACCCCCTGCATTGTTGGACAAAAAACCATCCGTCGTCATTTCATCGGAATGCTCCGTACCCTTCTGCGCCACACTGGCAAAGCCCGCACCGATTTCCACACCCTTGACAGCGTTAATATTCATCATGGCGTAAGCAATTTCCGCATCCAGCCGATCATAGACAGGCTCTCCCCAGCCGACCGGCACGCCCTCTGCAACCACGCTGATCCGTGCGCCGACCGAGTCACCCGATTTACGCAATTGATCCATAAAGGTTTCCAGTTGATCGACATAGCCGTTGTCCGCCACAAAAAATGGATTCTGATTCACATCGCGCCACTGCTTGAAAGGAATTTCGATCGGCCCCAATTGAGACATATAACCCTGTATGACTACACCAAATTTCTCATGCAGCCATTTTTTGGCAATAGCGCCCGCTGCAACCCGGACGGCTGTTTCCCTAGCCGATGCACGTCCACCGCCCCGGTAATCGCGAATGCCATATTTTTGCCAGTACGTGTAATCCGCATGACCCGGACGAAAAACATCCATGATCTTGCTGTAATCCTTACTGCGTTGATCTTCATTGCGAATCAGCAATGCAATCGGCGTGCCGGTCGTTTTACCTTCAAATACACCCGATAGAATTTCAACCGTATCAGATTCGCGCCGCTGGGTGACATGGCGGGATGTACCCGGTTTGCGTCGATCCAGCTCATGTTGAATATCTTCAACCGTTAATGCTAACCCGGGCGGGCAGCCATCCACTATGCAACCGATGGCCGGGCCATGCGATTCGCCAAAAGAAGTGACGCAAAACAATTTACCAAGTGTATTACCGGACATTCTATTTTTCTCTCAAAAACTGATGGTATGAGTCTATCACACGCGCAAACGGTTTTTTCATTCCTGCCCCGGTTGAGAAATATCAATGACGAAATTCTTTCATCGTGTTATACGTGCAGGTAAAATGCTGCATGTTGCCGAGGGGTACTCATTATAAAAGTATAAGTCTCAGATTCACGTTGAGAATCAAACCATACGAAAATAATAAGCACTGTATGATTTTTTGAAACATCAATAAGTACATACACCCTGCATTGAAAATAATTGAATCAAACCGGGAGCTTGTATGAATACACCACACGTTAAAGAATTTCTCACCAATCTGCAAAAAAATATCGTAAAGGGGATCGAAGCAGTCGATGGCAAAGCATTCAGATACGACCAATGGGATCGTCCTGAAGGCGGCGGCGGCATCAGCGCCGTGATTGAAGAAGGCAATGTTCTGGAGCGTGGCGGCGTAAATTTTTCTCATGTCTACGGTGCCGGTCTGCCGGCATCTGCGACGGCGGCGCGGCCTGAGTTATCGGGGCGCTCATTTGAAGCCATGGGTGTATCACTGGTCTTGCACCCACGCAACCCTTACGCGCCCACCGTGCATATGAATGTTCGTTTCTTCGAGGCACGCAAGGAAGGTGCCGAACCTGTCTGGTGGTTTGGCGGCGGCATGGATCTGACCCCCTATTATGGCTACGAAGATGACGCAATCCACTTTCATCAAACCTGCAAGGATGCCCTGCAGCCATTTGGCGCCCATTGCTATCCCCGCTTGAAAAAATGGTGTGATGAATATTTCTATCTCAAGCATCGCAAGGAACCACGCGGGATCGGCGGTATCTTCTTCGATGACTGGAATCAACCGGATTTTGACACCTGCTTCAACTTGACCAAAAATGTCGGCGAGCACTTTCTGCTGGCCTACCGGCCAATACTTGAGATCCGTAAAGATACGCCATACGGTGAGCGTGAACGCGATTTCCAAGCCTATCGGCGCGGGCGGTACGTTGAATTTAATCTGGTATGGGATCGCGGTACGCTGTTCGGACTACAGACGGGCGGACGCACGGAATCGATACTCATGTCCCTGCCACCCATCGTTAAGTGGCGTTATGACTGGAAGCCCAAGGCTGGCAGCGCTGAAGACAAGCTTTATACGGACTTCCTGATCGGCCGGGATTGGGTATAAGCGAACCGGATTGCATAATTACTTCAGGTGCGTCTACCTGGAAAAATGATGGAAGCGGATATCAACAGGCATACCATTAATTAATCGCGCTTTTACCGGATCGACGAACTGCATATGCGCCAATATGGCGGAGCGAGGGGATTCCAGCGGATTCATCCCCTCCGCCAGTGATTTTTGCGTAACCCCTGGAATTGAGATAATGCGTGCCTTGGCAGTTTCTCCATTCGGCAGGGTAACTGAAACAGTCTGATCCATTACTGCGTAATCCTGATATTTGGGTGGGATAAATGCACTGATATATGCTTTCTCAGGAAAAATAATTTCCAGCAGTGACTGCCCGCGACTCAGATACTCTCCGGATTGTGCAAACAACTCGGTCACCAGGCCTTCTGCAGGCGCTGTAACCAGCAATTGCTGCTTCTGAACTTCAATCTGACTGAGTTCTAAGGTTAATTGATTGATTCGCGCTATAGTCTGACGAATTTCTGCTGACAGGCTCTGATCCCGACGTTGCGCCCGTTCATGGGATGCCAGATTCTCAAGTGCATCGTTATATTGATTCCGTGCCGTTGCTATTTCAACCTGGGTTGCCGCGCCTTGTTTGAATAGCGTTTCATACTGCTGCAAACGCTTCTGATAGAAAGTTTTCTGTTCCCTGGCAAAATCCAGTAACTGCCCGGAATGCGATGTAATATTGCCGGATTGAAGCAATAATTTGTTTTTCTCCTCGTTCAGAAAATTAATTTCCGTCATCAAGAGCTGATAACGGCTCTCCAGTGGGGTATTTTCCAATACAGCCACTGTTTCACCAGCCATCACTGTTTGCAGCGGTTTGACAAATACCTGCTGAATATAGCCATCCACTGACGTTCGCACCGTGATTTGAGGTATGCTGATACGCCCATCTGCCTTGACCAGTATGGCTTCCATCAGTATCAGACCAATCAGGTACAGGAATGGCAGACTGGAAACAATCAGGATCAAGTACCAGCGCCAGGATTTCCCAGAACGCTTTGCTTCACCGTACTGAATGCGGATGCCCCGATCATCATTCGGTACTTTATGTTCAGGTTGATTAAAGCGGATTTTCATGGATATATCTTTCCCAGTCTTGCCATGATTGAATGATAAGCCCACCGAAATTGGCGGCCTGTAGTTGATTATGCAGTTGCAGCATTGCCCGCTTGAAAAAAGCCTGTGGCTTATGTGCGTAGCTGTTGTCTGACCCCAATTCACGCTCAAGGCTTTGCGCAAGACTGAACAGCATGCCTGAATATTGATGCATCGCCGACTTCATTGCTGTCACAACAGTCTGCACATTTGTTGCGTAATACATGACCGTGATTTCCTTTACACCCATCTCTTTAAACTGGCAGGGCACACAGACGTCAAATGATGTTTCCTTCTCCAGATAACGCGGATGAATGCTCACTGCAACCGGCCAGGGGGAAACAACCGTTACCTGTCGCACTGTTTCGACAAATTCTTCCAACCGATGCTTTCCAGTCAGCTTCCCGGCAAGTTGATCGGGTTCAATATCAAGATGCAGTCCATCAAAATCAATATGTTTCAGTCGCTTGATAATTTCCAGCAGCTTTGCGCGCTCTGTTGGAAGAATCCAGTCTGGATCACCCAGCAGCCAGTCAACTTTCACACCCTGGCGTCTGGCATCCTGCAGGAATTTATTTAATGGGGACGGATCGGAAACAACCGATGCAATCTGTCGTTCATCCAATGACAACAATACGCGGCGTATCCCCATTGACTGGCTTTTCTCCCAGAATTCCGGCCGCAGCACAATGTCGTCATAATTCCAGGCATAAACCGAAAAACCGGTCGTCTCTGAACCTGATCGATTCAGTGATGAGGAATCATTCAAGCTGGCTAATTTTATTGGCTTTGCTTCTTTCGCCAGCTGTTTCCCAAAAAACTGATCCGCTTTCTGCAGAGGCTCAAGCATGCCCGTCAGGTCTGAATCGGATCGCGCCGCTTCTCCCGCATTGCTCAGCGTGGAAACAAACTGGCGCAACCGGACGTGCAATTTCCATTGCTCGGTTTCCGCTTCCACGTATTCAACGGCTGCACGGTAATATGTATTGATCGCCTGGACATATTTCTCGATAACATCCCCATCCAGCGCCTGCAACCGCAGATACCGCTCCCGCACAGATTCTCTGGCTGCATCCAGTCGCGTCTGCTGAAATTTGATTTGCTGCATGAGCTGTTGATAACGCCCCAGCATTGTCTTGAATTCGAGATCAAGCTCCTGATCCCGGCGGGTATACTCCGCCTGGAAGCTTATGAGCTGGCTGTTTAAACGGGATTTCTCATTTTTCCGGTAGCTGACAATCTCTAGTGGCATTCTGAAATTAAAACCGACCGCCCCGCCATAGCCAAATTGAGGCGCCTCCGGTGATGGATGCGGAATGGCTGGTCCGCCAAAGGCTGTGACCGAGAAATCCGAGTCGATGCCTTGCCAGTTCTCCGTCTCCCGGACATTGCGCAGATTGCCGATCTGTTCCTGCAGGATCTCCAGATCCGGCTGATTGATATCGTAGGATAAGTTACCCGCCACCGCATTCAAACCGGGCTTGATTGCTTCAAAAGGCGCCACGACAGTATGTGTCAGATGTGAGAGCCGGGCTAATGCATGCTCCTTGTTGCTCATAAATTCCAGGCGGGCACGTTCCGCCTGTTCAAAAACCGACAAAAACTCAAAATAATCCGACATGAGCAGCAATCCGGCTTCATGCCGCTGGTGCAATGCTTTTTCGATACCGGCATGCCGCAGATGAACGTAGGCATCGTTCAGGGCCAGCATTTTCTGCGCGCTCCAATATGCTGCGTAATTTTCCTCCACGAAGAACGTCGCCAGCTTCTTGCTCCATTCATGACGGATGCCTTCTATCCTAACCTGGGTTTCTGCATCTCCAATGGCACGCTCCTGTCTTTCCGCACTGCCCAGCAAGGGATAACGCAATCCGATACGGGCTGCCGGATCAAAAAAACGTCCAAAAGGCTCCCTTGCGAAGGGACTCTTTTGATAACCACCCGACACGCCGCCAAAAACCTCCCAGCCCTTCTGTGCCTCGTTTGCCTGCAAATGAGATTGCTGTGCCTCAAGATCCGCCTTTGTCTTCAGCACAGAAGCTGCCTGATCCAGATGCATGGAAAACTCGGCCAGCGTTCTCACCTGAGCCATGACGTTTGCCGGCAGGAAAATCAGGCTCATCGACAGAAGAATCCAGTGAATCTTCACTGTTTGCCCTTTTTAAGCACCCACCAGGGTGCCATTGAGGAATCCAGATGCCCCTTATTGAACATCTGGTTTGAAATCGCAACAGCGCTCCACAGGCGCGCTGCAAACTGGAATACCGGATAAACCGGCAGCACCAGAAAAGCGCTGCAATCCTGCCATTTTCTATCCGAAACGACCGCAAGATACAGAAGAAACTGGATCAGAATCAGACTTAAATAAAAAAGATAAACCAGTACCATGCTCGCCAGATAGAACGGTAATGGCTGGATAATCGCCATATGGATCATATACAGCACGATGGTAAAGGGCATCACGATCTGAAACAAGATGCCATACCAGAGTATGAACAGAAAATTACCCCAGCCCATGACCGATGCGGAAATCCCCTGTTTATGCTTATTTGCATAGATATACCAGAGGTCTCCATCCCATCGTAATCTCTGCTTGAGAAAGTCACTGAGTCTCTCAGGAACATCGGTATGGGAAACAGCACCTACTTCAAATTCAACTCGAAGTTGCGGATAGCGCCCCTGATACTGTTTGATACGCAAGGTCATATCGAGATCTTCTGCGGTACCGGTATTCCAACCACCGATCTGTTGAAGAAATGATTTTCTGAAAATACCAAAAGCACCCGGTATGTTGTTAATCACACCGAAGTTTGTCAAACCCAGCTTGCCGACCTGGAGACTTAACATATACTCCAGGCTCTGGAATCGGGTCAATAATGATTTGTTTGCATTACGCACACGCATCGGCCCTGTCACCGCAATCACATTGGCATTTTGAAAGTGCAAAGCCGCCCGGTATACCATCTGATTATCAAACGAGGTGTCACCATCTAACGCCATGAATACTTCGCCGCTCGCGCGGCTGAGCCCTGCGTTCAGGGAAGATACCCGTCCGCCGCGCTGAATCTTGGGAATAATGACAAATGAACGGTTGGGACAGGATGAAATCCGGGGCACCAGTTCCCGCAACGCCTGGTAAGTATCCTGGTTTTTCTGTACTCCATCGACCATGGCAATGATCTCGATATGACCCGGATAAACCTGCTCCAGTAACGAAATAACCGTATTCTTGACGGCTTCCCCTTCCGCATAGCATGTAATGGCGCACGTAACACGCGGCATATAGGGTGCAATAAAAGGCACTTCATAGGCTTCTTTCGTGATATGACGAAAAACCCCCAGCCAACTGATAAAATATAGCGGCAACTCAAAAAACAGTACCAGCGGCACAAATACCAGCAGATACGGTATCACCCCCTGATCCTGTGATAAAAAAGCAAACAGGATCTGTCCGGTTTGTGTCAGCGTCTGCATCGCTTAAACTAACTCACCGTGTAAATGTGCCAGCAACAGCTCTGCATTTTCTTTATTTGATATCTGTGATGAAGCTGCACTGATAAAACGACAATCAAATTGCATATCACCCTCTTCCTGCAGTACTTGCATACTACTTTCAATACGTTTCTGAAAGTTTCTTAAGCCTTGCCCATCGGTATGCGGCAACAATAGCCACAACATATTCTCGGCCGTACGGGTTGACAAATCGGGTGTGCGCAGCATGCCCCTCAGTCGCTGGGCAAAGGATTCCAGCATTTGCAACAGTTGTGTATGCCCGGTGAGATCAATCAGTTCGGTTAAGTTTGCAAAATAGATACCAAATAGACTGAACGTAATATCCGGATAGCGCCGGGACGAAATCAGCAACCAATCCAGATCATGCAGAAACAACTCTTTGGAAATAAAATTTAATTGATCAAAACTGGATGCGATGTCGAATATTTCACCGCGTACGGCAATCACTCTCCCTCTATCGCTTAATCGCCAGCTACGGATTCGATTTGATGCAAGATCATTGGGCATCATTACTTTCTCACAAGCCATACAGCGTGCCAACACGTTTGATTCTACAAATGTTTGATGACAGACACGGCAACTATGATTTTCAATGGGGCGATCATAATCACTGCCGATGTGTCGCAACTGTGTATTGCACTTAGGGCAAATGAGCATCCCGCTATGGATAAATTTTTCCTGTATGTCGACACAGCCACAGGTAAAGCAATGCAGCGATGCCTGCAATTCAATATCAATGGCATGGCAGCCCGGACAAACATCAATGAAGCTCAAGTGAGATGAATGACAATACGCACACTCCCTTTGCCGATCGATCAGTGCCACCGGTTCCATTAATTTGGAATTGGCAAGGCTTTGCAACCATTCAAAGGAATCGGATTTATCCTGACCGAGCGCTTCCAGTAATGGATAGCGGTAGAATCGGGAATATTGCCATCCATGATGCGGATGAAGAATAAAATTCGGGCGCAACCACAGGTACTTAATTAAACGCCCTAAATGCGAGATATGCGTCTCACTGTTTTTGTAAGCATTGGAAAGATCCAGAAAATTGCTGATTACGCCCTGTAGCTGCACCGGCGGTAGCAATTGCCCATCTGAAAGACCGCTGTCAATGGATGACATCGATTCCGTGATAAAGCACAATGATGCGAATGTTTCAGAATCCCGGCGAAGCTTGCCAAGAATCGAGGTCGTATAGGGCGAATCACTACCTGCAATTATAAAAGCGGATGGAAGGGTTCCTGCTTTTTTCCACTCAGAGAAATCCTGAAAAAACTGAATTTTAAAAAGATCATGATAGTGATCCAGCGAGTGGCTTTTTTCCTGTGAGAAAAATATGAGCTTGCCGTTTTCTCCCGATGGGCTATTGATCATTTATCTCTTCAAAAATATTTTTCTAGAAAATTTGGACATAAAACTGCAATGTTTCCTTTCTAGGGGCTTAACACATTTATTGATGTCATAAATATTGAACATCACAGCGTAAGAATATTGCATGTCTCCATGTCAGATAATGACTATAGCAAAAAGTCATTAAACCCATGCGTAAAAGAAAGTGGCTAATTGGATCTAAATCGAGGTATAGGTCAGTGAACTACCATAATTAAGTTACTAATCACACTGTTGCCAAAAGAGTGATAATCTATATTTAGTGATCTTTTATACAACACATGACACACCTTTGAGCAGGCAAAATGAATTCTCTAAAATATATTGTATGGTTCGATCAATTGCGCATGATTGATGTTGCGCACGTTGGCGGCAAGAATGCTTCACTGGGCGAGATGATCAGTCAGTTATCGGCTGCGGGAGTCAGCGTTCCCGATGGATTCGCGACAACGGCCAGCGCTTATCGGGATTTTCTCGCACAGAATCAGCTCGATCAGCGCATTGAAACGGCACTTGCATCGGTGGATATTGGTGATGTCACAGCGCTTGCCCAGGCTGGCCATACCATCCGTGGCTGGATCAGGGCAGCTTCCTTGCCGGATTCACTGCAGGCTGAGATTACCCAGGCCTATGAAAAGATGCGATTGGCAGCAGGCAATCATGACGTATCCGTTGCCGTTCGATCATCCGCCACGGCTGAAGATCTTGCCGATGCGTCATTTGCCGGGCAGCAGGAAACCTTACTGAATATCCGCGGACTGGATAATTTACTGACCGCCATTAAATATGTTTTCGCGTCACTCTATGACGACCGCGCCATTGCCTACCGGGTACACAAGGGGTTTATCCATGCCGATGTCGCCTTATCCGCCGGCATACAGCACATGATCCGCAGCGATGTCGGTGCTGCGGGTGTGATGTTCACGCTGGATACGGAGTCAGGCTTTGATCAGGTTGTGTTGATTACAGCTTCCTACGGATTGGGTGAAGCGATCGTACAAGGCACCGTCAATCCTGATGAATTCTACGTTTATAAGCCCGCACTCATGCAGGGAAAATCTGCAATCATCAAACGCAGTCTGGGTTCCAAACTGAACCAGATCAAATATACCGAAAATCCGGATATCCATCATTCCGTGCAAACCTGCGATGTTCCCCCTGAAAAACAAGCCTGTTTTTCCATTACCGATGAAGAAGCCGAAGAACTCGCGCGTCAGGCGCTGATCATCGAACGGCATTATCAAAGACCCATGGACATTGAGTGGGGAAAAGACGGCACCAACGGCAAACTCTATATCCTGCAGGCACGGCCTGAAACCGTCCAATCCCAGGTCAATTCAAAAATAATAAAAAACTATCGTTTGAAGAACCAGTCCGGCATCCTGGTATCGGGGCGCGCGATTGGACAGAAAATCGGCAGCGGATCGGTGCGGCTGGTTCTCAATGCCCGGGAAATGTCCCGCGTTCAGGCAGGCGATATTCTGGTTACGGATATGACCGACCCGGATTGGGAACCCGTCATGAAACGCGCAGCAGCCATTGTCACGAACCGGGGCGGGCGCACTTGCCATGCCGCCATCATTGCCCGTGAACTGGGCATCCCTGCTGTTGTCGGCTGCGGCAATGCCACTGAAGTGCTGGCGGAAGGGCAGATCGTTACCGTATCGTGTGCGGATGGCGATGCGGGGCATGTATTTCAAGGTGCGCTGGAAGTCGAAGTCACTGAACTGGTACTGGAATCCATGCCATCCCTGCCGGTTAAAATTTCCATGAATATCGGCAATCCGGAACTGGCTTTTGACCTGCAACGATTGCCCAACCATGGCGTGGGACTGGCAAGACTGGAATTTATCATTGCTCGCATGATCGGCGTGCATCCCAAAGCCATTCTGGATTATCTCAATCTGCCTGATGACCTGAAAGAAACTATCGAAAAACGCTGTGCCGCCTATCGTGATCCGGTGCAGTATTACGTCGATAAACTTAGTGAAGGCATTGCCACCATCGCTGCCGCATTCGCACCCAAACCTGTCATCGTGCGCCTGTCCGACTTTAAATCCAACGAATACGCCAACCTGATCGGCGGCTCGCACTATGAGCCCAAAGAAGAAAACCCCATGCTCGGCTTTCGTGGCGCATCCCGGTATATCTCCAAAGATTTTCAGGACTGTTTCACGCTGGAATGCCAGGCACTCAAGAAAGT
>JBBTCY010000129.1:10973-33099 GCA_038043005.1 Pseudomonadota bacterium
CCCTCCGATCACCCTGATTTTGCAAGCTGGCTGGTTGAAGCGGGTATCGAAAACCTTTCACTCAATCCGGATAGCGTAGTGCAGACCTGGTTGAGTCTATCGAAGCAGACAAAGCGTGGAAAATAATAATTCTTCACAAATATATAGTTATAAGTTAAAGGAAAAAGTATGCGACTAGTTATTCCTCCACTTGTTGTTGAAGAAAATGATTCTTTCAAAAATGATGCATTAGATCGAAGAACCTATGGGGAGGCGCTATTAAATATAGTAGTGCGATCCAACGATGAGCTAGTTATTTCTCTCGATGGAAAATGGGGTGAAGGTAAAACTACGTTTGTAAAAATGTGGCAAGGTCTTTTATTAGAAAATAATGTTCCAAATATCTATATAGATGCATTCTCGAATGATTATGTCGATGATGCATTTATATCAGTTGTCAGTGCAATCATGAATTATGCAGAAACGCACATTACGAAAGATCATGAAGAGAAGGTTACCGAACTGAAAGACAAAGCCAAGAAGGTTGGTAGTCAGCTTCTTTCGTTGTCCGCAAGAATTGGAATTAAAGTTGCTACTTTGGGAGTAATCAAAAATACAGAAATAGAAGATCTTATGGAAATAAAAGAAGATATGGCAAAGAGCGTTTCCGATTTAATTGGAAGCCTTGTCGAAGAGAGGATTAACTCTCACTCCAAGGATATTGAGATTATACAATCATTTAGGGAATTGCTATCTAGCCTCCCCTCAAAGCTACAAAAAGATGGTAATAAACCATTGGTCATAATTATTGATGAACTGGATCGATGTAAGCCTACTTTTGCGGTTGAAATTATAGAAAAAATCAAGCATCTGTTTTCTGTAAAAAATGTTGTATTTATATTAGTAATGAATAAAGCTCAATTGGAAGAATCCATTAAAAGTGTTTATGGCCAGAATATTGATGCCCATACGTATCTTCAAAAATTTATCAATCTGGAAACAAAAATACCAAAAAGAACCAATGAACGATACACAAACGATTTGAGCAAGTATTCAAAAAAACTATCACAGCTACATGAACTTCAGACTTGGGGAGATGATAGAAACATCATTGAGTGTATTGAACCACTTGCCGATCATTTCAACTTATCACTGAGACAACTTGAGAAAATATACACAAACTTAGCTGTATTTTATGGATCAAGTACTAAAAGTCAATTAAGACTTGTTGCTATCATTGCTTTCCTCTCCGTTATGAAAGTTATAGATCCATGGTTGTTTGATCAACTACTTCTTCAAAAGACTTGCTTTAGTAAGGTCATGGAAAGATTGAACTTATCTAATCTTAATGAAGAAAATGGAACTGATAGAAAACTATATTGGTTAATGAGCTGGATTAGATACGCTCTCTTAAGTGAGCAGGAATTTGAGGAGTTGCCCGAAGAAGATAAGATCAAGAAGTATGGACAGTCATTATGGCAATACAATATAAGTAGAGAAAAACTAATTCCTTCTTTTGCACAACAACTAAGTATGTTCGTATCTACATGAGAAGGAATGTCGGAACGATAAATCTGACAGACTCTGGATCTCCCACCTTACTCGAAATGGCCGAACCTCGGAGATTCCATGGTATGCGTCAATCCGTGATCAGTGAACTGAACAGCCTATTCAGAACATCTGTCTATTTCCATCAGATACTGGAAAAGGAGCCAGTCCTGGTCGATGCAGGCAATTATGTAGCTGATGAATCGTTGATCAGGGAAGCACGCGCGATCCAATCCATTCTGCATACCGATGATCCCCATGCCGTTCTGATCCAACCGAGTCTATCTGCCAGCCCGGTTATCTTTCGTTACCGGAGGCTTCCTTTCTCCCAGGTCATTGCATTGCGCAATCGCGGAGAGAAGCCGAATCTGTTAACCGCCAATCTCATTGCGACCGATCTGGAAAAACAACTTATTATTCTGCATCACCGATCGCCCAAGTCCCATCTCTATCCTGATATGTTGAGCATCCCCGGTGGCGGATTCTGTCCACCCGATGGTTTGGGTCGCTCGGGCGAGATGCATATAACCGGAACAGCAAGCCGTGAATTCAATGAGGAAACCAGGCTGACTGCCCATATCCGGAATGATACTGCTATCGTGTTAACCGAGGAGCCTGAAACCGGCGCAGTACAGTTCAACTTTCTTGGCGCCACCACTCAAATTCCAGATAATAGAAATTCCGGTTGGGAAGGTGACGTTATGGTTATTCATTTTAACGCGCTTTATGAGACGCTGGTCACCCGTAAATGGGCGCCATTGGGGAAAAGCTGCGTGCTAGCCTGGCTTGCGCTGGGTGCGCCTGGAACAGAAAATGCTATATTTGATGGTCTGACAGCCGATGCGCTTTATCGAAAATATATCAATGCCATGAACATACCGGAAGGAAGCGGCTAAATAAACCCGCACTCATACAGTGCTGCATGCCCATAACCCCGTTGCTTCCTTCCCTTTTTTCCTGTTCAGCCGGATAACTCAGCTCACCGCACGCCCAATGCCGACTGCAAAAGATCGGCTGTTACCCGCCCGCTCGTTTGTCTGACGTAATTAGTGATCACAGGAATAAACTGACCCACCATATCGGGAGAAAGATTCAGTTGCTGAAATGAGGCAGCGAGTGCGGCTGCACTGCCCAGCGTATTATTGGCATCTCCCATCATGGAAGACAAACTGCCGGTCAAACCGGATACCGATTCTGGCATGACGGGCGCCGCATTCAGCATACTGTCCATTCCGGGAGTGGATTGAGATAATGTGGCAAATGCCTGCGGGCTCATATTGCCCTGTGCCATTTGAAAAACAGCCCCGGCACCCCCCAGTGCCTGCTGTTGCGTCACGCCCAATTGGTTAACCAGCGTATCAACCAGACCGATTTGACTAGCCCCGGCCGCATTGGTAGCTGCCGCGCCGGCGTCAATTACCTGCTTTCCGCTTTGTGCCGCACCTTCTACTGCTGACAAGCCTTTATCGATTGTACCGAAAAGACTGTCAGCGCTGCTGTTCGCCACATGGCCGATAAATGACAGGAATATTACTAAAACGCTTGCCTGAATGTAATGGATATTTTTCATGATCATTCCTTTTAGAAAGTAGAAGCAATTAGAACACTAAACCGTACTCGTATACCGCCTTTTAGGAAAATCCTGAATAATCAGCAGGCAAAACAAAATAGTGAACTTCCACCTGATCAGTCAGCCGGTTTATGGTTAAGTATGCCTGATTTTTTACCAGAGACGACCGGAATTCTGTCATAAATACTTCATATTTCCTTCATTAGATCTTCATAATGAATGACTATGCTTCTCCCTGTAACTTCATACCAAGGAGAATGCAATGCACTTTGTTATAAAAGAATGGCCCAATAAAATGGCAACCTTGATGACTGAGGATGGTGTGGTTCTATGGACATTCAGTGATGCGGAAGAAGCCCGCAGAGTCTGTCATGTCTGGTGTTCCCTCCAGAAAGACAGGCTTGCTTACCAGATCGGATATCTTGATCAGTAGAGCCGGCTGTTGAACAAATCATTTCTTAATGTCATTCAGGGCGATTCAATCATATAAGCCAGATTCATCATCTTCAGTTATTCTCCCAAACTGGGAATAAAGCCCTTAGAATAAGCAGCTTATTAATTTCAGGGCAATTGAAGATGAATTTTACTTTCCCGTCATGGCATCGACTGCACCAACAAACCGATAAAACAGTTTTGAGCAGTGCAGCCGATAAATCGGGGCTACCGCCGGGCACACTGGTGCATATTGGTGAGAAGCATGAGGCGGAATGCAGGATTTCCATTACCCAATATAATGCTGACACCCTGCTGCATCATGAGATTTCCTCGATTTCTGAGCTGGAATCCCTGCAAAACAATGGGATGATTACATGGATCAATGTAGACGGACTCAGCGATATCAATATCGTAGAAACCATCGGGCAGGAATTAAACATTCATCCCCTCGTGCTGGAAGATATTCTCAGCACGCACCAGCGACCCAAGCTGGAGGAATATGAAGACTATCTCTATCTGGTCATCAAGGGGATCGATGTTAACCTGGAAAAGGATTTCAGCCTGGAATACGAACAAATCAGTATCCTGCTGCTGGCAAATCATGTGATCACTTTTAAGGAAAAAGCCGACGACACGTTCAAGCCCATCCACAGCCACCTGCAGAATCGCAATGGCCGCCTGCGGCAGTTTGGCAGTGATTATCTGGCTTATGTCATTCTCGACACGATTGTCGATGAATATTTTGTCGTGGAAGACAATCTGGATGACATCATCGACCCGCTGGAAGACAATATTCTATTCAATTCCAGCAAGGAGATGCTGAAAACTGTCCAACAGATACGGCGTGGATTAATTTCCATGAAACGCAACATTTCCCCGTTGCGTGAATTACTGGCGACAATTCAGCGCATCGATACACCCCTGCTGCAGGAGAAAACGCTGCGTTACTATGGGGATGTTTATGACCACGTGTTGCGTGTCACGGATGCACTGGAATCCTATCGGGAGAGAATTTCTGCCATGCACGATATCTATCTCTCCAGTATCAGCAACAAGCTGAACGAAACCATGAAGATTCTGACCATATTCGCATCCATCTTTATCCCGCTCACTTTTATCGCAGGCGTCTATGGCATGAATTTTGAACATATGCCGGAACTGAAATGGCGCTGGGCTTATCCGGCTCTGTGGGTAATATTCATCACCATCGGGGTTGGCTTATTATTTTTCTTCAAGAAGAAGAAATGGCTATAGATTAACTGGTTGCGTTATGGACCACCAACTGGGTGAAAGGAATCTTCCACTGCTGCCGGTTACAGGTCTCTACGGCATACCGCTGCAAGGCACGCACAATAGCATGATAATCGCCCGCCGCCGCTCCATTAAACACAGCAATGATCTTATAATCCAGCGAGGATGTATTGGCTTGGGCGAAGAAAACCGATACATCTTCCAGCGATTCGCCATAAGTCTCCTGTAACAAACCCTGGCGAATGCCGGCACCCATCAATGCTGGAATTTCCGTTGTGCACTGTTCCTGATGCTGATAGTCGACGCCAAAATCACTGATCACAAAAAATCCATAGGAAAGGTTTTTTGGATTAGCAGCCAGAAAATCAGTGATGGCATAAGTCTTAGGCATGATGCCACTGGCTGTAGACAACACGATACTCTCAAGCGTAATGCACTTGACCAGGCCGTATGTACCATCGGAAAGCATGACATAGTCCCCCACCTTGCACGGAAACCATGGTTCATCGTCTGCATAGGGGCGAGAAACATAATTGGACAGTTCCGCCAGTGTTAATCTCAGCTTTAATTTGGGCAGGGCAGGATTAATCAGTTTTGTGTAGTAATTCAACCGCTCAATTTTCATCGGAATACCATTATAGGTAATGCACTCCCCTTCCCTGACCGAACCGGTATTCAGCAGGATATTCAGTTCCTTGAGATAACTTGGAATGGAGTTTTTCAGCACCCAGATGATAAATACCAGCAGCAGAATGGCAATCGCAACGAGAACCTGATCATTGCGTGCATTAAACACATAGAAGCTGGCTGAAATCGCCAGTATCACCATCAAAAAATGGTAGCAGACCGTGATGATTCGCTGATAGTAGGTCATCCTCTCGCCACGCCTGTGTCGACTGATTTGTTGTATCCACCCCAACAGCAACAACATGGAAAAGTAAACGGACATAAAGGCAGCCAGCGCCATGATCAGCGTTGCGCCGCGTCCCGTAACAAACTGTTTGACATGATCACTGATGAAGTCTTCCTTACCAATCTGTGACTTGGTCATTTCATCCAGTTGTAATTGCGCAACTTCCAGCAGATGACTGTTTTCCTTGAGCTGATCCTGCCATTTCTTGTTAATCTGCTCAAATTTTATCGATGCTTCTTTATCCAGCCCTTCCTTATTGATTTTAGTAACGTGGTTCAGCACTTCAGTAATGGTACTAATCTGTGATTGATAATGTTCTATTTTCTTATGCAGATTATCGAGCTTTCGCTTATATTCGGTAAACTGACGAAGCTCACTCATGATAGGCTGCACGATTTCGAGCAGGTCTTTTTTCCAGTCAAATTCGCCATTTTCTGCTGTATCACTTTTTGCCAATTCCAGACCTGCTGTCAGAATCATTTCAAATGATGATTCCTGTTCCGCAATTGCACGACTTATCTCATTAATTTCATTTTTAACCCTCTCTTTCTCCTGCTCGGTCTTTACTTTCTTCAACGAGAGTAGCTTGGCTTCGATTTCCTTCTTCTGAAGTTTGATATTATTAATGATGTCATTTAATTTATCGACCGATAAAGCCTTCTGCTCATCGGTCGCATCCGCATTCGTATCGGCTACGGGCAATGGATCTTCAGGTGCAGCATAACTGTAACTGACTAAAGCCATCAGGCCGATCAGGATCGCTAACAAAATAATAGTAGACTGTCTTTTCATATCATCCTAAAGAAGCATTTTTATCGATGCTCCGCATTTTAATACGACGCTAGGCGTCTGTCTTGACAGCAAAGAATTCTTCAACATCCGACAATAATCGGGTGCGCTTCATCGGTGGCAGGCTCTGCCAGATTTGTTTGCCATACGCTTTGGTCGTCAGGCGGGGATCACAGATCATCAGCACGCCGCGATCCGTTTCATCACGAATCAGACGCCCCGCACCCTGCTTCAAATTAATCACCGCATGGGGCAGTTGATATTCCATAAAGGCATTGCGCCCTTCACGGTTGATTTTTTCGATACGCGCTGACAGCACCGGATCATCGGGTGGTGCAAAAGGAAGCTTGTCGATAATCACCAGTGACAAGGCATCACCCCGCACATCCACGCCTTCCCAGAACGACTGGCTGCCGATCAGTATGGCGTTATCCAGTTTGCGAAAGCGCTCCAGCATGAAAGACCGTGAGCCCTGGCCCTGCAATAACAATGGGAAATCAAGCTGCTCCTGTTCCAGTGCAACAAGCAGTTGATCATGAATGCGTTGCATCGCACGTAAACTGGTACACAGGAAAAAAGCGCGGCCCCGGCTTGCCCGCAGCACCGGCAATGCCGCCTGCACCACCCGATCGGTATATGTTTTATGATGGGGTTCCGGCATATCGGTCGGCACGTAAAGCAGGGCTTGCTCGGGGAAATTGAAGGGGCTGTCCCAACACACTGTCTGGGCTGTGGATAAGCCCATTTCTTCATTATAATGCGCGAAATTCTTTTTAACCGATAATGTGGCTGAAGTAAATATCCAGGCGCGCGGTGACGCATTAAGCTGTTTATTAAAAATCTCGGCGATCGACAACGGTGTGGCATTTAGCTGCAAAGCATGACTAAACACTTCCAGCCAGCGGACAAATCCTTCTGTTTCCGCTTCATCACGCCATCGCTTAATGTGATTAAGATGATCACTCGCCCGTTGCCAGCAATGTTCCAATCCTTCCGAACGCTCCGCCTGGCTCCCCAGCATGGCGGACAGCTCCCCCAGTTTTTCCAGCAAAGTATCCAGCGCGCGGCTGAAGTCCGTATTCTGTGAGATGGCTGCCAATGATAACCGCGTATTCTCATCCGCAATCGTCAAACGCAAATCGCGGGCTGCCTTTTCCATCGCCGCGATGGCATCCGGCAGTGCAGTAAAGTCACTGGCGGCCTGCATTGCTTCCAGTTTGGAGTCTTTCGCAAGATCCAGCAACTGACCCGTGCTGATTGATTCACCAAAAAACAGACTCGCTGTTTCCGGCAATTGATGCGCCTCATCGAAAATTACCGTATTGCAGGCTGGTAATAATTCCGACAGCCCTTCATCACGCAACATGACATCGGCAAAGAACAAGTGATGATTAACCACCACCACATCCGCAGATAATGCCTGCTTGCGGGCCTCCATCACGAAACATTTTTTATAGCTGGGGCACTCGGAACCCAGACAGCTGTCCCGTGTCGATGTGACCTGTTGCCAGATGGCTGCATTTTCCGGCACTTCACTGAGCCCGCTCTTGTCACCATCCTTACTGACCGCCGCATAGCGTTCTATTTGTTGCAGGAACCTGATCTCATCCCGATGGACAAACATCATCTGCGTATCCTGCAGGTTTCTTTCCAGATGATAATGACAGATATAATTGGCGCGCCCTTTCAGCAGCGCCACTGTAACCGGTACTTTAAGCGCTGCTCGCACATTCGGGATATCCCGTTTGAACAGTTGGTCCTGCAATGTCTTTGTTCCGGTGGAAATGATCACTTTGCCGCCAGCCAGCAATGCCGGCACAAGGTAAGCAAAGGTCTTTCCGGTGCCAGTACCTGCTTCAGCAACCAATACATGATTCTTTTTGATGGCTTCTGCAATGGTCTGTGCCATCTCCAGTTGCTGGGCACGCACGCGAAACCCTGCAATGTGACGGGAGAGCTCGCCTTCAGAAGAAAAGATTGAATCAATATCTACCATAAACAGAATATCAGATTACTGAACAAAAACAGTTATCCCGTTTGTTTATTCAGTCAGTTGGCCTTTTGAAATTGAATATGAGAGGGTAATTCGTATGTTTCACGGGAAAACAACCAAATTTATCTGAATTATACTGTGCTCTTTGCATATCTTCGACCATGCACAGCACTCAAGCAATTTATCTTTTAGAAAATTCAACTTCAACAAATGTACCGGCTCCAGTACAATCACCTATCAAGCAAACTTTACCCGTTGATTGGAATCTGTTTTCTTATTGAGAATGTGGTTCCAATAGGAAATTAGTTGAAACTAATAGTACAATGGCGCGACACCAAACTCAGGAAACTGATCATTGAACCCAATCAGCCAGTATGCCTCTTTTTGTATCAATATGTTTCGATTCCCGGTAATCCGGTAAACTCGTCCGTTTAATATAAGGAGAATAGTGATCATCCTTTGTTGCGCTGATCTCCTGTTATCCTGAATTAATTACTTCACAAAAAATATGCGACTACTCCAAACCCTATGCATGCTGGTCTTGTTTTTTAACAAACCACTGATTGCATTTGGTGAAGAATCAGCTCCCAAACCGGATGATCCGGTCATTCCCGCCCAATCCATAATCAAGCCGCAAAGAAAACCTGTATTCATTGAAGCTGATCGCATTCACGGCTACTATAAACAGGAACTGGAAGCCACCGGAAATGCTGAGTTGCGCCATGGCAACAACAAGCTGACGGCTGATCGCATGAAATATTTTCAGGCGACTGAAGATACAGAAGTGGAAGGTAATGTGAAGCTGGAAAGATCGACTGATACATTGAAGGGGAACAGCCTTCAGATAAACCTGCTCACGGAAGTCGGCCACATGTCTGAACCCCGTTATTACATGAAAGAGCGCAATGGACGCGGTGCAGGCAGTCTTCTGTTATTTGAGGGTAAAGATCATTATCGTTTGAAAGACGGCAGCTATACTACCTGCCCGGAAGGCAACGAGGATTGGTACATCCGCGCCAGCGATCTGGTCATTGATAACAAAAAGGAAGTCGGCACCGCCCGGAATGTCACCGTCGTATTTAAAGATAAACCCATTCTATATGTACCCTGGATTGATTTCTCATATAGCGGAAAACGAAAATCCGGAATGCTCGCACCCATTATGGGCAATACCGCCAAAACGGGTTTTGAGATTGCACTGCCATTTTATCTGAATATCGCACCCAATATTGATGCCACCATTGCACCACGCCTGATGTCCAAACGGGGTCTGATGATCAATAATGAACTGCGCTACATGGGCAATAATCTGAGTGGCAATGCGATATTTGACATCCTGCCAAATGATATCAAAACCCAGCAGACGCGCTATGGCATTTCATTTGAACATACGCAGTATCTGGGCAGAGGCTGGCAAGGTAATCTTGATTATAATCATGTGTCAGATGATCGTTTTTTCCGTGATCTCACCAATGATCTGTCACAAACCAGTAAAACAAATTTATCGCAGCGGGCTGCTCTTTCCTATCACGGTGCATTGGGTGAGAATGGTTCGATCAGTTTTACCGGTCTGGTTCAGGGTTATCAAACGCTCCAGGATCCATTTGCCAGGATTATTTCCCCCTATGTTCGATTACCACAATTCACACTGGATGCCACCAAACAAAATGTTGCCGGATTCATGGACTTTAATTTCAGCAGCAGCTGGTCTAATTTTTATCATGCCGGTTCCACCCTGCTGAACGGAAAACCTCTGGTTGATGGAAAACGTCTGGTACTATATCCGAGCGTGAGCGTTCCGCTGCGCAATGAATTTGGTTTTATCATTCCTAAATTTGGATTGCATTATACGCAATATGATTTATCTGCGCCCATAGGCCCCAGAGGAGAAAAAACCCCAGACCGGACTGTTCCGATATTCAGTCTGGACAGCGGCGTTGTTTTCGAGCGGAATACAACACTGAGCGACAGAAAATTTGTGCAAACACTGGAGCCACGTCTTTTTTATGTGTACGCCCCTTACAGAAACCAGAATCATCTACCAATCTTTGACTCTGCAATCAATGACTTCAGTTTTGCACAAATGTTAACGGAGAATCGATTCAGTGGCAGCGATCGTGTTAATGATGCCAATCAGGTAACCATGGCGCTCACGTCACGTTTTGTCGAATCAGAAACAGGCATTGAGCGGTTACGCATTGCTGTCGGTCAACAAGTCCGCTTTTCAGAATACCGGGTTGATCCGGCACTTCTTACTGCTGATCCAGCAGACCCGAGGAATCTCAGGACTTTTCAACAGGCAACCAGCGGAAAATCTGACTTTATCGCGGCGGTATCAGGACGCCTGACTCAACATATCAGCACCGATACCAATATTCAGGTGGATGACAACAGGCTGTGGGCGGAAAAAATTCGCACCGGTCTCAGTTATCAGCCGGAACCCGGCAAGGTGGTGAATGTCGGCTACCGTTTCTCACGGGATATATTGGAACAGGTGGATGCATCAACCCAGTGGCCCATTCTAGGTAACTGGCACGGTGTGGCGCGCGCCAATTACTCACTCAAGGATGATAAATTCCTTGCCGGTCTGGCGGGCTTTGAATACAACTCATGCTGTTGGGCATTACGTGTCGTATTACAGCGACTCACCACAGCAACCCATAGTACATCAACGGCCTTTTTTGTTCAGTTGGAGCTAAAAGGACTGATGGGCATTGGTAACAATCCAATGCGTGTCCTGCAAAGCATACCTGGCTACACCAGCATTCACTAGCAAAATTCTGTTTCATACCGACCGTATAAAATCTTATTCTATGCACATAAAAGCTTTTCCCTTTATTGTCATTCTAATCGCTGTATTAACACTCTCACCGGTAGCCGCAGAAGAGCCAGAGTTAACCCAAAACATCAGGACTATTGATCATATTGTTGCGATCGTTAATGAAGAAGTCATTACAAGGCATGAACTGGACAGCACGATCAAATTAGCCATCGATCGACTCCAGTCACAAGGTATGCAATTACCCAGCCAGCAATCATTGGAGCGTCAGATTCTGGAAACAATCATTACCAAACGGATTCAGTTGCAGCATGCCAAGGAAATAGGCATGTCGATCAGTGAAAGTGAACTTGATGAGACAATCAACCGCATTGCCACTGAAAATAAGCTGTCGCTGCAGGAGTTCTACAGGACACTTGAAGAAGACGGCATCAGCTACAATAAATTCCGTGAAGAAATCCGTGAAGAAATGATCATGGCACGGGTCAAAGAACGGGAAGTAAATAATCAGGTCAATGTCACTGAAGGTGAAATTGATAATTTCCTGCGCACCAAGGAAACCTCTGCGGTTGGCAATGACGAATATCGCCTGGCACATATTCTGGTGCTTGTCAGAGATGTCACGGACACAGCCCATATTCAGGAAAAAAGTCAGCGGACCGAAAAAGCATTGGCAAAACTGAAAGAAGGTGCAGAGTTTTCTCAAGTAGCCAGCGAATTTTCAGATGCTGCCGATGCAACAAAAGGTGGAATACTCGAATGGCGTCCGGCTTCCCAACTGGGCCCGTCATTTGCAGAGTTAGTGGCGTCATTGCAGCCCGACGAATTAACCTCTGTCGTACAGAGTCAATCAGGATTCCATATCTTCAAGCTGCTGGGTCGACGTACGCAGGAGACTCCCACCGTTATTGTCGATCAAACCCACGCTCGTCACATATTGATTAAAGTGAATGAGTTAACCTCTGTAAACGATGCCAAGCTTAAAATCATCCAGGTCAAGGAACGCCTTGATAAAGGCGCTGATTTTGCTGAAACCGCGAAACTCTATTCGGAAGATGCCAGCGCGGCATCAGGCGGAGACCTGGGTTGGCTCGCGCCAGGTGATACTGTTCCTGATTTCGAACGCGCCATGAATGCACTGTTGCCGGATCAAATCAGTGAACCGGTGCAATCCACTTTTGGCTGGCATTTGATTCAGGTAATAGACCGCCGTTCACACGATATCAGCCTGAACAGGCAAAGGCAGGAAGCACGTCAGACAATCCGTACACGCAAGGCGGAAGTCGTGGTACAGGAATGGATGAAACAACTGCGCGATGCCGCCTATATTGAATATCGATTGGACGATGTGATCGATGACAAGTAACAACCTGCTTCCCACATTGGCCCTCACTGCTGGAGAACCTGCCGGCATCGGCCCTGACTTATGCGTGCAGATTGCACAGAAATCCCTGGCATGCAATCTGGTAGTCATCGCAGACAGCGCCTTGTTACAGGAACGCGCCCGCCTGCTTGGGCTGCCACTGAATCTTGTCAGCTTCCGGCCATCCGCTCCGGAATCACATCAGGCCGGTCACCTGCAAGTCGTGCATATCCCGCTGAAGACACCGGCAGTCCCTGGAAAACTGGATACCGCCAATGCGCACTATGTGCTGGCAACGCTCAGGCATGCTGTGGAAGGATGCCGCAACAGCCAATTCGACGGGTTGGTCACAGCACCCGTGCATAAAGGAGTCATCAACGATGCCGGTATCGTCTTCACCGGTCATACCGAATATTTATCCGAACTGACTGATAGTCCGGTGGTCATGATGCTGGTCGGCGGCAATATGCGTGTGACACTGGCCACCACACATTTACCGCTTAAAGATGTGGCGGCGGCCATTACAGCCGAGTGTATTAACAGCAAGCTGCGCATCATTCAGCGCGACCTGATAACGCGCTTTAACCTGACCAGCCCCCGGATTGTTGTGGCAGGATTGAATCCCCATGCGGGTGAATCAGGTCATCTGGGACGAGAAGAAATCGACATCATTATTCCCGCACTGAATAAACTTCGATCCGAGGGTATGCATTTGATCGGCCCCATACCTGCCGATACCTTGTTTAGCCCCTCCCAACTCGATCACTATGATTGCATTTTCACCATGTATCACGATCAGGGGCTTCCAGTCCTTAAACACGCCAGTTTTGGCGAAGGTGTCAATGTCACGCTGGGATTGCCCATTATACGAACTTCCGTTGATCATGGTACGGCATTGGAACTCGCCGCAACCGGTCGCGCCAATGCAGGCAGCTTGCTCACTGCCATTGAAATGGCCATAACACTGGCCAGTAACGAAAAAGCCAGGCGCCATGCACCATAATCCACGCAAACGATTTGGCCAGAATTTTCTGGTTGACCGGCATGTCATCGCTGACATCATTGACACCATCCACCCGCAAAAGAATGACCGAATCATTGAAATCGGTCCGGGGCTTGGCGCATTAACACGACCTCTGTTACACACGGTTGATCATCTGACAGTTATAGAACTGGATCGTGATATCGTCGAGAAACTAAATAATGAATTCCCCAGGGAGAAGCTGACGATCCATTCGGCAGATGCGCTGAAATTTGATTTTTCTGAGCTGGGAAACAATCTTCGTATTGTTGGCAACCTGCCCTACAATATCTCAACACCCTTATTATTTCACTTGAGCCAATTTTCGGCGCATATTCTGGATATGCATTTCATGCTGCAGAAAGAGGTAGTGGAACGCATGGTCGGCACACCTGCCACGCCTGATTATGGAAGGCTCTCGGTCATGCTGCAATACCGTTTCGACATGGAACAGGCTTTCATCGTCCCACCCGAATCTTTCCGCCCTATCCCAAAAGTTGAATCAGCCATTGTTCGCATGTGCCCGCTCAATCAAACAGTATTGGCTGCTAAAGATGAGCAATTATTTGCCCAGATTGTGGCTGCTGCATTTTCACAGCGGCGGAAAACATTACGCAATACACTCTATGGCCATTTAGCCGCAGAAGATTTTATAACGCTTGGGATTGATCCCGGATTGCGGGCAGAGAATTTATCAGTGACTCAATTTATTGCGATTACCAATTATTTAGCACCACGCATATCTCAGGGTGGGAGTATTCAAACCTGATAATCACCGATGCATCGCTAAAACCGGATTGCCCTGGCGGATAGTTGATCGCCCCTCCACCACCTTAAGCTGGTTATCACGTGCGAAGCCCATGATAAACTCATAGGCATTTGGATTAATATCTCTTAATATTGTCTCTACCACCAAACATATCTGCCCTTGGCGCGAAACTGGCTGGGCATGAACAGAATAGATCAGACGCCCTCGATTATACTGTGCAGCCACACCACAAAGCCGCTCTGCCCAATCACTTGGTCGAAATGGGCGACCATTGGGAGTAATTCCCATAATCAACCATTCTTCCGGCTCGACTGTTGTATTTGGATTGGCCATAAAAGAAACCAGCATCCCATAATTCCATGTACATAAGATATGGATATTTATCGGCAACAATCTGATTAAATATAGAAAAAATAGATATGACATAAGAAATATCATTATCCATTCCATCAGGATGGTCTGCAATTAAGCGGATTGCCCCATTTCTCGATGAGAAAGCGGATAGCAACTACCCCGCCACTGCGCATTGATTAAAGTTTCATCTGACCGCGTCGTAATCTAAAAAGACTGACTGACCTTCAATCCGATGGACAGGTTACAGATATCAAACGATCAATTCTTCAATGGATAGCTAAACAGCTAGTTAAAACAGGTGACCATGACACTAAAACCGATACAAATACTAGATCTGGC
The DNA here is from genome assembly GCA_038043005.1 of Pseudomonadota bacterium. Lineage (GTDB taxonomy): Bacteria > Pseudomonadota > Gammaproteobacteria > Burkholderiales > Nitrosomonadaceae > Nitrosomonas. The sequence goes on from JBBTCY010000129.1 coordinate 26,077, forward strand.
CGTTGGGCAGCCCTTGCCATGGGATTTATTCGATCAATCCCATAAACCGATATTGACACGCGGATATGTGCTAAAAACAGCAGATGAATTAAAAAAGCTGGGTGAATCTGCAATTTTCCGTGAGACAACCACACTGGCTGAAAAGATCCAGCCAAAAGATGAAAAATTGCCTGCATTTAATTTTGAGGATATGCAACTTACAGTCGGTGATAAATTACAGTTCAAGCTATCTTCCAATATCAGAAGTTCACATGACTCCAACAGCCATGGCAATCATTTCTTTATTGCGACGGTCATTGGTTATATTGAAAATGAAACATTGATTATCACCATGCCAAAGACTGATCAACTGGTCGGTGAACCTTTGCTGGAAGGGGACCAGATATTAGTCCGGTTATTCGGCGGGCAATGTGCATTCAGTTTTACTACGTTTATCGACAAGATAATCAAGCTGCCATTCAAATACATTCACTTGTCATTTCCAAAACATATTATCGGCCAAACCATTCGGAAATCCCGCCGCATCAAATGCCAGATTGATGCCACAATTAACAAGAATGCCACGCCTGTCGTCATAACCAACCTGAGCACCACCGGTGCGGAACTCAGCAGTGAAAACGATTTAGGAGAGCCAGGAACAGCTATCGAGTTATCTTTTAACGTATCGATGCACGATAAGGAATCAGTATTACGATTACATGCCGTTATTCGATCAGTCAAACAAGCCAGTAAAAATAAACCGGATGCACGGTACATCGGTCTTGAATTTACTGAATTGCAGTCGGAGCAGGTTTTCTTACTGCGCAGTTTCATTTATCAGGAACTGGTCGAGCATCCTGATCACATTGTCAAGTAAATCAGCCACTCACGCCGTGACCCAGTTAACACAGCATGAGTGGCTTTGGTGATTGCAGAAATTATTCCGAGAAGAATTCGCGTGCCTTATCCATCCACGATTTGGCGCGTGGGCTATGGCGGGAACCATCTCCCAGACTGATCGTTTCCAGCTCCTGCAGCAATTCCTTCTGGCGTGTTGTCAGATTGACCGGGGTTTCTATAATCACATGGCACAGCAAATCCCCCTTGTGGTGGCTGCGCACCCCTTTGATGCCTTTCTCCCGTAACCGGAAAATCTTACCTGTCTGCGTTTCAGCAGGTACTTTAATCTTTGCATGACCCTCCAGCGTGGGTACTTCAATCTCGCCACCCAGCGCAGCCACGCTGAAACTGATCGGAATTTCACAATGCAGGTTATCGCCATCGCGACGGAATACAGAGTGCGTTGATAGCTGTATCACCACATAGAGATCACCCGACGGACCTCCGTTAACGCCCACCTCCCCTTCACCCGATATGCGGATACGATCTCCTTCATCAACACCCGATGGGATCTTTACGTTCAATGTTTTGTGCTGTTTAACGCGGCCAGCGCCATGACAATTAGTGCATGGACTGGTAATGATCTTTCCATTGCCTTGACATTTCGGGCAGGTTTGCTGGATTGAGAAAAATCCTTGCTGCATTCGCACCTGTCCATGGCCATTACAGGTTGGGCAAATCTTGGGTGAACTTCCTGGCTTGGCACCATTGCCATGACAGGTCTCGCATTTATCCATGGTTGGGATGCGAATTTTTGTTTCCGTACCATGCGCCGCCTGTTCCAGTGAAATTTCCAGGTTATAGCGCAAATCCGAGCCTCGATGGGTATTGGAACGCCCACCACGGCTACCCCCAAAAATATCTCCGAAAATATCACTGAACGCATCGCTGAAGCCTTGTGCGCTCCCTCCTCCATTCGCATCAACACCTGCGTGACCATACTGATCATAAGCAGCCCGCTTATTCGCGTCGGTTAATATCTCATAAGCTTCCTTGGCTTCCTTGAACAATTCTTCCGATTTAACATCCCCATCATTGCGATCCGGGTGATGTTTCATCGCCAGCTTGCGATAAGCCTTCTTGATGGCACTGTCATCGGCGTCGCGGCTAACGCCAAGTACTTCATAATAATCGCGCTTGCTCATGTTCGTTCCCTGCTACCGTGATATAAAGTAAAAAATTATTCAATTTAAACACCAAAGCGCAGAGTACGCAGAAGGCTATTTTCATTTCCTTCTTACGTCCCTGCGCTTGGGCAATACCAACAAACAGATTACTTCTTGTTCTTAACTTCCTCAAATTCGGCATCCACCACTTCGCCCTCGACCGGCTTCTCATTGCCTTGCCCGCCGCCGGATGAAGTCTTCGCATCGGGTTGCGCCTGCTGTCCTGCCTGTTCCTGCTGCTGATACATCTTCTCAGCCAGTTTATGTGAAGCCTCGGTCAACGCTTTTGTTTTCTCATCAATAGTGTCTTTGCTATCGGTCTTGAGTGCTTCCTCAGCATCTTTCAGCGCTGCTTCAATCTTGGATTTCTCGCCACTATCCAGTTGATCTCCATGGTCTTTCAAGGTTTTTCTGACCGAATGAATCATCGCATCACATTGATTCCGACTTGAAACCAGTTCCAGTGCCTTGTGATCTTCTTCAGCATGCGCTTCGGCGTCCTTGACCATGCGGTTGACCTCTTCTTCCGATAAACCGGAACTTGCCTGGATCTTGATCTTGTTTTCCTTGCCAGTCGCCTTATCCTTCGCTGACACATGCAATATGCCATTGGCATCAATATCAAACATCACTTCAATTTGAGGCATGCCACGAGGCGCTGGTGGAATATCACTTAAATTGAACTGACCCAGGCTCTTATTGCCGGAAGCCATTTCACGCTCACCCTGCAACACATGAATGGTCACGGCTGTTTGATTTTCTTCCGCCGTTGAGAATACCTGCTGTGCCTTAGTTGGAATAGTCGTATTTTTCTGGATAAGCTTGGTCATGACACCACCCATCGTTTCAATACCCAGCGACAACGGCGTGACATCCAGCAACAGGACATCCTTGACATCCCCTTGTAATACGCCCCCTTGAATCGCCGCACCCACAGCCACCGCTTCATCGGGATTCACGTCCTTGCGCGGTTCCTTGCCGAATATCTCCTTAACCTTGTCCTGAACCTTCGGCATGCGTGTCTGCCCACCTACCAGAATCACATCATCAATATCCGAAGCCGACAATCCGGCATCTTTCATGGCAATGCGGCAAGGCCCGGCGGTACGCTCGATAAGCTCTTCGACCAGGCTCTCCAACTTGGCGCGTGTAATCTTGACAGCCAGGTGTTTGGGGCCTGATGCATCGGCGGTGATATAAGGCAGGTTAACTTCCGTCTGCTGACTGGATGACAACTCAATTTTTGTTTTTTCGGCTGCATCCTTCAAACGTTGCAGCGCCAGCATATCTTTCTTCAGATCAATACCGGTTTCCTTCTTGAATTCGTCCACCAGATATTCAATCACGCGTGAGTCGAAATCTTCACCGCCCAGGAAAGTATCGCCGTTGGTTGCCAGCACTTCAAACTGATGTTCGCCATCAATTTCCGCAATCTCGATAATGGAAATATCAAAGGTACCGCCACCCAGGTCATATACGGCAATTTTACGGTCACCCTCTTTTTTATCCATGCCAAACGCCAGTGCTGCGGCAGTCGGTTCATTGATAATGCGCTTGACTTCCAGACCGGCAATACGCCCGGCATCCTTGGTCGCCTGACGCTGCGAGTCATTGAAATAGGCAGGCACCGTGATCACGGCTTCGGTCACGGATTCTCCCAGATAATCCTCGGCTGTTTTCTTCATCTTCATGAGCACCTGCGCTGACACTTCCGGGGGTGCGATCTTGCGGCCACGCACTTCCACCCAGGCATCATTGTTATCGGCCTTGATAATGCTATAGGGCACCATTTTGATATCTTTCTGTACCATTTCTTCGTCAAAGCGACGTCCAATCAAACGCTTCACAGCGAATAACGTATTTTTTGGATTGGTAATCGCCTGGCGCTTGGCAGAAGCACCGACCAGCACTTCATTGTCTTCGGTATAGGCAACAATAGACGGCGTAGTCCGTGTACCTTCCGAGTTCTCAATGACCTTTGGTTTCCCGTTCTCCATGACGGATACACAAGAGTTTGTGGTACCTAAATCGATACCAATAATTTTTGCCATGTCTAGATCCTTTTAAAGATTAAATACTGTCTATCAACTGATCTTAAAATAGAGATAGTTACTAAAATTTCAAGTCCTTCAAGCGCCCTTGGCTTTTGAAACCGATACGAGTGCAGGTCGAATAACACGGTCATGTAATTTGTAGCCCTTCTGCATAACCTGCACCACCATGTTGGGAGCCAGCTCAGAATCCACCATGCACATGGCCTGATGCTGATGCGGGTCAAATTTTTCGCCTTTTGGATCAATGATCGCAATATTGAATTTGTCAAAAATAGCGATCAATTGCCGCTGGGTTAATTCCATGCCATTCTTAAAGCTTTCCAGACTGGCATTCTCAACGGCCAGGGCAGCTTCCAGACTATCCATTACCGGCACCAGTTCAGCGGAAAAATTCTCAATGGCATATTTGTGCGCATTGGTCACGTCGGTTTGCGCACGTTTACGAATATTCTCTGTTTCCGCCCTGGCACGCATCCAAGCATCATGATGCTCGGCTGCTTTTATTTCTGCTTCTTTCAATAAATGCTCAAGATCCGGTTTTGCATCGGCTGCATCAGCCGGTCTGGCTGCGGCTTCCGACGGATTGGTTCCTTCCGCACTGAGCGATCTTTCTGATTGATTGGACTGTGAGTTTTGTTGATCCTGGGGATTTTGCATCTTACCTCCTAATGGCTATCTTGCCAGTAATGGGGTTGTATTTCTGGATTTCAAGCACAAAATAAAAATTTCATGCTAATTTATTTAAACCATGCCGGCTTTCGTATTCCGTTTGAGACAATTAACCGTGATGATGTTCGATCAGATTTTGATTCTTTGGGCCAGTTCGCTGGCTTTACCGATATAACTTTGCGGGGTCAATTCCAGCAGACGGGTTTTCTCTGCCTGCGGAATGTCCAGATCCATAATGAATTGATGCAGCGTTTCCCGGGTGATCCCGCCCTTGCCGCGCGTCAAAGCCTTCAACTGCTCATAAGGATTGGCAACGCCATGGCGCCGCATCACCGTTTGAATTGGCTCAGCCAGTACTTCCCAGGCATTATCCAGATCAGCCGACAATCGCGCAGGGTTTACATCCAGTTTACCAAGCCCCTTGGCACAGGAATCATAGGCCAGCAGAGTGTGCCCTAGCGCTACGCCCATATTGCGCAACACGGTCGAATCGGTTAGATCCCGCTGCCAGCGGGATACCGGCAATTTTTCGCTTAAATGGCGCAGCAGTGCATTGGCAATGCCCAGATTACCTTCCGAGTTTTCAAAGTCGATGGGATTGACCTTATGCGGCATGGTTGACGAACCCACTTCATTGGCTTTGGTTTTCTGCCTGAAATAGCCCAGCGAAATATAGCCCCAGACATCCCGGTTCAGATCCAGCAAAATAGTATTGATTCTGGCATACGCATCAAACAATTCGGCAATGGTATCGTGCGGCTCGATCTGGGTTGTATAGGGATTGAATTCCAGTCCCAGCTTTTCAACAAATGTCTGCGCGAAATTTTCCCAATCCAGATCCGGATAGGCCGACAAGTGTGCGTTGTAATTACCCACAGCCCCGTTAATCTTGCCCAGTATGGCAACAGCCGCCAATTGCTTTTTACCGCGTTGCAGCCGGTAAACGACATTGGCAATCTCCTTGCCGATTGTCGTCGGTGTTGCAGGCTGGCCATGCGTGCGGGCCAGCATCGGAACATCCGCCAGTTGATGCGCCAGCTCAACCAATCTGGCAATAATTCCATCAAGTGCAGGCAGCATCACCTGCTCCAGACTGGATGTCAGCATGAGACCATGCGAAAGATTATTGATGTCTTCAGAGGTACAGGCAAAATGGATGAATTCAGCCGCGCCGGCAATTTCGGCATTGTCCGCAAGTGTCTGCTTCAGCCAATACTCAACGGCTTTCACATCATGGTTGGTCGTGGCCTCGATCGCCTTGATGGCCTCGCCATCCGCGACGGAGAAATCTGTTACCAGATTATCAAGCTGTGCGATCGTACTGGCCGAGAACTGCGGCACCTCGATGATCGCCGGTTCATTGCTTAATGCCTTTAACCATTCGACTTCCACCAGAACGCGATAGCGGATTAACGCAAACTCACTGAAATAAAACCGCAATGCTTCAACTTTACTATGATAGCGGCCGTCCAGCGGAGACAAGGCGGTGATAGCAGGAAAATTCATGACTCTCTCAATCTTTACGAGACAGGTATTTTAGCATGTCAGCTACTGATAGATAGCTGCGTGATTGCAGAATACTTGAATCACTTGTAGAGCTGTCAAACGATCAGAACAGGTGCTTATGAAATGTTGGGGAGCACTGGCTGTAGTATTCAGGCACTTGTCCTGATTAGCTCACTAAGCCAGATAAATCTAGTAACTGGTTCTTATTGATTCTAATATAACGTACAACCTTTATCCATCGGTGAATTCTTAGAAGTTTATGTTTCAATATCTTCTATCTTGTCACTTTTCCCTAGGTTGCATTTTGAACATAATGTTCTGAGATTGTCTTCAATGTTTTGACCACCACGTGACCATGGGTGGATATGGTCGACATGTAATTCAACACTGAGATCTTTGGCCGGAGAAGAACCGCAAATAACGCATCGGAACTTATCTCGAGATAAAATATTGTAGCGCATACCGATAGGAATTGATCGTGGAACAAGAGTTCCAATTACAGTATTTTTCTGGGTTTCTGGTCTATGTTCGATAAATGCATTTGAGTCATTCTCATGTTCCGCTTCATTAAATGAAGAAATAGGTTTGTTGATCTTTTTCACGAAAGCGGATAATGCAGCCCTCCAACCTCCCCAACGCAATATATAAGCTTTTTGGCCTACCGTTGACGGCGAATGTTTTAACTCACTAAAGTTCGGCTGCCTTCCATAATGTATCCAGAGAGAAAGAATATTTTCGAAGCATTCCTC
>JBBTCY010000130.1:0-1131 GCA_038043005.1 Pseudomonadota bacterium
ATGGTGGCAGCATTTTTGCCATTGCCGACCGCAACATCAACACCCTGGTGGATTACCGCTTTGCGCGCATGCATCGCGCCAAGAAAGGCGAGAACGGCCGCGGTGCGGATCGTTATGGCAAGGGCGCAGAGGACATCGTGTTGCGCATGCCGGTCGGTACGGTCATCACCAATATTGCTACCGGAGAGATCATCGCCGATCTCAAGCAGCATCAACAAAAAGCCCTGCTGGCAAAAGGCGGTGCGGGCGGAATCGGCAATCTGCACTTCAAATCCAGCACCAACCGCGCGCCACGTCAATTCACCTTTGGCGAACCGGGACAGGAATTCGATCTTAAACTGGAACTCAAGGTACTGGCGGATGTGGGACTTCTGGGTATGCCCAACGCGGGCAAATCCACCCTGATCCGCGCCGTCTCCGCTGCCCGCCCCAAAGTAGCGGATTACCCTTTCACCACACTGCATCCCAATCTAGGTATGGTACGGGTAGATCAGAACCGCAGTTTCGTGATGGCAGATATCCCCGGCCTGATCGAAGGCGCAGCGGAAGGCGCTGGACTGGGACACCGCTTCCTCAAGCATCTCGCCCGCACCCGCCTGCTGCTGCATTTAGTGGACGTCGCACCGCTGGATGAAAATATCGATCCTGTACGCGAGGCCAAAGCCATCGTAAAAGAACTGAGGAAATACGATGAATCGCTCTACCAGAAACCGCGCTGGTTGGTGCTCAATAAAACCGATATGCTGCCCGCGGATGAGCGCGAAAAGATTTGCCGGAAATTCATTCTCAGCTTGGGCTGGAAGGGGAAAAGCTTTATCATTTCCGCGCTCACCGGCGAAGGCTGCAAGGAGTTGACCTACGCCATCATGGAACATCTGGAGCAGGAATCCAGAGAATCTGATGTTGACGTATCAGGTGACTGATTCTTATTCGTTGCAACGTACCAGCGGTTAACTGGATTAATTCGGAACATGGTTATGCAGTCAGTTTTAAAACAATCCCGCCGTATTGTTATCAAAGTCGGCAGTAGTCTCGTCACTAATCAGGGACAGGGGCTCGATCATGCCGCACTGTCACGCTGGGCCGCGCAGATTGCCAGACTCAAGCAAATGGGCAAGGAGGTCGTGCTGG
>JBBTCY010000131.1:0-7018 GCA_038043005.1 Pseudomonadota bacterium
CGGATGAGCATCCTGAAATAGCAAAGCGTTCTATCGCATTAAGACAGTTATAATGGACCCTAATTTCCAGAGAAGGCAGAAACCGCTTGATAACAATGCCGGGAATTGACTCGTATTGCGCTGATGAAGCTGTGATTCGATACGCGCATCAAGTAGATGTGAGGCAGCTCATGAATACGATTGAGCAATGCGTTGTCCTGTGCACCATCTCCCTGATATCGGAAACACTGGTATTTGATGCGCCATACATGGAAACTACGCAGCTTGTGTCTTTTGAGGATGCGAGAAGACAGTTTGAGCGGGAATATCTGGTGAGGATATTAAAAATCACATCCGGCAATGTCACGCAGATGGCTAATTTTGTACAGCGTAACCGGACTGATTTCTATAAGCCGCTGAAGAAACATCAATTGGAATAAACAACCCCGTGGCAAGACCACGGGGTATTAGAAAAGCTTAAGCTGATGCAGCTCTTCTTTTGGTTTGCCTTGATTCTTCACATACCGCTCAACTACTCCCCAATCCGCTCTTTCCCTTGCAGTTGCAGTTGCAGTTGCAGTTGCAGTTGCAGTTGCAGTTGCAGTTGCAGTTGCAACATAATAGCCGTCCGTCCAAAACTCACCACCCCACAGGTCACGTTTCAAATCCGGCTTCCTCTTAAACAATTCCCGCGCCGTTATGCTTTTACACCCTAACAATCTGACCCGGTGCAATCTTAGGATGCGCAGTACAAAGTATATGACGTGGTCTTTGTCGCAACCTATCTGCTCAAACTCAATGTCGTATCGATCTTCTATCTCTTTCGCAGTCAGCATTATAATTTTTACAACCGCTTCATCTAACAATCCGCGTCTGTATTTCACAGGAAATACAATTTGATAATGTATCTGCCACGCACAGTGGCTCGCCTTCTCTACAACATCTCTCATCCAACATTCTAAAGCCTAATTAGATCCCCGTGGCAAGACCACGGGGAATCGGCAAGTTTAATGTTTTCCGGGATCTCGACAAAAGCTGATATTTTTTACCCGTAAAAGAAAAGGTACCTGAACATTCATTATGTTCTTTCAGCATTATCTTCAGGATCAGGTACCCAATTACGAACTCAATACCGGCAATGCATACAAAACGATCACAATAAAAATTGTTCTTGATTCATCGGTTATATTCTTTATTCTGGGCGTGGCCCTGTGCTTGCAGTTAATGTGAAGTAAGAATGTATCGGTAATTTTAAAAGCGTTTTTCCCTCTAACAATTTTTCAGAAATAAGCATTTTGCTTATTCAGGTCTGTTGATTAGGATGTTAAAGTTAAATTTTTGGAGGTTATACATGAAAGTATTCTTATTCCTGGCGCTTACGCTAAGTTCCTATAGTTATGCTCAAAGTGGTCATGACCATCAAGTCGATCCGAAGAAGAGTGATCAGCATGGTGGAATGCACGAGGGCGATCATCATGGAGGGATGGGCGGAATGCATGGCGGCCACCATGCACTGGATAAAAATACCTTAAAACAATTTTTTGAACCACTTCCCGTATCAATTATTGATGAGAAAAAGAATGCAGCCTTGATCAAACTTGGCAAGAAGCTTTATCTGGATCCCCGGCTTTCGATCAATGATCAGATTTCCTGTAACTCTTGTCATAGACTCGATAATTCTGGTGTAGACAGCCAATCCACATCACCAGGCCATGAAGGCAAACGCGGTGGCAGAAATTCTCCAACCACAATGAATGCGGCGCTTCATATCGCTCAATTCTGGGATGGACGTGCTAAAGACGTAGAAGAGCAGGCGCTGGGACCCATTCTAAATCCAATTGAAATGGGCATGCCCAATGAAGCTGCTGTCGTCGATAAATTAAAAAAAATAGAGGAATATAAAGGACTCTTTGCAGAAGCTTTCAAGGGTGAGAAAGATCCATACCAATACAAAAATATTGGTAAAGCAATTGGTGCTTTTGAACGCACACTGTTAACCCCTTCCCGATTCGATGACTATCTCAAAGGCGACGAGAATGCTCTGAATGATAGTGAGAAACGAGGCCTGACAAAATTTGTTCATATGGGATGCGCTACTTGTCACAATGGAGTAGTGATTGGTGGAAATTCATACAAAAAAATAGGTGTTGTTGAACCCTATGAAACAAAGGATATGGGACGATTTGAAATAACTGGGATTGAAACTGACAAGAAAGTATTTAAAGTGCCGAGTCTTAGAAATATCACTAAAACAGGTCCTTATTTTCATGACGGTTCAGTTGAAACATTAGATGAGGCCATTCGTTTAATGGCAAAACACCAGCTTGGTCGACAAGTCGGTTCTGGATTTGTTGACGATGTAAAAGCGTTTCTGGGTTCCTTAGCGGGTAAGAGTAAGGAATAAACTTGGAAGATCGAGCTGATCGAGATGGAACAGAGAATAATGACAGATATTTTATGTTCTGAAGAAGTATCTCGATCAGTTTTTTATAAAGCAGTGTACACAACGCAGCTTTTAGGAGGTTATTATGCGACGAATCTATTTTCTTGTTCCTGACATTGCTACTACCAAACGTATCGTTGATGATTTACTGATGGCCAAAATCGAGGATCGGCATATCCACGTGATTGCAAAACGTGGTACACCGCTTGAAGAACTACCTGAGGCCAACCTGTTACAAAAAAGTGATTTTATTCCAGCTGTGGAACAAGGCCTGGCACTCGGTGGTACAACCGGCATGCTCGCCGGGCTGGTCGCAATCATCCTTCCCCCCGCATCAACGGTTATTGCAGGTGGCATTCTGCTTGCAACCACGCTTGTGGGCGCGGGTGTCGGTGCATGGGTGAGCGGCATGGTGGGTATGAGTATTGGTAACAGACGGATTAAAGAATTTGAGGATGCGGTTGAAGCGGGACATTTTTTAGTACTGGTCGATGTACCAACTGATAGAGTACTTGAGATAGAGAGGCGTGTTAAACAACATCTACCTGAAGTAGAAATTGAAGGTACAGAACCAATGATACCTGTGTTTCCCTGATAAGAAATAACGGTTCTTTTAGATGTGCTGTAACGGAGTGGGCTGATGCGCTATGGCTATTGATTGCTGTTTTCCATGTGAAACCTGTGAAGGATGCGATGTGCAACCGGCGCGAGAATGACACCAGCGACGATGATAACAACCAAGCCACAGTAAAGTGCATAGAGACCTGCAAAGAGCTTGCCACCAAAAGTTATCGGCGTATTCACAGGGCCCATTCCGCCCAATAGCATTGATGCGTTTAGAAATGCATCAATCCAGCTCTGATTCTCAAGAATGTGATATCCGCTCATACCGAGAAACAGTGAAACAACGATGAGTGCGAGCGCGACGATTCCGCTGTGGGCCAGCCGAATAATGAACTGGTGCTGAGGGATTACGGGTTGAGTACGATGTTCAAACTCTGGAAGCAGCCTTTTCACTGGTCACCTAACGCGTAATATTACACGACATTATGTTTCCAATAATTCCATAAAGATATCGTATCTTCTTTATTAGAAGAGAATAAAAAAACATAGCTGCTTTGATTCTGGTTGTTCTAACACTCACATCGACATCCTTTCCTCGTAATGATATTACAAAATAAACTTGCGGAACATGTTAGGCTTTTTGGTCAACAAGTCTATCAATTAAATTACCACATGCCCGATTTCCATCATAGTGCAATTATGAATACAGAATCATCAGGGCCAAGGCCAGAATCACGAACAAAACTTCAACGACACACCCCAAAAAAGTTACAATAAAAATCATTCCTGATTCATTGGCTATTTTCCCTATTCAGAACCAACCAGCTTGTGCATAAAATCCAGATGCATTGACCATATGATCTATTGACTGGTTCCAGAAATCTGCCGGTCCTGTTTATTATCGATATGCTGAGCGACCAGGGAATTGCACAGGATATCATCGTAACGAATTATATAGACAAAACAGCTAATAATTATATGGTTACAGTCAATCCTGAAAACCATTTACGTTTCCTGGCAGGACAGAAAATCTCCCTGTTTCGTTCATTGCAGTTTTTGTCTCTGGATGTGCTCTCAACGCGTTATAAAAATACGTTAGAATACGGCTTTTAGAATTTTATCGGGAGTTTCTGAATGTCAATGGCTGACCGTGACGGTGTAATCTGGTATGACGGGAAGATGGTTCCCTGGCGGGATGCCAATACGCATGTCTTAACCCACACCCTGCATTATGGATTGGGTGTTTTTGAAGGCCTGCGTGCCTATGAAACGGCGCAAGGGCCGGCAATATTCCGTTTACAGGAGCATACCGACCGTCTGTTCAATTCAGCGCATATTTTCATGATGAAGATGCCATATGACAAAGCCACTTTGATACAGGCACAATGCGATGTGATCAGGCAGAATAAACTGGTTTCCGGGTATATTCGACCCATTGCTTTCTATGGTGCCGAAGCCATGGGGCTTTCCGCCAGAACGCTTTCCACCCATGTAGCTATCGCGGCCTGGCCATGGGGCACTTATCTGGGTGCTGAAAGTCTTGAAAACGGTATCCGCGTTAAAACGTCCTCTTTCACACGGCATCACGTCAATATCAACATGTGCCGCGCCAAATCCGTCACAACCTATGCCAACTCAATCCTGGCCAATCAGGAAGTGGCATTGAACGGATATGATGAAGCACTGCTGCTGGATGTCGAAGGATATGTCGCTGAAGGGTCCGGAGAAAATATCTTTATTATTAAGCAAGGAAAAATCTATACGCCTGACTTGACCTCCTGTCTGGAAGGCATCACCCGTGCATCCGTCATTGAGTTAGCTGCAGAAATCGGTATTCCGGTCATCGAGAAACGCATTACCCGTGATGAAATCTACTGTGCGGATGAGGCGTTCTTTACCGGTACGGCTGCTGAGGTCACACCGATTCGGGAACTCGATAACCGTCTGATCGGTGCTGGCAAACGGGGGCTCATTACAGCCCGGATACAAACCATGTTTTTTGATTGTGTCAAAGGTAGAGCCAGTAATCACACTGACTGGCTTACTTTTGTTTAATTAGGCATCATTGGAACAACCTATTATGAATCAACCAACCGATAACAAAACCCGCGAAATTGAAGTAACACCTGACGACCTGCCATTGCACTGCCCTACGCCGGCAATGATATTGTGGAATTCACACCCCCGCGTCTTTCTGCCGATTGAAGCAACGGGAGAAGCCTTATGCCCTTACTGTGGTACTCACTACACACTCAAAGGGGGCGCTGTAAAACAGCACTAGCACATCGTTATCGCCAAGTATCACTGCGCGCACCGTTCACATCAATCCATTGCATGGAATAAGCGAACGCTGCAATATTAAGAATACCTATAATCAATGAGTTAATGTATGTATGATATCCCACCCGAGATTTTCAAGGCTTATGATATTCGCGGTATTGTTGGCCAGTCATTAACGGCTCCCATTGTTGAAATGATCGGGCATGCAATTGGCTCAAAAGCCCGTGCCCGTCGTATTACATCCATTGCCATTGGTCGCGATGGCAGAATGTCAGGCCCTGAGTTGTCTCAGGCACTCGCACGCGGTCTGCAAAAGAGCGGCCTCAAAGTCATCGATGTTGGCATGGTTGCCACGCCGATGCTCTACTTTGCTGCACATGAATTATGTGAATACTCCGGTGTCATGGTGACTGGCAGTCATAATCCGCCGGAATACAACGGCTTTAAAATCGTACTTGGCGGCGAAACACTTGCAGCCAATGCCATTCAATCACTGCGCCTGCGCATAGAAAACAATGACCTGACTTATGACACCGGCAGTTACTCTGAACAGAGCATTGCCCGTGCTTACCATAACCGGATCACTCAGGATATCAAGCTTGCCCGCCCGATCAAGATCGTTGTCGATTGCGGCAATGGTGTGGCCGGCGCGTTTGCTCCGGCGCTGTACCGCAGTCTGGGTTGCGAAGTGACTGAGTTATTTTGTGACGTCGACGGCACCTTTCCAAATCACCATCCTGATCCATCGGTACCCGATAACCTGCGCGCCGTCATTCAGTCGTTAAAAACAACCGATGCCGAGATTGGCCTTGCTTTTGACGGCGATGGCGATCGGCTGGGTGTTGTCACCAAAGAAGGCCGTATTATTTATCCCGACCGTCAATTGATGCTGTTCGCCGCTGATGTCTTGTCCAGGAATCCTGGCGGGCAGATTATCTTTGATGTGAAATGCACACGCAACCTGGCGCCCTGGATTGAGCGTCACGGCGGCAAACCCATCATGTGGAAAACCGGGCATTCATTCATCAAAGGCAAGCTGAATGAAACCAAGGCATTGCTGGGCGGTGAAATGAGCGGTCATTTCTTTTTCAAAGAACGGTGGTATGGCTTTGACGATGGCCTGTACGCCGGCGCGCGGCTGCTGGAATTACTCAGCCACCAGGCCGATCTCAGCACAGCACTCAATGCCCTTCCCGATTCCATCAACACGCCGGAATTGCATATCCGCATGGCGGAAGGTGAGAACTACACGCTGATTGCACAGCTACAAAAAGATGCCCATTTTGAGCGGGCTGAGCAAATCATAACAATCGATGGGCTGCGCGTTGAATACAGTGATGGATTCGGCCTGGCGCGCGCTTCCAATACGACGCCTGTCGTTGTATTGCGCTTTGAAGGCGATGATGAATCCGCCTTAAAACGAATTCAGGAGGATTTCCGGCGCAATATTCTGCGAGTCAAACCAAGCGCCGATTTACCGTTTTAGCCAGCCCGCACTTCTTCTCCATGAAAATCGCCATTGCCCAGATCAACTGCACGGTTGGTGATATTTCAGGGAATGTGGAAAAAATTCTGGATGCTGCGAAACAAGCCAGACAAGGCGGCGCCGAGCTGGTGGTTACTCCCGAACTGGCTTTATCCGGTTACCCGCCCGCCGATCTGCTGTTACAGGAAACATTTTATCTGGCCTGTGAAGCTGCGCTAACCAGGCTGGCTGGGGCAATCCAAGGAATCACGCTTGTTGTCGGCCAC
>JBBTCY010000132.1:0-9904 GCA_038043005.1 Pseudomonadota bacterium
ATCCACGTGAACTACTGGCAGCTGCGCACGTTTTATCAGCACATGCTTGAACAGTTCCCACCGCCCAGTGATCAGCAGACATCGGTCGAAAGCAAGCAGGAATTATTCTTAACCTGGCAACAGCGACCGCGATTTGCTTACAAGACGGTGTTGGGACGCAAAATATACCGCCAACAACCAAGCGGTCAACTGACAGATGGATCGACGATCTTTAAGTATTGATCCGGGACAGTTAGATCACCCTTAATAACCAATTCAGGTTTCACCCATTGCTATTTGATCCACACCGTTTTGATATTCATAAACTCACGGATGCCGTGATAAGACAATTCCCTTCCATACCCTGAATCCTTAATGCCGCCAAATGGTAAGCGTGGATCACTTTTGACGATACCATTGACAAAGATGCAGCCCGCATGAATTTGCCGCGCCTGTGCTTCACCCCGCGTCGTATTAGATGTCCATACGCTACCGCCTAAACCGAAATCCGTCAGATTGGCCAATTTGATTGCTTCTTCGGTATTCTTGACCCGCACTATCGCAGCCACCGGACCAAACAATTCTTCATCAAACGCCGGCATCCCCGGTTGCACAAAATCCAAAATTGTTGGTGCGTAATATGCGCCTTGTGTGCCGATAAAAGTACCTCCGATCACGAGTTTTGCACCCGCTGTCAGACTCCTTTCGACCTGCGCATGCAGCGCGGTGCGCAAATCGGCGCGCGCCATCGGCGCAATGCTGGTGGCATCGTTTTTCGGGTCACCGCTCTGTAGCTGGCTGACCAGCGTCCTGAATTGCTCGACAAATGAATCGGCAATAGCATCCACAAGAATGAAACGTTTGGCGGCAATACAGCTCTGCCCCATATTTTGAAAACGCGCTACGAGCGCTTGCTTTGCTGTTAGTGCTATGTCGGCATCGTCGAGTACGATAAAGGGATCTGAGCCACCGAGTTCGAGTACACATTTTTTAAGATGTTGACCGGCGACAGCCGCGACTTTCCGTCCTGCCGTACTGCTGCCAGTCAAGGTGACCGCTGCAATGCGTTTATCGGCAATCACTGCTTCCGCTTGCTCGGCGCTGATCATCAGCGTACGGAATGTATAAGCAGGAAATCCGGCTTGCCGGAATGCATCTTCCAGCGCAAGGGCGCAGCGGGGAACATTCGATGCATGTTTCAGCGCCACAACATTGCCTGCCATCATCGCCGGTACTGCAGCACGGATTAATTGCCAGAAAGGGAAATTCCACGGCATAATGCACAATAAGGTGCCCAAAGGCTGATAAATAACCATGCTACGGCTGGCATCGGAAGTAATCACTTCATCGTTTAAATACGATTGCGCATGATCGGCATAGTACTGACAACCCATCGCACATTTTTCTATCTCCGCCCTGGCTTCTTTGAGTAATTTCCCCATCTCTTCCGTGATCAGGTTGGCATAATCCTCGCTACGCTGACGGAATATCTTTGCAAGATTTCGCATACAGTGCGATCGCTGCGCAAAACTGAGCGCAGCCCAATCGTTCTGCGCGGATGCCATCTGACTCAATACCGCGTCAATTTCAGTGGTTTGCCAAGTCGGAAAAGATTGTATGGTTTGGCCTGTGGCCGGGTTAATCGATAGCATTGGCATAGGGAAACTCCTGAAGTTAACAATTCGCTGCATACAACAAAAGGGCTTTCAATAACAACCCTGAACTACCCATTATTATTGCACGCTGCTTGCGTATCACCAGTTCATTCAGAAAATCGGCCAGACTGATTGCCTCGGTATTTTCCGCCAAAGGAAAGCTTCGATACCGGGATCAATGATGAAGTTCCTTGAGGCTGCAATATCCTGGCTTGCGAACTGGTGTCCTTTGGTAAGGTGGGTTTTTCAGCAGCCTGTTAACAGTTTTCCGGAAAGCCCTGAGTATGTTGTGATCGTATCGCACCCATTGGTATCGCATACCAGCCTCATTTATACTTGCACCGTTTACAAATAATGCATGAGGTGACAGAAATGATGAAATCAACCGTAGCAGATGTTTTAAAGAAAATACCGGGTAAGGCCAGTGCGGAGTGGCCGATGGGCGAACCGTTTGCCCAGGCGTTTGTGCATGGTTCGATGTCAGTTGAGTTATATGTGCCCAAGGGTACCGATATACAGACGCCGCACGATCAGGATGAGCTGTATTTCATTCATTCCGGTCACGGGGAATTTGTTGTGACTGGCGAGCGCCATCGATTTGAACCGGGTACGGTATTTTTTGTAGCAGCCCATGTTGAGCATCGCTTTGAGAATTTTTCACCGGATTTTTCCACTTGGGTTGTTTTCTGGGGGCCTAAAGGCGGGGAATAAATAAACCGGATTGCCGCAACAGGGCATCCGGCAGGCCGCTGCCAGCAGTCGCTATGATCCGGTTTTAATGACGCGGTTTCTGCCCGACTGTTTTGCCTGATAGAGTGCCTGATCGGCAGTTTCGACAAGCATGTTGCCGATTTCGGCAAGCGTCCTTTTATCATCAGCCAGGTGCTGAATACCGGCAATGCCAATGGAAACGGTCACATTCGTTGAGCAGCCCGAAAATTCGATACGGAGATCCTGGATATGTTTGCGGATGCGCTCTGCCACTTCAAAGGCTTTTTCTTCATCCGTCTCGACCAGCAATGCGGCAAACTCCTCTCCCCCGTAGCGCCCGACCACGTCAGTTAAACGGAGCTCCTGCCGGATGGAATGGGCAACCTGTTTCAGGATCTGATCCCCGCTGGCATGGCCATATTTATCGTTAAACTGCTTGAAATGATCGACGTCGATGAACAGGCAGGTCAGCGGATTGCGGTAACGCCGGCTGCGCGAGATTTCCTCGGGCAATCGTTGATCAAAGAACCGTCGATTGTTAATCCCCGTCAAGGCATCCTTCAGTCCGATATTCCTGAGATTCTCACGCAGGATGGTCATGCTGAAACAAACGGAAATCACGGCACTTAAGCGTTGCAGAAAATCTGTGCCGGAATTGCTCTTGAATCGATTGGATTTGCTATCCGCAAGATTCAAACTGCCAATGATGCGGCTGTCCCGTTTGAGCAAGAGCAGCGCAACGCTTTTGATCGGTTGCGTGACATTCGGAAACAACTGGCCGTGCAGATCAGGATCGTATAAACCCAGCACAGGCAGATCCTTGTCAGCAAATAACGCAAGGTGTTCTGGGGGATCAAAGGCAAAAGACAAATGCAGGAAATTCAGTTCATTGTCCGCATCCAGCCATTTCAACAAGTTCCGGATCTCGGAATCGGGATCATACAGACTCAGTGTAACGGTCTCCAGATCCAATTGTTCCTTATAGTCTTTCAGTAAGACATGAATCAGTTCAGCGAGCGATTCACATTGCATTAATTGCAGTTCCAGATTCTGGAATCGACGCAAGATAAATTCATTATCCCAAGCCTGTTTAATCAGTTTTTTGTACTGCTGGTTTGAAATTTTTTTCTTTCGGCGCATTGTGATAGTTATTCTGGCGGTTACAACGAAACTGTTATGTTATATCAAAGCACTGAGGTGCATGAAACCTTATTCAGCGCTTCCTTATGCATTAATTATAGTCAATTAAATTATGATGTCACGTCGACAAACAGAGTGTTGTCAGTGTAAAGACCTTTATGCAATATTCATAGTGATATGGATGAACATGCTTGCTCTTTGGGTTTCATGCTTGTAATCTTCCACTGGATTGAATAGTTAATGCAACATTTTGGCGGCTTCGCTAGCAATGGACTGGTGTATCCTTGAGAAACGACACGAATAGACAGGTTTGCTGTTGATTCAATAATCAAATCATGCAGGGGGCGAAATTGAGTAACAAAAATCTTTTGGTGCGCAAGGCAGCGGTATTGGGAGCAGGTGTAATGGGCGCGCAGATAGCGGCACATCTGGTCAACGCGAATATAGAAACCCTTCTGTTTGAACTGCCAGGCGATACGGGCGATCCCAATGCCAGCGTTCTTCAGGCAGTAGAGAAATTAAAGAAACAGGAACCTGCGCCCTTATCGGTAAAAACCAGGGCAATTCACATCCAGCCGGCGAATTATAAACAGCATCTTGAACTGCTCAAGGATTGCGATCTGGTCATTGAAGCGATTGCCGAACGTATGGACTGGAAACATGATCTGTACGCAAAGATTGCACCCCATCTGGGCAAACATACAATTTTTGCCAGCAATACTTCCGGGTTATCGATCAATCAATTGGCTGAAGCGTTTCCGGAAGCATTGCGCCATCGTTTCTGCGGTATTCACTTTTTCAACCCGCCACGCTACATGCATCTGGTGGAATTGATCCCCTGCGCGAACAGCGATGCGCAAATGCTGGATGATCTGGAAGAATTTCTGGTGACTTATCTGGGCAAGGGTGTGATCCGCGCCAAGGATACGCCCAATTTCATTGCCAACCGCATCGGCATATTTTCCTTGCTGGCAACCATGCATCATGGAAAAGAATACGGTTTTGGGTTTGATCTGGTCGATGCATTGACCGGTGATTTGATCGGTCGCCCAAAAAGTGCGACATTCCGCACGGCTGATGTGGTCGGGCTGGATACCCTGGCTCATGTCATCAACACAATGCGCGATACGCTACCGGATGACCCCTGGCATCAGTATTTTTCCGCACCGGACTGGTTGCAGGCACTCGTCAAGCAAGGTGCACTGGGGCAGAAGGTTAAACGCGGTGTTTATCAGAAAATAGCCAATGAAATTCACGTGCTGGATCTGGTTACCCAGACCTACCGCCCTTCGACGGGGGACGTGGATGACGAACTGAAGCGCGTACTCAAATACGGCAGCCCTGCCGATATCTTTGCGACCCTGCGCCATAACCAGCATCCGCAGGCGCAGTTTCTATGGTCGATATTCCGTGATTTATTTCATTATTGCGCGGTTCAACTGGAAACAATTGCCGACAACGTGCGCGACCTTGACCTGGCAATCCGCTGGGGCTTCGGCTGGAAACAGGGGCCTTTCGAGATCTGGCAGGCTGCCGGCTGGAAACAGATTGTTACCTGGATTAATGAAGATATCGCTGCGGGCAAAAGCATGAGTCAGGCTCCCCTGCCTGAATGGGCAATCGCCATGGGAGACAGCGATTTGCAGTGTGTGCATACGCCCACAGGCTCTTTTGCACCGACATTCAGAACGATGCAGCGACGTTCGGCGCTCCCGGTGTATCAGCGTCAACTATTTCCCGACCGGCTGATCGGCGAAAATCCAACCCACGGAGAAACCATTTTCGAAACGGATGCTGTCAGAATGTGGCATACCGGTGACCGTATCGCCATTCTCAGTTTCAAAAGCAAAATGCACACCATCGGCATCGATGTGCTGGAAGGCGTGCAACAGGCGATTCAGGAAGCAGAGCAGAACTGGCTTGGGCTGGTTATCTGGCAAACCGAGCCTCCCTTCTCTGCCGGAGCCAATCTCAAGAAAGCCACCGAGCGACCTAAAGTGGATGCACAACAATTCAGCGCGCCGCCGTCACCGCCCTCTGCTTTTGATCAATTTCTAAGAAAGTTTAAGAAATCCGCACAGGATACTGTCCTGAAGGCCGCCCGTGAACTCGATCTTGCCGATGTTCTGATGGCAAAGAAACTGGCCGAAGTCAAAACAATGGTGACGCAATTCCAGCAAACAACCCAGGCACTTCGGTATTCCATGATTCCAACCGTTGCTGCTGTTGACGGTCTGGCATTGGGTGGTGGCTGTGAATTTGTGATGCACTGTGACCGCGCGGTAGCCACTCTGGAGAGCTATATCGGCCTGGTCGAAGTGGGTGTGGGATTATTACCGGCCGGAGGCGGCTGCAAGGAATTTGCGCTCAGGGCCGCACAGAATGCCAGGGACGGCGATCCCTTTCCATTACTGAAAAATTACTTCCAGACAGTTGCCATGGCAGAACTGGCTAAAAGCGCCGAACACGCCAAGGAGCTGGGCTATTTACGTGCTGCCGATCAAATGGTGATGAATCGCTTTGAATTATTGCATGTGGCCAAGGCACAGGCGCTGGCATTGGCAGAATCCGGCTATCGCCCGCCGCTCAGAGCAAGACAGATACCCGTTGCAGGAAATACCGGCATTGCCACCATCCAGAGCCAGCTGGTCAATATGCGTGAGGGCGGCTTTATCTCCGAGCATGACAATCTGATTGTCAGTAAAGTGGCGCATGTCATGTGCGGCGGTGACCTGACACCAGGTAGTCTGGTTGATGAGGACTGGTTCCTGGAACTGGAACGGGCTGCATTCATGGAATTGCTCGCTACCGAGAAAACGCAGGCGCGTATTGAATATACAATGAAAACAGGCAAGCCACTCAGAAATTAAATATCGGATACCGGTTTATTTAAAAAGTATTCCAAGCCAGACCATCCATGGAGAAACTTATGAGCAAACAAACTCAAGAAGCTTATATCGTAGCAGCAGCACGGACCCCTGTCGGCAAAGCGCCACGAGGCATGTTCAGGAATGTGCGTCCGGACGATTTACTTGTGCATGTACTGCAGGCGGTCATGCGCCAATGCGAGGGACTTGATCCAGCCGCCATTGACGATGTGATTGTGGGCTGCGCCATGCCGGAAGCGGAACAGGGCATTAATGTGGCGCGCGTGGCACTGCTGCTGGCAGGTTTGCCAAATAGCGTGGCAGGCATGACTGTAAACCGTTTCTGTGCATCCGGCCTGCAGTCTGTCGCATTGGCAGCGGATCGCATCCGTCTGGGCGAAGCGGATGTCATAATTGCGGCAGGTACTGAAAGCATGAGCATGGTACCCATGATGGGAAACAAAGTTGCCATGAATCCTGCCATGTTCCAGCATGAAGAGAATGTAGCGATTGCCTATGGTATGGGCATGACCGCCGAGAAAGTGGCAGAACAGTGGAAGGTGAAGCGTGAAGATCAGGATGAATTCGCCTGGACCAGCCATCAGCGGGCACTCAAAGCCATTGTAGATGGTGAGTTTCAACAGGAAATTGCGCCCTACACCGTCGATGAGAAACGACCTGATCTGATCACTCATCAGATTCATGAAGAAATTTCAGTCAAGACCACTGATGAGGGACCGCGCGTGGATACCAGTCTGGATGCACTGGCTAAATTAAAACCCGTATTTGCTGCTAAAGGCTCGGTTACTGCGGGCAACAGCTCACAAATGTCGGATGGCGCCGGTGCCGTGGTGTTGATGAGCGAAGCAGGAATGCGGCGCTTTAATCTCTCACCGCTTGGCCGTTTTATTGGATTCTCTGTAGTCGGTGTGCCGCCTGAGATTATGGGCGTCGGTCCGATCAAGGCCATTCCAAAGGTTCTGGCGCAAACCGGCATCAAACTGGATGATCTGGACTGGATTGAACTGAATGAAGCATTTGCAGCACAGAGTCTCGCTGTGATCAACGAACTGGGACTGGATCGGAACAAGGTTAACCCATTGGGTGGTGCCATTGCACTGGGTCATCCACTGGGTGCAACAGGCTCGATTCGCGTGGCTACGTTGCTGCATGGCTTGCGCCGTCATAAGCAGAAATACGGCATGGTAACCATGTGTATTGGCAGTGGAATGGGTGCAGCCGGCATATTTGAAGCGTTATAATTATAAAACAAGAGCAGGGAAGCGTATTAAAAGTGACTGATTCAACGAATGATTTGTTCGAACCTGAACGTGACTCATGGCATATGCAGGGCATGCGCCATGAGTAAGATCTGGTTTAAAGATTACACCATCGAATATCTGGAAGGTTTACGCAATGCCAATATGGGTGAGCATATCGGTATTTGCTTCACAGACATCGGCCCTGATTTTCTCAAAGCGCGCATGCCGGTTGATAAGCGCACTACCCAGCCGTTTGGTATTCTGCATGGTGGCGCCAGTTGTGTCCTGTCTGAAACACTAGGCAGCGTGTCCGGCTGGATGACCATCGATCCTGAGAAATACCGGGCGGTTGGACTGGAGCTGAACATCAATCACATCCGTGCCGTAACCAAAGGCAACGTGATCGGCACCTGCACCCCGCTCCATACCGGCCGTCGTACGCAAGTCTGGCAAACAGATATTACCGAAGAAGAATCAGGCAAACGCGTGGCTATTTCTCGACTGACACTGGCTATTATCGAACACGGCACGCTCAGCACCCAGAAAGAACATGTGATCGTCGACAGGAAGCCATAGCAGTTCTTTTTTTACTTGATTAATAATAGGCTATGCCCGTTTGCGCCAAACCCACCAAATCAATATGCGTGGCATTGATTTCGTGGTCAGCGGCCATGATTGCCAGGGAATTCTGGGTAAACTGACCTGAAGAAATTGTACTGGTCCAGTAATTGAGATCGCTGTTCGAGGGTTCGCCGCCGATGAGATTCGCGTATAAAAGACTAACTTCAGCTGCATCCGAATACCCATTGCCAAGCTTTACATTCAACGCCAGATCCATCAATTCGGCATAACTCATGCCATTGTCCAGAAGATTCAATCCGATCCCAACATAGTCTTTTCTAACCAGACTTTCTTTTCCGAATACGGCACCAATTATTTTGGCCACTGTGCCAGCATTGCCATCCAGGTCATAGGCAATATTGGTATCCAGAAATTTCAGGCGCTCGATATTATCAAGATTATCAATATCGCCAGCACTGCTCTCAATGCGCCAACCCGGATCGATCGTTGTAATAATATAACTGTCCTTTGCCATCAGGTAAACAGCGGTATCGGCGCCTTCGCCCCCATCGAGCTTATTACGACCTGCACCGCCCATCAGAATATCGTTCCCTTTGCTCCCCTCTAATAAATTATCGGCATCATTGCCACGCAATTCATTGGCCAGTGTATTCCCTTTTGCATCAGTCGGTTTTGAACCAAATAAATAAATGTTTTCAACATTGGCAACGTCAGCAATGGAGTAGGTTTCTGTCGACCAGATTGTGTCTATTCCCTCATCAGGCAATTCGACAACAGAATCAAGCGCTGTATTCATTACGAAGGCGTCATTACCCAATCCGCCGTACATGACATCATTACCGTTCCGCAGATTACCGTTCCAATCGAAGAAATCCGCTCCGGATCCGCCATGCATCTCATCATTGCCATCCCCGCCACTGAGGAAATTACTGCTGCTGTTTCCTGTCAGTTTGTCATCGGCTGTTCCACCCGTGGCATTTTCAATAACAGTATTGTAAGCAATGGCCAGATTCTGGTTTGTTGATGCATGCCCGTCCCATCGCTCAGGGCCAAGATAACTCCATGCACCCGCATTCAGATCAATGACTGCTGCCGTTATTTGTGCCGACCAATCGATCGTGTCATTCCCGCCACCATCCCAGATGGTTTCAAATATGGCTTGATCTGGCACCCAGCTATAAATCGTATCACTACTCCGGGTATTTGAATTTGCGCCATATAAATATTGAATGGCCGCGATATCATTGAGCATGAGTGTCGTGGGATAAAGAATATCGCGTTTGTTACCCAGCGTATCCCCGACAAAATCACGTTGGCTCATAACCGAAAAAGGCAATGCATCGATTGCCGGGTCAGCGATCACCTGACCTTCATGGGGATTATCCAGGCCCAATGCGTGCCCGGTTTCACGCAAGAATGCCGTATATCCATAAGTTCCTTTGGACGTTGTCGACAGATTATCGGCTGCGGCCAGCCATACATCACCGCCACGTGGCGTCAGATCCGGCAGGTAGGTCTTGGAATCAGTAATCCCGGTTAACGCAGAGAATCGAATATCACCCGATACAGTAGCGCTATCCATGATTTCCTTGAACCGTACATTCGCAACCTCAGCCCAGGCCGCCAAAGATGACCGGATGCCATCCATCTGTGTTGCAGTCAGTATTTTCCAACCTGACTGCCAGGGTTCACCCGATCCATCGATTGG
>JBBTCY010000133.1:0-22234 GCA_038043005.1 Pseudomonadota bacterium
TTTCTCCATTCTAATCAGTAAACGGGTTGACTAGTTTCATATCACAACAGCTCAGTCATTAAATAAATACTGTACCAAAGATCAATTCTCGCATTTTCCATGACAATATACTATCGTGAGAGGAGCAGAATCTCATAAATTATCCGGTTCTCTGCCTTCAATTTGAAGGAATATTGACGTAATATGTTGCAGATAACGCGATTTATTATAAAATCAGTACATTAGGTGTGTTTATTATTGGATTGTGATGGTATGGCAAATAAAGGGGTTTCCATATGTATAGCTCTAATAGCGATAATTTTATAAGAATATTTTTAGTGCGCATGATCCCGGTTATTTTAATTGGGATTGGTCTTATTGCGTGTGGCGAAACCAAAGATGTTCAGACGTTAATCAAAGAGGCCGGAGAGTACCAGCAAAAAGGGGATAGCAAAGCGGCCATCATTCAACTGAAAAATGCACTGCAGCAGGAATCAAATAACAAAGAAGCCCGTTATCTTCTCGGTGCCATTTATGACAGTACAGGGGATTTCCTGGCTGCTGAGAAAGAACTGAACAGAGCATTAAGTCTTGGTATGGATGCCGGTAAGGTGATGCCTATTCTGGGGAAAACTTTGTTCAGACTGGGTGAGTTTCAGCAGCTTCTGGATAAAACAGAAGGGCTGGCAAATAACAATATTTCTGATGAAATATTGTTATTACGCGGTGATGCATTTCTTGCTATTGGCAAGAATCCGGAAGCAAAAAATATTTTTGAACAGATACTTGGCAGAATTCCCAATTCTCCGGATGCTTTGCTTGGTTTAGCCAGACATGCGCTATCTGAAAGAGATCTTGAATCAGCTGTCAGTTTCTCTGATACGGCTGTTGCGAGTAATCCTGAGAATGTGGACGCTTGGCTTTTTAAGGCTGACCTGCTGCGGGCGCAGGGTAAGAATGATGAAGCGCTGACTACATACGCTCAAGTCATTCAGTTAAAGCCTGATAATGTTTCAGCACATATCAGCAAAGCGACAATAGAGATCGGGCTCGGAAAACTGGATGTCGCCAAGGCGAGTATTGATGCAGCGCGCAAGGTGGCTCCGGGAACTCTAATGGTCAATTATACGCAGGCGCTTCTGGATTTCAGCCAGGGAAATCATACCGCAGCCTTGGATACGATTCAGCAGGTACTCAGCGTGGCACCAGAGCATTTGCCCAGTGTGCTACTGGCGGGAGCGACCCAGCTTGCACTGGGCTCTTTACCGCAGGCTGAACAATATCTGGAACTGTATTTGAAAAAGATACCGGGTAATCTGTATGCGCGCAAATTGATGGTAAATATCCTGCTAAGAAACAAGCAGACGCAACAAGCAATTGCTTTCCTGACACCCCTACTTAAAGAAATGCAGAAGGATCCTCAGTTATTTGCATTGGCTGGAGAAGCGTATATGCAGGCAAGGGATTTTACGAAAGCAACTGAATATTTTGAGAAGGCCAACGATCTTGCGCCTAATAATGCAGGACTCCATACAGCTCTGGGTATGAGCAAGCTGGCAATGGGGGATAGTACGCATGCGATTACCGAACTTCAACAGGCGGCTAACCTGGATAGTAAATCTCCTAGAGCCGGTATATTGCTGGCTTTAACGCATCTTCGACTGAAAGAGTTTGATAAGGCTTTAACAGCGATCAATGCGTTGGAAAAGACTGATCCAAAGAATCCACTTTTCTATAACCTGAAAGGGGGTGTCTATCTCAACAAAAAAGACATTGCGAATGCACGGGCTAGTTTTAATAAGGCGTTATCACTTGACGCCAGCTATTTCCCGGCAATTGCAAATCTTGCTCAGATAGATGTCCGCGAGAAAAAACCTGAAATAGCTAAAAAACGCTTTGAAGCCATTTTAAAGAATGATGAGAAAAACATTCAGGCAATGAATGCCTTGGCTAGCCTCGCTCAATCGCAGGGCGATATCAAAGAAACCACAGCCTGGCTGGAGTTGGCCAGTAATAAAAATCCAACTGAATTGCAACCTGCACTTCAACTGATTGCCTATTATCTGCGGATTGGAGAAAAGGAAAAATCACTAATGCTTGCGCGCAAGTTATATGGCGCTAATCCAAATGAACCACGGGTTCTGGAAATTCTGGGGCAGGCGCAGCTGGCTAATGATAACAAGGCAGCCGCTCTTGAAAGCTATGAAAAGCTGGCAGTCAGTCAGCCCCAGTTGGCCGCGATACAATTGCAGATAGCTTCCATTCATGCGGCAATGCAGAATCTTCCTGCTTCAGCAGCTGCACTTAAAAAGGCACTGAGCCTGCAACCCGATTATCTAGATGCGCAGGTTGCGCAATTCAGGCTTGCTGTGCTGAATAAGAATGAAAATGAAGCATTGTCGATTTCTCAGGAGATACAGAAAATACACCAGAAATCACCGATAGGGCATGTTCTGGAAGGGGATATGTTGATGGCACAGAAGAAACCGGATCTGGCCTTGAAGCGGTATGAGAAAGCCTTCTCGGTAGAACCAAGCGGTCCTCTGGTCATCAAGCTGCATGCTATGCTGAGCCAGTTGGGCAATGAAAAACAAGCCAGTGCGAAGATTGCCAAGTGGCTATCGGATCACCCGGATGATTTTGTTTCGCGCATCTATCTCGCCGGCGTTCATCTGGGAAAGAAACAGCATGATGCAGCAATTAAAGAGTATGAAACAATTCTCAAAAAGCATCCGGAGCATACGCCATCGCTCAATAATCTAGCCTGGCTTTATCATCAGAAAAAAGATTCACGCGCTTTGGAATATGCCGAGAAAGCGTATAAGCAGGCACCTGAAGCGCCTGCAATTTTAGATACGTTGGGATGGATCTTGACCGAGCGCGGCGACACCGCCCGCGCAATTCCCTTGTTGCAGAAAGCGGTCTCCTTGGCAACTGACAACGCTGAAATTCAATATCATTTTGCAGCGGCTTTAGAGAAATCGGGCAACAAAGCACAGGCACGCACTATTCTTGAAGCCCTGCTCGCAACCGACAAAGTTTTCTCAAAGCAGGAAGAGGCAAAAGCGCTCTTGAAAAAGATTCAGTAGAAGTATTTGTGGAACTGAGAAATATTCCTGATTCTTTCAGGAATATTTCTTACCGGATTTCCTAACTGTCTGCTTTTTGTGACCACTGCTCCGGCGTCAATGTTTTCATCGACAAAGCGTGTATTTCTTGCTTCATCTTACTGCCTAGCGCTTTATAAACTAACTGATGCTGCTGGATCATGTTCTTATTTCTGAATTCAGCACTGACAATAATGGCATGAAAATGGTGGCCATCATCGCCTTCAACCTGGACCAGTTCGCACGGCAGAGATATTTCAATAAAACTTTTTATACTTTCGGCTGTAATCATTTGGGTTTCCTTCACGCAGGTTTTCTGTGACATATAAAATTGATGGATTATTTAGTTAATGAATTCAGTGTCTTAATTTGTAACCATTTTTTAGAATGTGAATGGTAAAAGCGGATATGGCAACCAGACATACCATCACAATGCTAAGGCTAGTATAGGGGGAGATGTCGGATACTCCAAAAAAACCATAGCGGAAGCCGTCGATCATATAAAAGAATGGGTTGATGCGGGATAAATACTGCCAGATGGGGGGCAGTGAATGAATCGTATAAAAAACACCCGATAAAAATGTCAGTGGCATGATAATAAAATTCTGGAATGCCGCCAGTTGATCAAATTTTTCGGCCCAGATACCCGCAATAACACCCAGCGCACCTGAAATGGCACTGCCCATGATAACAAATATGATCGCCCATAACGGCAGATGCAACGGGATATCAAAAAATATCAATGTGGTCAAATAGACACCCGTGCCAACAATTAATCCCCGTACAATCGATGCAATAATATAGGCAAAGAATATCTCCCGATACGATAACGGTGATAATAGAATAAATACAATATTGCCACTGATTTTGGATTGAATCATGCTGGAAGATGAATTGGCGAAGGCATTCTGGATAACGGCCATCATGATTAAGCCGGGGATCAGGAATATGGTATAGGCGACATCAGGATAGACTTCCACATGTGCTGCCAGGACATGGTAAAAAATCAACAGGTAAAGCAAGGTGGAAACCATTGGCGCCAGAATGGTTTGAAAACCCACCTTCCAGAAACGAAGTAATTCCTTGTAAAGCAGAGTCAGAAATCCGGTCATATCTGCCTATGCTCAGTATTCTGCATGGTTCTTATGAATACATCCTCTAAATCGGGTTGCTGTAACTGCATTTCAAGCACCTGTATCGCCTCATGACGTAATAGTGCCAGAATTGATTCTATCTGCGCATAGGCTTTGATTCTAAGGTCATAAAATCCACTATGATAACCTGTTTGCAATGTGTGGAGTGCTGCTGGCAGTGTATCCGGCAATAGCCTTAGCCGGATTGAGTATCCAGTCGAGATACTGCGAATAAGATTCTCCATACTGTCCAATGCAACAATCTTTCCGGCTTTCAGCATCGCTACACGATTGCACAGTAGTTCTGCTTCTTCCAGATAATGGGTCGTCAAGACGATCGTATGTCCATCCTGATTAAGCTGCTTGATGAAATCCCACAATGTTTGACGTAATTCAACATCAACGCCAGCGGTTGGTTCATCCAGAATAATAACGGGGGGCTTGTGTACCAATGCCTGGGCGACTAGAACGCGTCGTTTCATGCCGCCCGAAAGTGCGCGCATATTCATATCAGCTTTGTCGGTAAGATCCAGACGATGAATTACTTCATCGATCCAATGCGTATTTTTTCTGATGCCGTAATAACCCGATTGGATTACCAATGATTCGCGTACAGTAAAAAATGGATCGAATACCAGTTCCTGAGGAACAACACCGAGGTTCTGGCGTGCCTGGCGATATTGCGAGATGACATTGTGACCCAGAACATTGACAGAGCCGCTATTGGCAAGCGACAGTCCGGCAATAATGCTGATTAGCGTTGTTTTGCCGGCACCATTCGGGCCCAGTAAGGCAAAAAATTCACCGGCCTGAATCTCAAGATCAACATTATCTAATGCCTGAACAGCGCCATAGTGTTTGCACACTTGTTTAACTTCAATGGCTGGGAGCATCAGATAGGCCGGAAGCTTTAAATTTATTTTTCAATGAGATGAAACTGGTTCAGTTATTGTGTAGACTCGTTGTAGGACAGATCATCTGTGGGAATCAGTTCGGCAATGCCATACAACTGGATCAAGCTTGCCAGACTATCCGTAATGTTGGCAAATTGTAAACGGAGATCTATTTTGCGCGCCTCACGTAGCCATTCCAGCAACATACTGATTACCGCTGAATCAACATCAGTGATTTTGCTCAAATCAAGAACTGACAGGCGATTATCTTTAAACAAGGCAATTCCCTGCTGTGTCATTGTCACAACATTATCGATCGTAATGGATCCCTGCACTACAATTTTATTGTCTTTACAGTGAATCATTGCAGACATGTCGATACCAGGATGATATTACTTGCCTTCCAGTGAACGATTTTTTTCCTCGAGCGTTTTAATCAAACCATCCACACCCCCTTTGCGGATCTGGCTGTTAAAAGACCCCCGGTAATTTGTAACAAGGCTGACACCTGCAACGGTCACATCATATACCTTCCAGCCATCCGGTTTTTTTTCCATACTGTAATCGATGGGAACAGGTTGCTTACCTTTGCCTTGTAAGACCATGGTTCTGACGGTTGTATCCACACTGTCGCCCAATGAATGAATCGGATCAACTTTAACGACCTCGTCGCTGTAACTGGATAACGCATTCGAATAAGTGCGTACCAGCAAGGTGCGAAATTCATTCACCAGTTTTTTTTGCTGCTCGGGAACGGCCTGAGACCAATGTTTGCCCATAGCCAACTCTGTCATGCGTGTAAAGTTGAAATGAGGCAGGATCTTGTTTTCTATCAGATCAAGCATTTTTTCTTTTTTGCTACCTTTCAGATCTCCATCCTGTCCAAGAATTTCCAGGACTTCACGGACTGTTTCATCTACCAGTCTGTCCGGTGCAACATCCTTTGCCCATGTCGGGAATATTAATAAGAAAGAAGCTATTAATACTAATGTGCCAAGAAATCTGTTCATTATTACCTCACCTTATTTTTTCAGTATGCTGCGACAAATTATAATTAATAAAACCCACAATGAATTAACGGCAACTTAATCGAAATCAAAAAGAATCATCTTCAGATGCCTTGTCAAACAGGAAACGCCCGATCATTTCTTCCAATACCATTGCTGAATTAGTTTTTGAAATTTTATCACCATCTTTTAACATCACTTTATCTCCGCCAGCATCCAAGCCGATATATTGCTCGCCTAATAAACCGGACGTCAAGATGCTTGCAAAGGTATCTTTTGGAAACTGATAGCGACTATCCATGTTCATTGTAACGATTGCATCATACGTTTCAGTGCTGAACTGGATGTCAGATACGCGTCCGACGACCACACCGGAGCTTTTTACAGGCGCCCTGATTTTCAGCCCACCGATATTATCAAAATTTCCTCTGATGATATAGCCTTGTGATACGCCGTAAGTATCCAGATTGCCTACTTTCAGACTCAGGATCATCAGTGCAACAATACCTGCCGTAACAAACAATCCTACCCATAAATCCAGTGTTGTCCGCTGCATCAACCTACTCCTCTAAACATAAAAGCGGTCAAAATAAAATCAAGTCCTAAAATTGCGAGTGATGAAATGACGACTGTACGCGTCGTTGCCCCTGAAACACCTTCTGCAGTGGGCGATGCGTCATAGCCTTCAAATACGGCGATAGCCGTGATTGCGACACCAAAGAAACAGCTTTTTATGAAGCCATTCAGGATGTCGAATCTGAAATCAACAGCCCCTTGCATTTGTGACCAGAATGACCCTTCGTCAACACCAATAAATACAACTGTGACTAAATAACCGCCAAATACGCCCATGACAGAGAATATGGCAGCCAGTAGCGGCATGGAAATGACGCCAGCCCAGAAACGCGGTGCCACGACGCGCGCAATAGGATCAACAGCCATCATGCCCATGGCAGCTAGCTGCTCTGTTGCTTTCATCAGACCGATCTCGGCGGTGATGGCCGAGCCAGCCCGGCTGGCAAATAATAATGCGGCAACGACAGGACCCAACTCTCGCACCAGCGACAGGGCGACCAGCGTTCCAACGGCTGACTCCGAGCCATATTTCTGTAATGTCTCATAGCCTTGCAATCCCAGAACCATACCAACAAAAAGCCCGGATACCACAATAATAATGAGCGATAGGACACCCGTGAAATACAGTTCCCGAATTACCAGGCTGAAACGGCGTAAACAGGTACCTGATTTCAATAGCACCAGTATAAAGAATCGACTGGCATGGCCCAATCGCCAGACACCATCGATAACCCGATGTCCAATATTCTGAATGCTGGTAATAATATGTCTAGACAAGCGTACTCTCCAGATTCAGGTCTGCCTGATAGGCTTGGGCAGGATAATGGAATGGCACCGGCCCATCTTCTTCTCCATGAACAAACTGATGCACAAATGGTGTCACAGATTCGCTGACTTCCCTGGGTGTGCCTTGTGCCGCGATGACCCCATTTGCAATGAAATACACATAATCCACTATTTTCAGAGACTCGTGCACGTCATGGGTTACAACAATCGATGTCATACCCAACGCATCAGTCAGGCGGCGAATCAGGTTTCCAATCACACTTAATGAAATGGGATCCAAGCCTGTAAATGGTTCATCATACATAATCAACATGGGATCCAAGGCAATGGAGCGTGCCAGGGCGACGCGACGCGCCATCCCCCCCGAGAGTTCCGCCGGCATCAGGTGGTGTGCGCCACGTAATCCAACGGCATGTAGTTTCATCAAGACCAGATCACGAATCATGGATTCAGGCAGGTTCGTATGTTCGCGTATTTGGAACGCAACATTGTCAAAAACGGATAAGTCTGTGAATAATGCGCCAAATTGAAACAGCATGCCCATTTTGCGGCGCATCCTGAAGAGTGCATCACGGTCAAGTTCATGTATGGTCTGCCCGGTCACTTTCACATAGCCAGAGGTCGGTTTGATCTCGCCGCCAATTAACTTCAGCAAGGTTGTTTTCCCCGATCCGCTGCCACCCATGATGGCAATGACCTTGCCACGTGGCATGGTCATGTTGATACCTTTCAGAATGGCGCGGGTATCGTATGAAAAATTCAGGTCGTTAACCTCAATTAAAGTTTCAGTCATGCCAGACAGTGTTTTGAGTAATGGGATGGGGCCGATTTAGCGCTGGCGTATGAATTGTTGACATATTCTGCCTGAATAGCGCAGATAGGTTTAGTTATGGCGAATCGATTTCTCATGAAATAATCACATGCTGCATTCGGTTTTTTATAGGTGCTGATTTTAATCCAGTTTACTTTCAGATAGTGTCCTATATTAACGGTCAGGGTAATATTTCTGTTTTTTTCTTAAGATCCTGCAAATAAATTTTCAGATCATTCTTGATTTCCGGTGCAAGCATGTAGAGTCCGATAATATTCGGGATTGCCATGGCAAATACCATGGAATCCGTAAATAGAATGATATTGGACAACTGGGCAGATGCACCAATGATAATGAACATGCAAAACAGGATCTTATAGATTCCTTCCACGATCGCGCGCTCGCCAAACAAATAAGTAGTGCATTTTAATCCATAATATGACCAGGAAATCATCGTGGAGTATGCGAACAGAAACACTGTTAAGGATAGAACGTAAGGAAACCATGAAATGCCGGATGCGAAG
This sequence comes from Pseudomonadota bacterium, assembly GCA_038043005.1. Taxonomy (GTDB): domain Bacteria; phylum Pseudomonadota; class Gammaproteobacteria; order Burkholderiales; family Nitrosomonadaceae; genus Nitrosomonas. The sequence continues at coordinate 8,817 of JBBTCY010000133.1, forward strand.
GCGCGGGAAGTGAGCTCTACTCCTTCAATACCGCCACCTTCCACGTAAGTACCTGATATGACGATTACCAATGCAGTCACCATGCAGATGATGACAGTATCAATAAACGGACCAAGCATGGCTACCATGCCCTGACTGACGGGTACATCTGTTTTCACTGCTGAGTGCGCAATGGCTGACGAACCTAACCCGGCTTCATTTGAGAACGTGGCCCGCTGTACTCCCATTAACAATGCACCCATTAAGGCGCCAAGGCCGGCCTGGGGATACAGTGCCATTTCAAGGATGGTTTGCAGGGCGCCGGGGATTGCCTCGTAATGAAAGCCAATAACAACCATACCGGCAACGATATAAATGATGGTCATGATAGGCACCACGCGGCTGGCTACCGCAGCGATCCACTGAATGCCGCCAATAATCACCAGTCCGACCAGGATGGCCATGAACAAGCCGAAGAGCCAGCCCTTGTCAGCCAGAAAGCTGGCACTTCCTCCCGTTACAACCACTGCTTGCTGATAGGCCTGATTGGCTTGAAATAAGCCACCCGCACCAATCGTTCCGCCAACACAACATACAGCGAACAATCCTGCCATGAATTTGCCGAGCTGTGGTTTTTGCAGGCGCTCAAAGGCACTGCGCAAATAATACATGGGGCCGCCTGATATCGCTTCTGGATTGAGACTGGACCCGTACTGGCGATACTTGATGCCTAAAGTGACTTCAATGAACTTGGTCGACATGCTGAGAACGCCCATGACAGCCATCCATAAAGTAGCACCAGGGCCGCCGACTGAAATGGCGACTGCGACACCCGCAATATTACCCAGACCAATGGTTGCTGATAATGAAGTCATTAATGCCTGGAATCGACTGATCTGTCCGTTTGAATGTCCGTGATCATGTTTTCCACGCAATACGTCAATCGCGTGTCTGAAATAACGGATATTGATAAAATTTAGATATACCGTGAAGAAAATGGCTGCGACAACAAGCCAGATCAAGACCAGTTTGATCTCGAGATCCAAGAATCGAACGCTGTAGAAAATTACAGATGCAACGGTATTTGAAATGGGTTCAAATGTTGTATCGATGATTTTATCAATTTCCATGCGATGAAATACTCCTGTTGTGCAAAATTTCCCGAAACGGTTTAATTCGGCCAGAGTTGTACCTGTTTAATTGATTTGTTTCAACAAAGAAAAGAAGAAAACTGGCTTTAACTTGAACAAGCAACTGTATTCTTATCAGTTAGAATTTCATTTTCTTCAGTTTGACTGGTATTTTATTTTGCCTGGTGCAGCTGACCAGTTGATGCAAACACCGCTCATTTTCATTATTTTGCCATATTTCCATCCGGTAATCATGGGATGGCGTGAATCGGAGAACAATGCCGACATGCAGTATATCGTTTAATCAGGACGATGCAATGATGCAGCCATATTTGTCGATCACCCTGTTTCTGAGCGCAGTCTCAGGGTCGGTTTTTGCTACAGAAGTGTATCGGAGTGAAGATGCACAAGGCCGGATTACTTATTCTGATGCGGTTAGCGTCGGATCAAGGGAAGTGAAGATTGACAGCCGGTCGTACCGTCATTTGCATCATGTCACCAAAGTATATGACGGTGATACGGTTGAACTGGAGAATGGGCAGCGTGTTCGTCTGCTGGGCGTTAACACGCCGGAGGTGGAAAGCCGCCTGCGTGAGAATGAACCCGGTGGGATCGCCGCCAAGGAATGGTTGGCAGCACAGGTACAGGATAAAAAGATTTATCTGGAGTTTGATCAGGAGAAGCGGGATAAATATAAACGACTGCTGGCGCATTTGTTTCTGCTAAATGGCAAACATATTAATCTGGCATTGCTGGAGAATGGGCTGGCGATCGTTAATATCATGCCGCCCAACGTACGGTATACCGATGCACTCGTTGCTGCGCAACAAAGTGCGGAAAAACAGAAATCAGGAATCTGGTCCAAGGTGGAATACCAGCCGCACACGCTGGCGCAAATTTCTAAAAAACATGCTGCAGGCTGGCAACGGTATATTGGCACGCCTGAATCAATCAGGCAGGGTAAAAAATATACGCGTCTTATTTTTAGCGATCGCGTGGATGTTCGTATCGCCAATCAGCATCTCAAGCTATTTCCTGCATTACAGACTTATGTGGGGAAGTCACTGGAGATACGGGGATGGGTGTCGCGCAGTAAAGGCCAATATTCCATACAAATTCAACACCCCAGCGCATTGGTGCAGCGATGATGTGTCACCCGATGCAGTCGGTATAATTGATAATTATTCTTATTCATAATATAGTTGCTCTCTATATTAGGATGTGCCTGATTAATTTTATGTCTGGAAGTTTTTAATGTTAAGACTGCGTAGTTATTTTTATGTGATAGCAATCTGTTTTATTTCTGCATTCTATCCGGCATCAGTTCATGCGGATCAGGTGGTCGTTTATTCGGCAAGAATTGAGCAACTGATCAAGCCGATGTTTGATGCGTTTACCAGGGAAACCGGTATTCTGGTCAAATATACGACGGATAATGAAGGGGCATTATTAGCCCGCCTTGCTGCGGAAGGAAAAAATACACAGGCCGATATGTTTATTACAGCGGATGCCGGTAATTTATGGGCTGCGGCACAATCCGGATTGCTGAAGCCGATTCAATCGGAGGTATTGCAGGCCAATATTCCAGCACATTTACGTGACCCGAAGAACGAATGGTTCGGTTTATCAATACGTGCTCGTACACTGATCTATAACACGCAAAAAGTAAAACCTGAAGATCTTTCAACATATGAGGATCTGGCCGACAAGAAATGGCGTAACCGCCTGTGTCTGCGGACCTCCAAGAAAGTGTATAACCAATCATTGGTTGCGATGATGATTGCAGAGCATGGTGAAGAAGCGGCTGAGAAAATTGTCAAAGGCTGGGTAGCCAATCTGGCAACGGATCCTCTCTCTGACGATACCAAGGCGATGGAATTTGTTGCAGCGGGAAAATGCGATGTGACCCTTGTGAATACTTATTACTATGGCCGATTGATGAAGAATGATCCCAAGCTGCCATTAGCCATATTCTGGCCAAATCAGCAAAGTAGCGGTGTTCATGTCAATATATCCGGGGCAGGCGTTACCCGCCATAGCCGGAACGAACAGGCTGCCATAAAATTATTGGAATTCTTGTCATCCGATAAGGCGCAGAATCTGTTTGCGGACGTCAATATGGAGTACCCGGCAAATCCAAGGATAGCGCCAGATCCATTTGTGGCGACCTGGGGAAGTTTTAAACAGAATCCCATGAACCTTGTGAGGGCCGGCGAATTGCAAACGACCGCAGTGAAACTGATGGATCGCGCTGGTTACCGGTAACCAGGCACGGTGAGGGAAAAGAATGAGGCGCGGCCTGAGGTAGCTGGAAATAAAACGCAAACCGGAAATAGTTTTCAAGCCTTGTCTTATTTTTATCAAGTGATTGCTGGCTGGCGTCAGGTTCCTTTTATTGCTGCTGCGCTGGTTCTGGCACCGATCGGTGTCATTCTTTCATCTTTTCTTACCCCGAATGTTGATATCTGGCAACATCTGGTAGCGACCACGCTACCGCTGTTGCTGAGTAACACTTTCTGGCTTGGTTCGGGCGTGGTGGCGGGTACTGCGTTGCTGGGCATCAGTCTCGCCTGGTTTACGGCAGTTTATGAATTTCCCGGACGGAAATTCTTTTCCTGGGCATTATTGTTGCCACTGGCAATGCCGGCCTATGTCACCGCGTTTGTTATGCTGGGTTTGTTTGATTTTACGGGACCCATACAATCGACTTTGCGGGCATGGCTCAATACGGATTTATCGTGGTTTCCGGATATTCGCAGTCGAACAGGCGTCATTACCGTAATGACGCTGGCGTTTTATCCCTATGTCTATCTATTGGCGCGGAATGCTTTCTTGAATCAGGGAAAACGTTCGCTGGAAGCATCCCAATCGCTGGGTCTGACCCGGAAGCAAGGCTTCTTCAAGGTTGTGTTACCCATGGCAAGACCGTGGATAGCGGGCGGGATTATGCTTGTTCTGATGGAGACGCTGGCAGATTTTGGTACGGTTGCCGTGTTCAACTACGATACATTCACAACCGCTATTTATAAAGCCTGGTTCAGTATGTTCTCCTTGTCAACCGCATCCCAGCTTGCTTCCCTGTTGATTGTCATCATTTTTGTACTGATTGTTCTCGAACAGCAATTTCGATCACGTATGCGGTATGCTGAAAACAAGAAAAGCCAGCGTGCAGACCGTATCCGGTTGACGGGGTGGCATAATGGATTGGTGGTCGGGTTTATGATATTCGTATTATTTTTTGCATTCTTGCTGCCGGTTATGCAATTGTTAATATGGGCAGTCCAATCATTTGCACGTGATTTTGACCTGCATCGCTATCTGGAATTTCTGTGGCATTCATTATTACTGTCCGGACTGGCAGTCCTGATGATCTGTTCAGTCGTGATCATGATGGTTTATGCCGCACGTCGTTATCCCAGTGTGGCAATGCGTTATGCCATACGCGTGGCGACCATCGGTTACGCTTTGCCTGGTACCGTATTGGCAATTGGAGTATTCGTGCCGCTCGCGTGGCTGGATGGCCGGTTGAGTGAACTGGCTTTACAATGGTTCCAGATTGAAACAGGCCTGTTGATTCAAGGTACGTTGATGATTATGCTGATCGCATATTTAATACGGTTTATGGCAGTGAGTCATTATCCGATTGATGGAGCCATGCAGCGCCTTACGCGCAGCATCGACGAGGCGGCATTGAGCTTGGGCATCCATGGCTGGTCCCTGATGTGGAAAGTGCATATTCCTGTTTTGAAATCGGGTATCTTTACAGCAGCCACATTGGTATTTGTTGATGTGATGAAGGAGATGCCAATTACCTTGATGACGCGCCCTTTCGGTTGGGACACACTGGCTGTCCGGGTTTTTGAAAAGACATCGGAAGGGGAGTGGGAGCAGGCGGCGTTGCCGGCTGTCACGATTGTTCTGGCGGGATTGATACCCATCCTGTTGTTTATGCGTCAAACTGAAAAATAAGCTTATGAGTATAGCATTACTGCAACTGAACGGTGTCCGGCAGGCTTATGGCGAGCAAATCGTGATTAATGATTTGTTCATTACTCTGAAAAGGGGAGACATCGGTTGTTTATTAGGTCCAAGCGGTTGTGGCAAAACAACTGCTTTGCGGTGTATTGCAGGATTTGAGTCGATTTCAGCGGGGGAAATTTTGCTCAATGGCGCATGCGTCAGCAGCGCAACATTTTCTTTGCCGCCGGAACAACGGCAGATTGGCATGGTTTTTCAGGATTATGCATTATTTCCGCACCTTAATGTGGTTGAGAATATCAGTTTTGGTCTGCATCAGCTCGTGAAATCAGAACGTGAGCAGCGAGTCGCCGAGTTGCTGCAGATTGTGCAATTGACTGATGCATCCAAAAAATATCCACATGAATTATCAGGTGGACAGCAGCAACGCGTTGCTCTGGCGCGCGCATTGGCACCCAGGCCGAACCTACTGTTGCTGGATGAGCCTTTTTCCAATCTGGATGTGAGTTTACGGGAACGTTTGAGTCTGGAAGTGCGTGAGATTCTGAAGAATCAGGGAGCTACTGCTATTTTGGTGACACATGATCAGGACGAAGCATTTGCGATCGCTGATGAAATTGGTGTAATGCATCAGGGAGAAATTCAGCAATGGGATACTGCCTATAATCTTTATCATCGCCCGGTAAATCGTTTTGTTGCGAATTTTGTCGGGCAGGGTGTATTCCTTCCAGGAAAAGTGCTTGATGTACAGAAAGTGGAAATAGAGCTGGGTATTCTAAAAGGTGAAATTCCACAGCAGCATCACAATGATCATGAGTTTCATGAGTTATATGAGAAAGGCAGTGCGGTAGAAGTGCTATTGCGTCCTGATGACATTGTGCATGATGACACGAGCCCTCTACAGGCAACGGTGAAGCACAAGGCATTTCGCGGCGCGGAGATCCTGTATACCCTGCGTTTGGCAAGTGGCGCGATTGTTCTGTCGTTAGTGCCAAGTCATCATAACCATGCAATTGGTGAGAAGATCGGTATTAAGCTTGAAGCCGATCACGTGGTGGCATTCAGCAGGAAACAGGGTGATAGCAAGATTCCTGATAGGGCGTAGCGTATTACGGTTAACAAGTGATTTGCCTGATTATCGTGTTGGAAAATGTTGCTTCCCTTTTATATGTTTTTTCTATAGCATAACAAATAAGTCGCATTTAACCTTTCTGTTACGAATTTATTCCAAACAAACGTATAGACCAATCTCGGATGTATTGTGGAGGTGGGTGTACGCAATAAATATTAAACTATTTGAATGAGGATCATATGAGTCAGCATATTCATTACGTTACTGATGCTAATTTTGAAGCGGAAGTTTTACAATCCACGACACCCGTACTGGTTGATTACTGGGCGGAATGGTGTGGTCCCTGCAAAATGATAGCGCCCATTCTGGATGAAATCGCGAGTGAATACGGAGAACGCCTGAAGGTGGCCAAGCTGAATATTGATGAAAATCAGGTTACACCACCCAAATATGGTATTCGTGGTATTCCGACACTGATGCTGTTTAAAGGCGGCAATATTGAAGCCACTAAAGTTGGTGCATTATCAAAATCACAATTGACAGCATTTATTGACAGCCACATTTAAACCCGTTAGTCTTATGGGCAATTTGTTGCCTTATGGTTTGCAAGGCTGCAGTACCTAAATTTAATTATCCCGTCAGTAACAACATTCCTCCCAACGTCGTTATCTTTCACCGTTAGCATTATTCTCTACGAGCTTTCTCATGCGTCTATCCGACCTTAAAAATCTTCATGTAACTGAATTAGTAAAAATGGCCATCGAAAATGAAATTGATGGTGCCAATCGTATGCGAAAGCAGGATCTGATTTTTGCGTTACTTAAAAATCAGGCCCGAAAAGGTGAAAGTATCTATGGTCATGGCACGCTAGAGGTGTTGCAGGATGGGTTTGGTTTCTTGCGCTCTCCGGATACATCCTATCTGGCAGGACCTGATGATATCTATATTTCTCCCAGTCAGATCAGACGGTTTAATCTGCATACAGGGGATTCGATTGATGGTGAGATTCGTCCTCCAAAGGACGGCGAACGCTATTTTGCGCTGGTGAAAGTTGATAAGGTTAATAATGAGCCACCTGAAAACTCGAAACAAAAAATCCTGTTCGAGAATCTAACACCACTTTTTCCCGATGAACGGTTGTTACTCGAACGTGACATCAAGGCGGAAGAGAACATCACCAGTCGTATTATTGATTTAATTGCGCCCATTGGTAAGGGACAGCGCGGTTTGCTGGTTGCCAGCCCGAAGTCGGGTAAAACGGTCATGCTTCAGCACATCGCCCATGCAATCGCAGCGAATTATCCTGACGTGATCCTGATGGTGGTATTGATTGACGAGCGTCCGGAGGAAGTGACGGAAATGATTCGCTCTGTCAAAGGAGAAGTGATTTCTTCAACCTTTGATGAATCGGCGATGCGTCATGTGCAGGTGGCTGATATGGTGATTGAGAAAGCAAAGCGTCTGGTTGAACATAAGAAAGACGTGGTGATATTGTTGGATTCGATCACGCGGCTTGCACGTGCCTATAATACCGTAGTGCCTGCATCCGGCAAGGTGTTGACAGGTGGTGTGGATGCGAGCGCATTGCAACGCCCCAAACGGTTTTTTGGGGCAGCCCGGAATATTGAGGAAGGCGGATCACTGACTATCATTGCGACGGCATTGATTGATACGGGATCTCGCATGGATGATGTGATTTACGAAGAATTCAAGGGAACTGGCAATATGGAAATCCATCTTGACAGGAAAATGGCTGAGAAACGTATCTATCCGGCCATTAATGTCAATCGATCGGGTACGCGCCGGGAGGAATTATTAATTCCGCCAGAGGTTCTGCAGAAGATCTGGGTATTACGCAAGTTGCTTCATCCAATGGATGACATGGATGCAATGGCTTTCCTGCTTGATAAAATCAAGGCAACGAAGAATAATTCGGATTTTTTTGATTCGATGCGGCGAGTGTAAGGATCGCGCGTTCCATGGTTGCGTCTATGGATACATTAAAGGATAATACACGGTTTTTTAACCCCGCCCTTCAGAGGCGGAGTAATTGAGGATATTGGCAATGAAAGCAGACATTCATCCAGACTACCAGGAAATAACCGTAACGTGCAGTTGCGGAAATGTTTTTCAAACGCGTTCCACCATGAATAAACCTTTAAATATAGAAGTTTGTTCTGTTTGTCATCCCTTCTATACGGGTAAGCAGAAAATTGTGGATACTGCGGGTCGGGTTGAGAAATTCCGCCAGAAATACGGTAAGTCAGCATCAAAGTAACCATCTGCGCGAAGCTAAAATTCTTTAGCTTTCTGGAGAAAATGGAAGCATTAGCGATTCTTTAATGCTTTTTATTTTTTTGCATTTTAGTAATGTATCGCCAACCAGATTGTTTCTTTATCCGGATCTGTCCAGGCAACCTTATGTTTTTTCCGTGCAGGGATATTGATAAAATCTCCCTCACTCAATTTTACTGACGATTGATCTTCAAACGACAGTATCGCTTCACCTTTTAATACCAAAACCCACTCATTTTTTTCTTGATCATGCCAACCGGATTCTGGTGATTTGTGACCTTTTGAAATAATTCTTTCAATGACTACAGCATGGTTTTGTGCGAGTAGCTCAAATGCCTCATTTTCCATATTGCCTGGAATATCCGAAAAAATATTCTTTGTGAGCATGTTTCCCAGTTTCTTAAGTATTTTCTGGCATAGGAAATCGATAAAAATCCTATAATCAGATCCGTGGCAGATATTGTATTGTAAAGGACTGGAGGTCTCTCATATCTTAATGATAGTCAGGAGTATAAAACAATGACGCAACGAATTGCATTAGTAACCGGTGCATCGAGTGGTATTGGCAGGGCAACGGCCAGGCTTCTGGCTGAGAATGGTTATTATGTGTTTGTTATGGCTCGGCGCGTGGAGCGGCTGGAACAGATACGGTCCGATCATATTGAGCCAATTCCGCTCGATGTAACGGATGAGCAAGCCATCGCGTTGGCTATCACACATATAATTTCAACGAAAGGTCGTATTGATGTACTGGTTAATAATGCTGGTTTTGGTCAATTGGGTACAATTGAATGTGTTTCAATGGAGGCTGCGCACTATCAGTTTGAAGTGAATGTTTTTGGCTACGCCCGATTTATGCACGCAGTCCTTCCATACATGCGTGCGCAGAAATCCGGATGTATTGTCAATATTACGTCAATTCTGGGCAGGATCGCATTGCCTGGTTTTGGATGGTATGCTGCATCCAAACATGCGGTGGAAGCACTGTCGGAATCCTTGCGTGGTGAAGTCAAAGCGCTGGGGATTGATGTGGTAGTCATTGCGCCTGGCTTAATTAGAACTGAATTTGCTGCCCGGCAATTTGAGTTGCTTAAAACAATTTTTCACCCGGTGGCATACCAGAGAATAATCGCGGGCTTACATCATCTGTTGGCGGGTGAACCTGATGCACCCGGTCCGGAAATCATTGCCCAGGCTGTGCTGGATGCCGTAACCAAATCGATTCCCCCCGTGCGGCATGCGCTGCCATGGGACTCTAAAGCAGCTGTGATGGCCAGGTGGTTACTGGGAGGGCGACTTTTTGCATGGGCTGTTCGTCGGCAGATGAAAATTTAGACAATATTCAAGATGTTAAAATAAAACAAATGATTTTTTTAAATTATGCTATAACTAATGTGATTGATGAAGATAAATTTCTATCAATTTGTTTCTAAAAGTCTCCTGTGAATCAAAATTGTGCAATAAATTGGACCTGAATAGGTTGTATGTTCGTGTGGGTACCATGCGTAGATTTCTTCTGATAACTATAATAATGCGATTTGAACGTTTCAATGTGGTCGGTGTGTCATGCTGAACATTCGTTGTTTAACATATCTGCAAGGCGGAGAGCCTCTGCTGCAGGAATGTGATCTACAGATTTTTGCTAATCAGCGCATCGGCCTGGTCGGTAAGAATGGATGTGGCAAATCAACGTTGTTCCGTTTAATTCGTGGGGAAATCAGACCGGATAGTGGCGAGGTCAGCCTGCAGCCAGGCAAGACAATTGCTTCTGTTGAGCAGGAAATCATCAGTTCGAATCAACCCGCGATAGAGTTTGTGCTGGATGGCGATGTGGATTTACGTCATCTGGAAAAAATTCTGGCAAGAGCCGAACATGATGCAATCTGGTTTGAAGCGCAGCAACGGTACGAAGTAATCGATGGTTATGTGGCACGGGCGCGGGCTGCACAGTTATTGAATGGATTGGGATTTGCCAATGCCGCATTGGAGCAACCGGTCAATCACTTTTCAGGTGGCTGGCGCATGCGCCTGAATCTGGCCCGGGCACTGATGCATCGGGCAGATCTGTTGTTACTGGATGAGCCGACTAATCATTTGGATCTTGAAGCCATCCTGTGGCTGGAACAATATCTGGCGCATTATCCCGGCAGCCTGATAGTGGTATCGCATGACCGTGAGTTTCTCAATGTGTGCGTCAATCGCATTGCGCATATTCATAACCGGAAGATAGACCTGTATACCGGAAATTATGATGATTTTGAGCGTACGCGCGCTGAACGTCTCATGCAGCATGCCCAGGCAGTTCAGCAACAACAGAGAAAAATTGCGCATATGGAAGATTTCGTGCGCCGCTTTCGTGCCAAGGCAACCAAGGCCAAGCAGGCACAAAGCCGCATTAAGGCGTTGGAGCGATTGACGCGGGTTCTGCCGGCACATGTCGAAGACGGTCATTTTGAACTGGAAATTGAAGCGCCTGAACGGTGTCCTGATGTACTGCTGCAAGTCAAGGCGATGGGTTGTGGCTATAACGAGCATCTGCTGTTTCAGCAGGTACATCTTATTCTGCAGGCAGGTTCCCGCATCGCACTGCTTGGGCCGAATGGAGCCGGAAAATCAACGCTGATCAAATTATTGATCGGCGAAATAAAACCGACCACGGGTACGGTAGAACTGGCGCCGAATATTCGTATTGGATATTTTGCACAGCATCAGCTGGAGAATCTGGATGGCGAGGCTACGCCATTGCAACATATGATCCGCCTGGCGCCCAGGCAAACGGAACTGGATTTGCGAAAGTTTCTTGGGCGATTTGGTCTGGGTGGCGATCAGGAAGATCGCCCGGTAGCCAGTTTCTCGGGGGGCGAAAAAAGTCGACTGGCGCTGGCATTGCTGGCATGGCAGAAACCCCATTTATTATTGCTTGATGAGCCGACCAATCATCTGGATCTGGATATGCGGGATGCTTTGACGCTGGCTCTGGAAGCTTATACCGGCGCAGTTGTGCTGGTATCGCATGACCGCAGTCTGGTGCGTGCGGTTGCGGATGAATTATGGCTGGTGGCGGACGGCCGGGCGCAATTGTTTGATGGTGATCTGGAGGATTACAAGCGCTGGATTGAAGCGCGGCGCCAAACTGAAACCGCAGACTCCTCGCCATCACCCCAAAAACCAAAACAAAAAGCACCGGCCAAACCCAACAAAAAGGCATTGCTATCCAAACAGGCGAAGCTTGAGGCAACGCTGGCCATTGCGCAGCAGGAACTGGCTGAAGCCAGTCGTCAACTGGCTGATCCAATCACTTATACCCGTTGTTCCCGCGAAGAAATTGACCGGCTCAACACAATCCATGAAACACTTCAGAAGAAAGTGATCGATCTGGAAGAAAGCTGGCTGGAGCTGGAAATGGCGATGGAAGGGTAATCTTTTACTACAGAGCAGTTGGTGGCATGAGGTTCCTAGCTGCACCCTGTATAAACTGACAATTATCCTGTTTTTCTACAGATTGACACGCACCCGATACGTCACGGTGGTTTCGCTGTCAGCCGGTACATTGATTTTCCATTCGACCAGATTGGCGGCCAGTTTCTGATGGGGTGCTGACTCTGACAGGATCGTCCAGTCACCGGGTATGGGTTCATGGATAGTTAAGGTGACAGCCTCTTTTTTGGTATTTTTAAGGGTGATCTGATAGGCCGTTTCGAAATGGCGGTTATGCGGGGTGGTATCCAGTTTTTTGAAGTCTGTTTGTTTCTTCTCGGCCATCAGGTCAAACGCATGACCCAGCCTCAGACGGATCCCAGCTCTGGCGGGAGTATGGTCGATATAATCTTCACCAACGTATTGGGTGTCAGCGTGCGAGTCGGTTTTGTAAACGCGCATAATACCTTTAGGGAGCGGAACACCCAAACCGTCTCCTTCATTCTGGAAGCTGATCAACACATTAACCTTCTGCGGGCTGCCGGCCTGATTGTACTGTCCCGTGTAATAATGATTTTCACCTTGCAGCAAATAGATCTTGTGCACAGGGACACGGGTTGCAGACATGAAGGTCACCTGCTTGGTTTGATTGTCAAACAGCGTTGTGGGGCGTTGCAACGTATAGCGATGGTATTCAAACAGTGCATCAGTCTGCATACCGTCATCACTTGCTGATTCGGCAACCATTTTCAACATGGCAGGTGAGGCGGTTCTGGGTCGGTTGATCCGGTTCAGATCACCTGCAACCAGTTGAAGCCTGGCATTTGAGTAGGTGACACCGCTCCGGTTGGTTAATGTGGCCAGACCGGTCAGATTGATCTGGTCGTCGCGTTCACTGAGTTCAACAATATAATCGGCTTGCCAGGATAATCCGGTGCTGAGATAAGTCAGTATGAGATCCTGTTTGCCGGCGACCGGGTTTATCAATGCAGAGGCTAATACCGGCTTGTCATACAGCCCGTCAGGAATCGCAGGAAACACCAGTCGACCCGGGATGCCCGTTTCAATCCGGTCGGGGAATTTAAGTATCACGCCGCCTTGCGCTGTGACAACCATGGCGGCTTCGCTAGTTTCCTGGCCATTTGCCGGATTGGTTCGAATGACCGTGACCGGTTTCTGGACATGCTTTTCCAGTAATTTCTGGGGAGATAGTACATCCGGATTAAAATTCTGCTCGCGTATGCTGAAACCTGCGGGATGGGTTATATTGCGTAAAAAGGCCGTCTCAGGCTGCATCCTGGCAGATACTGCATGCCAGGTTAATTGATTATGATCGCGATCCAGATAAACGCTGCGAGAGTCCTTGATTAATGCAAGATCCTGCTGATAGATCGTGATCGCAAGGCTGCTTTGATCCGCGATGGTTGATATTTTCTCATCGAGCGAGGTTGCGGTGCCACTGATCGGTGTACCCAGCAAACCAATTATGAGTAATTTCTTTAGCATGGAAGCCTCCTGTAAACAGTAAAAGTCTGCAATTAATCTGG
>JBBTCY010000134.1:0-1170 GCA_038043005.1 Pseudomonadota bacterium
GCGAAACTATGCAAGTCACAGCTTGCAGATTAATCTGTTAAACTCAGAACTTAGTAGCAGCTCTCAGCAGTTACTTAATGTCATTTTGTGAGGTTATTATGAACTATTTTTCAGGAATTGTTGATTTACCGTGGTGGGGATACGGGATAGTTGTTTTAATACTTACTCATATCAGCATCGCCTCCGTTACAATTTTTCTCCATCGCCATCAGGCACATCGTGCACTTGATCTCTCACCTGGAATCAGTCATTTCTTTAGATTATGGCTTTGGCTTACAACAGGCATGGTTACCAAAGAATGGGTTGCCATTCATCGTAAACATCATGCGAAGTGCGAGAAAGAGGGCGATCCTCATAGTCCACATGTACATGGTCTCAATAAAGTTTTCTGGGAAGGCGCTGAACTTTATCGTAAGGAATCCAAGAATACAGAAACGATAGAACAATATGGGCATCTTACTCCTGATGATTGGATAGAAAAAAACATCTATGCCAAGCACAGCGCAAAAGGACTTGCTCTCATGCTCATAATCAACATAATACTGTTTGGACCTATTGGTCTTACTATGTGGGCTATACAGATGTTATGGATTCCTGTCATGGCTGCTGGTGTTATCAACGGCGTGGGGCATTATTGGGGATATCGTAATTCTGATACCCCCGATGAATCGACAAACATTTTGCCATGGGGAATCATTATCGGAGGCGAGGAACTTCACAACAATCATCATGCCTACCCTACTTCTGCTAAGCTTTCGAGTGCGTGGTATGAGTTTGATATCGGATGGATGTATATTCGTATATTGGAAATTCTCCAGTTAGCCACTGTTAAACACATTCCTTCCGTTCTTGTTCTGGATAAGCAGAAAAAAGAATGCGATAAAAAAACAGTTATCGCGCTTCTGGAACATCGCTATTACTTTCTCCATGAACTCAGGCAAGCAATGGGTTCTGACGCTCAGAACCCTTCCATTCAAGACTTGCTGAAAGAGCTTCAGTTCATGTGGGAAGACAGAAATGCGAAGATCGAAGATCTCACAGAAAAACTGGAAGGTTGGTGCAAAAAAGCAACATGCCTCAATATCGCTTCTCTGGATGTTTTTGCACAAAGATTACGGATGAGCATCCTGAAATAGCAAAGCGTTCTATCGCATTAAGACAGTTATAATG
>JBBTCY010000135.1:0-6120 GCA_038043005.1 Pseudomonadota bacterium
TGCGTTTATCCAGGATGAGATCCAGTTGACGGATAAACTGCGCTGGACACTGGGTTCAAAGGTTGAGCACAATAGCTATACCGGTTTTGAGTTTCAGCCAAACACCCGCATGCTGTGGGAAATAAATGATAAGAACAGTGTCTGGGGTTCACTCTCCCGGGCGGTTCGGGTGCCTTCCCGGACAGAAAGCGATGCGCGCATCAATTTTCTTGCCACACCGGGGAGAGATCCACTCTCACCACCGGCCTTATTCAGTATTTTTGGCAATCCAAATCTTCATTCTGAGAAAGTGTATTCGGCTGAGTTGGGTTATCGAAGCATACTGACCAGCACACTCACAGTCGATACCGCGTTGTTTTATAATTATTATGACTATCTAAGTTCCAGCGCAATGAGTTTTTCGGGCGTTGAGTTAAGTCCGGTCTCGCCACATTTATTGATGGCGACCAATCTTGGGAACCAGATGACAGCCACAACCTATGGTGCTGAGTTGCATACGAAATGGCAGGCCACGGACTACTGGCAATTAATGGTGAGCTATACCTGGTTTAAACTGGATGGGCAATATAAAAATGGTGGTACAGAGTTACTGGATCGCCTATATAGACTGGAACATTCAGATCCACGGAATCAGTTTTCGCTCCGCTCGGATTTGAGATTGCCGCATAATCTGGAATTCAATAGCATGCTTTACTATACCGATAAACTACAGGGACAGCAGGTTAACGACCAGGCACGCGTTGATTTGAGGTTGGCATGGGCGCCGAAACCGATGCTGGAGTTATCCGTCGTGGGGCAGAATATATTGAACGAGCAGCATAAGGAATTCACGGCGGTCGATTTGCTCTATAGCCAGATTCCGCGCAGCGTGTATGGCAGAATCATTCTCAGGTTCTAGGAAACACTGAATAATTAGCTATACAAGCGATCTGCCGCGTTGGGTGGTGCTCAGAAATTCGCCTATCTCCATGATATGTCTCATTTCCTGCGCTCCATCCGCCTTGCATCTCATCTTGTTTATCGAATTATTCAGCGTTTCCCTAAATTCAGAGCGTATCAGGTGGTTCTCTGACAGGGGTATGTTTGTCAGATTTCCTTGATAATGGCGTGCATCGCCTGGAACAGCAGGCGATAGTTTTTAAGCGGCTTATTCTCGGCTCTTTCTTTATGCGCATTGCGTATCAATAGTCTCAGTTGTTGTAAATCAGCTTCTGGATATTTTTGTGCAAATTCTGTGAGTGCCTGTTCATCAGTCAGGAGTCGTTCACGCCAGCGTTCCAGTTGATGGAGTCGGGCGGTTTGTTGGATGGAAGGCTGGCGCCAGCTGCCGAGCTTTTCCTGAATAGGCAGCACATCAATATTGCGCATTAATTTACCAATGTATTGCATCTGCCGGCGGCGTGCGCCATGTTTATGTGTTTGCTGCGCAAGCAGGAGGGCTTCCATCAGGATTTCGGGCAGATCAAGCTCAACCAGTTTCTTCGGATCAAGATCCACCAGTTGTTCGCCAATATCCTGCAGGGCGTGCATGGCTTTCTTGCGTTGTGTTTTACTCGGTCCGGTATCCTGTTCGAGGTCATCTTCTGGGTTATTTTGCACGGTGTCCTGTGTAATGCAATATCAAGAAGCTGCTATCATAGCGCTTTAATTCGATTTAATTCCATTTGATTTGTTTTGGATGATTAAAAAACGCACGATACTTTTCAGCCTAAATCTTTTATCGATATCGCCTATTTATGAACAGTCTACCCGCTTCCAATGCTCGATTTTCGTATCCACTGAGTACACTTCAACAAATTGCCCGTGACATTTTACAGCAGGCCAGACAAGGTGGTGCAACAGCCTGTGAAACGGATGTGTCCGATGGCTTTGGTCAAACGATCACGGTACGTCAGGGTGAGGTTGAGACGATTGAGTATAACCGTGATAAAGGCCTTTCGGTCACCGTATACATTGGACAGAAACGTGGAAATGCCAGTACGTCTGATTTTTCTCCCCAGGCGATCAACGATACCGTAGCCGCTGCACTGTCTATCGCCCGCTTTACGGCGGATGATGACTGCTCGGGACTGGCGGATGCTGAATTGCTGGCGCAAACGTTTCCCGATCTGGATTTGTATTTTCCCTGGGAATTGTCGGCTGAAAGGGCGATTGAACTGGCAAAGGAATGTGAGCAGGCTGCATTTGCTGTGGATAAACGGGTTACCAACTCGGAAGGTGCCAGTGTCTCGCTCAGTGAGTCCCAGTTTATATATGCCAATAGCCTGGGCTTTATGGGTGGATATCCACTTTCACGCCATAGCCTGAGTTGCTCGGTGATTGCCGAGCAGGGCGACAGCAAACAGCGGGATTACTGGTACAGCGTTACGCGGGACGCCGCAGACTTGGAGGCCGTCGGCAGCATTGGCCAAAAGGCTGGCATGCGCAGTATCGCACGCCTGGGCGCCAGGAAGATTGCGACCTGCGAGGTGCCCGTGCTGTTTGAGGCACCGATTGCTGCCAGCATGATCGGCCATTTTGCTTCTGCTGTGAGCGGTGGCAGTCTTTATCGAAAATCATCCTTCCTGATCGACAGTATCGGTCAGCAGATATTCCCATCCGATATTCAGATCCGCGAATTGCCGCATATCCGTAAAGGCCTGGCGAGTAGTGTCTTTGATGATGAGGGCGTTGTTACGACTGACCGGACAGTGGTCGAGAATGGCATCGTGCAGGGTTATTTTCTGGGCAGTTATTCCGCACGTAAACTCGGCATGCGCACAACCGGAAATGCGGGCGGTACGCATAATCTGATTATCAAGAATGCGGCGCCTATGAGTTTTGATGCGCTGCTCAAGAAAATGGGGAGAGGCTTGCTGGTCACGGAATTACTGGGTCATGGGGTTAATGCGGTGACCGGGGATTATTCCCGGGGTGCTTCAGGTTTCTGGGTAGAAAATGGGGAAATCTGCTATCCGGTTGAAGAAATCACCATTGCGGGTAATCTGAAGGAAATGTTTCTTGGAATCACTGCCATCGGGAATGACATCCTCGTGCGCGGATCAAAGCAAAGCGGATCTATCTTAATTGACCGGATGACCGTTGCGGGCGGCTGATCTGAGTGTAAAAGAATCGATGTGAGTTGAGCTTTTGCATTCATGAAACAAGAAGTTGTACTGCCGATGTCATTCGGTGATGTTCCACGTGCAACATAATATGGGCAGGCACTCAAAATAATTGTGAGAATGTGATCCTGATTACGGAAATCCCCGGTTGCAAATGGCTATTTCTTTTTTATGAGAAAGATAAATTCCTCGACTGTCTCTGATAAAGATAACAGTTCATTGCCAGTTTGATCCGCAAAAACCTGAAAATCAATAACAGAGCCGGGATCTGTTGTCACTATCCTTAAAATTTGTCCACTGGTCATTTCTGCCAGGGATTTTTTGGTGCGTAATATGGGCAATGGACAAACCAAGTCACGTGCGTCCAGTTCTTTATCGATATGCATTTTTTGGCAGGGAAATTCTGGGTGTCTACTATGAACCTGTGCAAGGTCAAATCTTAAAGACCATCGGATTCCAAAAGTGTATTGATCATGGCTATGGAATCTATGATCAATGGATATTATCTTTGATGCTCATTTGAGATTTATTACCTGGCACAAGTTTTTTATCATAAGGATCACGTTTTTTCCTATCCTTAAAACCATGTATGTCGATTATCCGTGCGAACGGACCACCAGGCAGTCTATCCCCTGCCGAGCCAGATTCTGACAGGCTGCGCGCGCTTGGCTTTCTTGCAGGCCTATCAGTCGGGCCCGGTAAAGCCTGCGATTGCTGATTTCTGTTTCTGTTATCACCACTTCACCTGTTACCCAGCGAGTGACTGCTTGGGCTTGAGCTTGGGCGCGGTCGTGTGCAAGATAAGAGCCAATTTGTACTTCCCAGTTATTGTTATTCATCGAGGCAATTCTCTCTGGTTCAACATAGACTACCGGCTGGGCAATCTGTTGTATCACGATTGGGTCAGGTGATTTTTCCAGCAGAGAATCTGACTCCGGTTCAAGCATCGAAGCTTCGGCCCGCTGGGTTTTGCCGGATCGGGAGAAGCTGCGATCCAGTAACTGGGCCATTTGCTGATCACGGGTAACAGCGGTTTGACCGCCCATTACCACCGCAATTACCCGGCGGTTTCCCCGCTTGGCAGACGTTGCAACATTAAATCCTGATGCGCGAATAAAGCCGGTTTTCAGTCCATCCACGCCCTTGGTGTTACGCACCATGCGGTTATGCGTATTGTAGGTGACACCTTTATAGCTGAACGATTGGGTTGAGAAATAATGGTAATGCTGAGGGAAATCTTTTATCAGCCGTGAAGACAGCGTTGCCAGATCACGGGCTGTGGTTTTCTGTTCGTTATTGGGCAGGCCGGAGGCATTGCGGAAAGTGGTGGAACGCATACCCAGCTTGCGCGCTTTATCGGTCATCATGCGGCCAAAATTTGATTCGGTACCGCCCAGCGCTTCGGCGACCACGGCCGCTACATCATTAGCAGAGCGTACGATCAACGCCGGGATTGCTTCGCGCACGCTGATAGTGTCACCCGAGCGCAGATTGATATTGGTCGATGGCATGGCTGCCGCATGGGCTGACACCCGCAAGCGGGAACCCAGATTCAGTTTGCGCTGTTCTATTGCTTCGAACAGCATATAGAGCGTCATCATTTTGGTCAGGGAGGCCGGGTAGCGACTGGCATCGGCATTGGATGTATGTAGTACTTCGCCCGTATTGGCATCGACTGCGATAGCGGCATGGCGAGGGTTCGCCTGTGCGGGGTTTGCCAGGGAAAACAATAACAACAGTACCACTAGCACAACAAATCTTTCTTTTCCCGTACGTTTCAAAGCAGTTATCTCCCTCAAAAATTCTATCGACAAATAGCTGATGCTCCAGAATATTACCTGTAAGGCAATTTACTCACAAATTTGGTTTCCGATAGATGAGAAATACGGGAAATAAATTGCCTTAAATCCAGTCGTAATACTTGATTCTCTATACACCATATTTAACTATAGCTCTATTTTAAAGTAGTTTCTACATATATCTTGGATACCTAAAACATTCAGATTGAGGGATGCGTCGTTTCTTCTGGTGCGTCATGCTCGAACCTAGGGCTAGGTTACTATGCATCCTCAGATATATACGCGATAAATGTTCTGCCAATTTCAGTGGTGCGTGATTCCGTCATTCCGTTACCGGTCATCGTGATGTTGAGGAATTGACCTTGGTGAATAAGTCCGCGTGCTTGAAGATCGCGGACGACCTGCTCATATACCTCACATTTACCACGAAGGGCGGGGAAGCAGTGTTCAACAACGGTAGATACGCCACCCATGTCCCAGCCAGGATATTGAATTTGATGTTTCTGCATCCACTGGACAGGGCCGTTGAATAGCGCAAGCATGGACAAGTGGATTGGTGTTAGTTCATCAACAAACAGCAAGAACATAACCTGTAACTGTTCTTCTGGCCCATTCGGCAGAGCCGAGTGGAGAACTGCACCTCTCAAGGCGCTCAACTTTTCATCGTGATGATTGCGAAGTGCAATCTGTGTCGCCTGGAGGGCGACGGTAACAAAAATCTCGTTTTGCGAAAGTTTCTCGGGGGTGAGATCAGTAACTCGCTGCTCCAGTTGTGACACAACGTCAGCTAGCTGTGTAAACCACTTCTCACGCCGCCGTTCGAGAGGCGGTGCGAATAGTGTCTCAAGCAGAACCGACAGCGGACCACCAACAGTCGGAACGGCACTCGCGATGCTCTTTACAACTGCATGCACAGTGTCGCTCTTTGTGCGTTCTGGTGGATTCTCCATAAGTTTGCCTAAGTAATCTAATTAAAATTGGACAGATAACATAATGAAAAAATTAAGTATTATCCTAAATTCTTTCTTAATTATGAAAGAATTAATAGCTTAAGAATCTATCTTTAAGATAATTTTAATATAACAGTAATTCTTTACTGATGAAAAATATAGGAAAGAAATTTTATGAATTACAAGCCACTGTACGAATTTCTACAAAATTTCGGCAAAGATGCGATAGCATAGTAATCTTTTAAAGAGTCGATTATTTACCATGCC
>JBBTCY010000136.1:0-8917 GCA_038043005.1 Pseudomonadota bacterium
CAGTTATCGCGCCAGTCTCCCGGTTCATCCAGAATCTGTTGCTTGACCAGCCAGTTCAATCCTTCCATGACGGGCTTCTGATCACTTGTAGGATCTTCCTGCAACGTCAGACTCGTCAATACGGTATCCCAGACAGGGGACGTACAGGGCTGGCACCAGACGCGTTCTCCTTCATCAACCAGCAATCCCCGCAATGCATTGCGACACTGCACCCGGCTGGGATGATCATAGGCATACCCCAGCAGCGCCAGGGCTTCATGCGCATTAACCATGGCCGGAAAAATAGCACCGATGCCACATTCTCCATTCAGGCGTTCGAGTATCCACCGTTCTGCGCGACGAATTGAATACTGACGGATTGATTCCGGGAGGTGCGGTTCTACGCGTGACAATATGCGCTCTACCAACATAAAGAAGCGTTTCAGCGGCGTTTCTGCCGGTGGAAAATAATTCTGTTCTTCTTCGGGCGCTGTAATAAACAATTCACGAATCTGTACGTTGCGTGGATTAACAGCACGCGCTTTCATGGTACACAGGATGGACAGAGGCACCATCACGGTCCGTGACCAGTAGGAAACTTTGCTGAGATGAAAAGGAAACCAGCGTGGCAACAAAACCAGTTCAGAAGGTACAACTGGTATCCCGCGCCAGGGAATCTGATCATACATGGCCAGGAGAATACGGGTAAAAACATTGGCTTTCGCCGCACCGCCACGTTCCAGAATTGCCGTGCGCGCTTGCACCATATGCGCGGCATCCGGAGGATCACCCACCATCTTCAGCGCATAATATGCCTTGATGGTGCAACTGATATCAAAAGCACCGCCATAATACAGCGGCCATCCGCCATGTCTGGGGTCCTGCTTATCCCGGATAAAGCGTGCTATTTTGGTTTCCAATGCAACGTCCACTTCGTCCATGAAGTGCATCATCAGAATATATTCGGCAGGGATTGTACAATCAGCCTCAAGGGGGAAACACCAGTGCCCATCTTTTTTCTGCAACGACAGCAAAGCCGACCGCGCCTTGGAAAATTTACTTTCCAGGGCTTTCCCATCAATTTCATCCTGGTTCAAATCAGATATGGTATGCATAGAAGTCACATCAGTTTTATGGAAAACATTGCTCAATTGTTCAAATACCCTGGATATTCTTTGAAACTCATTCATATATTCCCACGCACCCTGTCTATTCCAAAATTTTTACTGTGATACCCGTACACTCAAATTACCTGCCTGCTTTTCAATTACTGGTCTGTCGTTTTACGTGCTGGTTTTAAATCTTTCTCAAACGGATTATCCTGAAAACGCTCATTATAAAGATCAAGCGGTGGTTTACCATCATAAATCAGGAATTCACGTTGCTGTAAGGAAGCCTCACGCACAAACAAATAAGGATCCAGCGCGGCCTGATCCCGAATGCGCATGGGCCCAGCCAACCGCGCCCGCTTGTCAATCGCGCCCAATATAGTCAATGGCGCCATGATCGGTGCGCTAAACACATATCCCGCATAAAAAAGCACATTGGTAAAAAGCCCCATAGGAATGTTCGTCACATCCCGTTCGCTACTCGGTCCGAGGAATGGAACAAATATGTAGGAACCCGTATTCACCCCCCATACCCCGAGTGTCTGGCCAAAGTCCTCATCATGCGCCTGCAACCCCATATGCGTTGCCATATCAAAAAGACCAAACATGCCGACTGTCGAGTTGATTACAAAACGGAGACTATCCTGGAGACCTTGACGAAACTTCCCTTGCAGGAAAGCATTCAGCGCAACATTGGGATAGGCGATATTGTCGTAAAAGTTTCCTATCGATCGTTGCGCTGCATTCGGCATATAGTCAATGTAGACATTCACAACCGGCTCAAAAATCATCCGGTCAATACTGTCGGTGAAATTATACGATACTCTGTTCACTTTCTCATGGGGGTCGATGGGGTCGACTTCTGGCTCCGCATTCTTTGGCGCGGTAGTCGCACACCCTTGCAGTACCATGATGCAGAGCAGCAATCTGACAAAATTCAGTAACTTACCACTTACCAGCGAATTAATATCACTCAATATTTACACTCTCTTTCATCCATCAGTGCCTGCCGCAGCAGGCTTTGAGGAAAATCCAACTCATCGATCACTTTTTCACTACTGGAGTACATCGGAATCAGGCGATCGCCCGGAATAATCGGCCACGCAGGTACAACAATTACAACCGGAAAACCATCCTGCGCCGCCTGATCAGTGGAAATAAAACAGCTAGTTTTGCCGCTCTCCGTGCACAATTTCTATCAGCTTCAAGGCCTGTAACTCCATTTCAATGACAAAGCCATCCACTTTGGCACGAAAATGGCGATAAAAAATCATGCTGGGAATCGCCACCAATATGCCAAATGCGGCATTATACAGCGCTACGGAAATCCCGTAAGCCAACTGTGTCGGGTTGCTGCCTGTCGGAGAGTTTGCACCGAAAATATCGATCATGCCCACCAGCGTTCCGAACAGCCCCATGAGCGGACTCAGTGCGGCAATCGTGCCCAGCGTCGTAAGATAACGATCCAGATCGTGTGCCACGACACGGCCTGCTTCTTCAATCGACTCCTTCATGACTTCACGCGTGCTTTTCACATTCTTCAAACCGGCCGCAAAGATTTTCCCAAGCGGCGAGTGACCTTGCAGTCGTGTGATCATCTCGGAACTCACACCATTCTTCCGGTATTCATTGACGACCATCGGCAGCAGCTCTCTGGGAGAAATCACGCTCAGACGCAGCGTCCATATGCGTTCACCAATAATGCCCATTGCAACAATAGAAGCAAAAATAATTGGCCAGATTGGCCAACCAGCCGCTTGAATTAAAGATAGCACGCGATAATCTCCTCAGTAACTAGATCTAGATATATTTTATGGGTTAACATATTACCGGATTTGTTATTTTTTGGCTTTGCCATACATCTAATTAATGAATTTGCCCATTTCCCAATTATGAAAAATGCGTAAATTTATATCCACAATTTCTGTGGATAAGTTTGTGAATACATTACGGATACATGCGCTAAGTTACCACGCCACAACATTTTTTTCTAGCCTGATCATTTTTCAGGCTTGCTATTATATCAATAAATACAATTAGTTAATCAATATTTTCATCATCTGAACGCATTTCACTGACACTGACATTCACTCAAGAAAGAATGTGGATTATTATAAAATTCAAAAATGAATCCGTTCTCAATACTTGATCTTTCTCATAAAGTTTTCACTGTAAGTGAGTTAAATAATAACACTAAATTATTATTAGAGCAGACGATACCGTTACTGTGGGTAAAGGGTGAAATTTCCAACCTCAAATGCTATCCATCCGGTCATTGGTATTTCTCCCTCAAAGATGCGGGTGCACAAGTCCGTTGCGTCATATTCAGTCATAAAAATCGGTATATCGACTGGGTACCCAGAGACGGCATGCAAGTCGAAGTCTGCGCACTGGTCACCCTGTATGAATCCCGTGGCGATTTTCAGCTCAATGTAGAAACCATGCGTCAGGCCGGTCTCGGCAAATTATTTGAAGCATTTGAACAACTCAAGTCAAAACTGGAAAAAGCCGGATTATTTAATCCTGCGAAAAAAAAACCTCTCCCCGCTTTTCCCGGACAGATTGGTATCATCACTTCTCCAGATACTGCCGCATTGCGTGATGTATTGTCGACATTACAGCGTCGCATGCCGTCACTGCCCATCATTATCTATCCCACTTTAGTGCAGGGAAAAACAGCGGCGGGCAGTATCGCCAGGGCCATTGAAACCGCAAATCAACGTGCTGAATGTGATGTCCTGATACTTTGCCGGGGTGGCGGCAGCATTGAGGATTTATGGGCGTTCAATGAAGAAGTTGTCGCGCGCGCGATTGCTGCCGGCACCATCCCGATCATCAGCGGCATCGGCCATGAAACAGACTTCACCATCGCAGATTTTGTCGCTGACGCCCGCGCACCCACCCCCACCGGCGCCGCTGAACTGGTCAGCAAGGATAAGAAAGAATTACAGCATCGCCTGTTCACCTTGTTCCAGCACATGCACCGCCACCAATTGCATCGCATTGAACAGACCATGCAGCGCACCGATTCGCTGTCACACCGATTAATGCATCCAGGCGAACGCATTCAGAATCAGCTTTGGCAATTATACGGGTGGCAGGACCGGCTTATCAAAACCTGGTCACATCAGAGCGAAAGAAGAATCTGGCAGCTAACCGATCTTAATCAGCGCGTTGTATCAGCAAGTCCCAACCTGTCTCAATTAACCAGACAGCACGATGAACTGACCATGCGCTTCCGGCAGGTGTTTTCTCGCTATCTTGACGCACTCACGATCACCCTCCAGCATCGCCAGACACAATTCGCTCATCTAAACCCGCAATCTGTGCTTGAGCGTGGCTACAGCATCACTTATTCCGCACAAGGCACAGTAATCCGTGACAGCAAACAGATCCATGCCAGTGACAAAATTCAGGTAAAATTTGCGCATGGATTGTGTGAAGCGGATGTCACTCAAATCAGGAATTCTTAAGGAAATGCTGAATAACCCGCATCGGTTATTCCGAACAAAGTGAGGAATCTTTGGTAATCCATAGAATGGATTTCTCGCTATACTCGAAATGACAGTTATTCAAGACTTTCTTAAATAAGATTACCAATCCAGCATTAACCCCCCTTAGCCAACTAGCCAACAAGGAAATATTCTCGATGTCAAAAACTTTTCTGATTCTGGGCGCGATCAATGCATTCCTGTGCATCGCATTGGGCGCATTTGGTGCGCACGGCCTGAAACAAACACTCTCAGAAAGTATGCTGACCGTGTATCAAACGGGCGTGCAATACCATTTTTATCACGCCTTCGGGATTCTTGTTATTGGCCTGTTACTGCACCATTACCCAAAATCCCGCCTCATTCCGATATCCGGCTGGCTGATGATGACTGGCATTGTTTTATTCAGCTTAAGCCTTTATACGCTGAGCCTGACCGGAATCCGCGGATTGGGCATGATCACGCCATTCGGCGGCATTTCGTTTCTCAGTGCGTGGGCACTGCTGGCTTTTGCAATCTGGAAAGAAAAATAACCCGCCACCTTGACGTTAACACCCGGCCATATTATGCGCAGCCCTTAAACAGGTCGCTGATACAGTCTGCTCACGTCATGAGGTTCGTCAATCCGGACAAACCGATCCACACCGTTGGCAACTTTTCATTATGAGACCAGAAATTCTTCAATTCTTTGCCCCCTGCCCACGCGGACTCGAATCCATGTTAGCCAATGAACTGAAGAAAATTGACGCCCATGCAATACTGCCATCGAATGGCGGCGTACATTTTCAGGGTGACTGGCGTACCGGTTACCGTGCCAATCTGGAAAGCCGCATTGCCAGCCGCATCTTATGGCAGGTTGCCAGCCAGTCTTACAAAAGCGAAGACGACATTTACCGAATAGCCTTTGCGTTGCCGTGGCATGAATGGTTCTCTCCGCACCTTACCATTCGGGTCAATCTGGCTGCAATTAAATGCCCCTTGCGCAGCCTGGATTTTGTCACCCTCAGAATCAAGGATGCCGTCTGTGATAAATTTCGCCAGATATCCGGCAAACGCCCCAGTGTCGATACCGTCCAGCCGGATATCCGCATTCATGGCTTTCTGGATGCACAAAAATTTACCCTGTATGTGGATACTTCGGGCGAAGCGTTATTCAAGCGAGGTTACCGGCAGGCAGCGGGAGAAGCGCCTCTGCGGGAAAATCTTGCAGCCGGTATTCTTTATTTATCCGGCTGGCAACCCGGCACCCCATTACTGGACCCCATGTGCGGCAGCGGCACTTTTTTACTGGAAGCCGTACAAATGGCGCTCAACATTGCACCGGGCTCAAAACGCCAGTTCGCTTTTGAGAAATTCAACCACTTTGACCCCGCACTCTGGAAACAATTAAAAGATACCGCCATCGCCGCACAACACCCGTTATCCCCACAACCGATCTATGGCAGCGACCTGTATGGCGATGCCCTGACCGATACACGCACGAATCTGACTGCTGCCTGTTTTCAGGATATCGTTCACTTAAAACAAGCCAACATTCTGGAAATCTCTGCTCCGGAACCAAATGGCATATTGGTAACCAATCCACCCTACGGCGTTCGTATCGGTGAACTGGAAACATTGGCAGAACTTTATCCCAGACTGGGCGATGTGCTGAAGAAAAAATTCGCCAACTGGAATGCCTATCTCTTTACTGCCGACCCTCTACTCCCAAAATCAATCCGCCTCAGCGCTTCGCGCCGCACCCCGCTTTTTAATGGCGCATTGGAATGCCGCCTGCTGGAATATAAAATAGTGGATGGAAGTATGCGGAAAGAAGCCAGAACGCCCCCCATCTGATATTACATTGCACTGTACAAATAGACGAATAGAATGGGGATCAGATCTTGTAATACATCATATCTATGATGAACTTTTGCAGCAAGCTTCTCAGAAGTAGAATCGGAATCATATCCACAAACACTTAATAAGTACTACTGGATCTGTTGTTTGATAACCAAAACCATTCTCAAGTTAAATTTCAAATTATGAGAATAGATTTAGCGGTGTTTACCAGAAATACTATACAATTATTCAGGCAATATGGATTATCCAACTGAAATGGATGCATAATTGTCATGGTTCCGAGTGTTTCAGGATAGTTATGGTTTTTTATGAATGTTTAATCCGCTACGAATTAACCGTATCAAAAACTTACAACTAAAATGGAGGATATACAGATGGCAGCCTTTACTTTATACGACCCGACGACACACACGACTTCAAGCCTGGCTTCCGCTTTATTATCCGCAACACCCGGCATCACCATCAATACCGGCTCTATAATCCTCGACTATGGAACCGGTTTTTCTTTCTCTTCAGATGACTCAACATCCGCCAACACGACTTCAATTGCTTTCTACAACGGCACTATCTCCGGCCTCGGAATCGGTTCAGGTCTTTTTCTCACTTCGGGTGACGGAAATCCACCGGCATCCAATACCGAATCCAGCTATGGCGTGGTCATCACACCTTCCGGGACTGATACCGCCCTGAACACCACAGTTCATAGTGCTTTTCCATCCGCAGGCGACGTTCAGGACACAACGGCTCTGGAGTTTAATTTCACCGTCAACGACGTTAGCTTATCAAGTATCAAGTTTTCGCTTATCTTCGGATCAGATGAATATCCCGAATTCAAGGACAGCAGCTTTGTCGACATTGCGGGCGTCTATGTCAATGGCGTTAACTATGCATTATTCAATAATCAGGTCAATCAGCCATTGAGTATTCTGGATACCAATTTGTCGGCCGGGAATTTCAGGGATAATGCGAGCGGCACCATCCCTCTTGAATATGACGGCATTTCCAATTTGTTGACGGTTATTGCGCCTGTCAATCAGGGTGTCAACAAAATCAAGATCGCTATCGCAGATACCGGCGATCCGATTTATGACTCTGGGCTTTTCATCAGCGATCTGCATGCCGTTGAATTCTCCGGATCCGGGTTGGCGCTGGAAACCAAAGGCTCCGAATCCAGTGATTTCGTACAGGGTAAAGAATTCAACGAATTCTTTGATCTGGGCAATGGCAATGACGTTGTATCGGGTGGACAGGGGGATGATGTTATAAATGGCGGCAACGGGTTTGATGCAGCTATTTTTAGCGGAAACTTTTCTAACTATGATTTCAGTAAATTATTTACTGACAATACGATCACAGGTCCTGATGGAAGCGATAATCTTGTCGATATAGAATTCGGCGTATTTGGTAGCGACTTATTTGCATTTGATACCAATGCGGGAGATGCGACCTATAATACCTACGCTTTATTGCAGGCCGCATTTAACACGGCACCTTCTTCCACGCTGTTAAGCCAGTGGGTTAAAGAAGAAATGGACGGAACGAATCTGCCCACCCTGGCTCAGGATATGATTGACACATACGCACCGGGCGTTTCCAACGAAGTGCTGGTTACACATTTACTCCAGACTGTTGCAGGCATTACACCAACATCGGCCGATATAGCCGCTTTCAGTTCGCTCATCGGCCCAGGCAAGACATTCGCAACGCAAGGTGACCTGCTCGCCTTTGCAGCACTGCATGAACTCAACACGAATGAAATCACATCCATAGTGGGCACACCGATCGCTCTTGATCTATCCCAGTTTGTTTAGAGCGTCATCTAAGGATTTCCCCGGTATACATCGTTACGTTAGTTGGGATAGGACATTTGTGTGTTACTTTAATGAGGGTATTATCATGAAAACAATACTAAGAAAATATATTCCATTCTTGCCTGTTTTTGCACTTCTATATTTCTTTATGCAATTGGGTTCTACCGACGCATATCAGACGGACAGTAGAAAAATTGAACAAAATGTAATAACCCAAAGCGATGATGATAATTTCGCACAAGAAATACCCAATCAATAAAGATAAGCATCTGATTACAAATTAACAGACAGGGTTAGGCCTTACATCTTGGATTCTTATCCTGTCTGTTCCGACTGTTTCATGGTTTGGCTTATAGTACAAAAGGATCAGGTCTGGAATCAAGAACTCTTACTCTTGCCACTCTTACGGACGATAACCCCAACCGTCGTTGGATGCAACTGATAGAACTCTCCGATTTCTCGCTGGCTGTATGCGCCTGTTTTGTAAGCGGCAATGATCGCCGTTTTGCGGTCTTTGTGCTGTGCTGCAATTTCGGACAGAGGCTTTGCAATCGACTGCTTTTGTTGCCGGGGTATATTTAAATCGCTCTTTTCCTTGTCTATTCTTTTCTGCATTTCAGTAACAAAAGTTTCATCACCCAAATAAATCTGACCTTTCAGATTTGACCATATTTCAGGTTGATGC
>JBBTCY010000137.1:0-5713 GCA_038043005.1 Pseudomonadota bacterium
CGGTTATTGCGATTGTTCTTCTGTATCTTTTCTGCGCGGTTCTGACGTTCTATTTTTCTGATGAAGATTATCTGGAATACAGCGAAGCAGCCAGTTTCCTGAGCAGCACCATCGGCCGCATTTTAATGGCCATCATCGGTGTAATTCTGGTAGAGCAGTTTTACAGAAATACGCCCGTGGAAAAACGCTGGGGAATAAAATTTGTTTGTCTGGGTATTGGTGCAATCTTTATCTATGATTTCTATCTTTATAGCGATGCATTGTTGTTCCGGCATATCAATACGGATATCTGGGCTGCGCGGGGCGTGGTGAACGCATTGATTGTGCCATTAATTGCGATATCGGCCGCACGTAATCCGCAGTGGGCGGTTGGCATTGCGGTATCCCGTCAAATTCTGTTTTATTCCGCAGCCCTGTTTGGTACGGCGATTTATCTGCTGATCATGGCTGGCATGGGGTATTACCTGCGTTTCTCTGGAGGAAGCTGGGGTACTCTCCTGCAAATGATTTTTCTGTTTGGTGCGGTAATATTGCTGATAGTGATATTGTTCTCCGGCACCATTCGATCCTGGCTTAAGGTATTTATCAGTAAGCACTTCTTTAGCTATCATTATGATTATCGGGAAGAGTGGCTGCGTTTTACACGGACCTTGTCGGAAGGAAGCCATGCATTAAGGGAACGTGTGGTTCAGTCATTAGCCCAATTAGTGGAAAGCCCGGGGGGAGGTTTATGGCTAATGCAAAATTCTGGAGTGTATGAGCCCGTTGCGCAGTGGAACATCCCGCTGATAAAAGAAATGGAAGTGACCGGTAGTGCACTGTGTCAATTTCTGGAAGAGAGTGAATGGGTCATTGATTTGCAGGAATATGAGACAGATCCTGAAAAGTATGCTCCCCTGCTTGTGCCGGTCTGGCTCCAGACGATGCTTAATGCGAGATTTGTAATTCCATTGATCCTGCATGGCAAGTTAATGGGGTTTGTCGTATTGTTAAAGCCTAGGAGCAAGATAAGTCTGAACTGGGAAGTGAGTGATCTTTTAAAGGTTTCAGGTAATCAGGCAGCCAGCTATCTGGCTCAGGATGAGGTATCCCGTGAACTTCTGGTGGCTCGTCAATTTGAGTCGTTCAACCGCATGTCCACTTTTATTGTGCATGATCTCAAGAATCTGATTTTTCAATTGTCACTGCTGCTTTCGAATGCTGAAAAGCACAAAAATAATCCGGAATTCCAGAATGACATGATTCAAACAGTGAGTCTGTCGATTGGCAAAATGAAACGACTCCTGGAGAAATTAGCTAAAAGCAATGAAATAGAGAAGTCCAGTCAATTTTCTCTGGATCAACTGATGGTTGAGATAATTGAAAGCAAATCAGTTTTTGAGCCCCGACCAACGCTTGAAATTCAGGACTCCAACCTCAAAATTTCTGCAGATCGATCCCGCTTTAAGCGGGTTATAGGGCATCTGATACAAAATGCGATTGAAGCAACACCGAAAGATGGTTATATCTGGGTTCGTTTAATGCGACAAGGAGAGCATGCGCTGATTGAGATACAGGATACCGGTCAGGGCATGAGTGAAGAATTCATTAAAGAGAAGCTTTTCACGCCTTTTGAATCCACTAAAGCAGCCGGGATGGGTATTGGTGTTTTTGAAAGCAAAGAATATATCCATGAATTGGGTGGACGACTGGATGTGACGAGTCAGGAATCAGTTGGTACAACATTCCGTTTAATTCTGCCCTCTGAACGTGACAATGAGAAAAAACAGATGATGATAAGTAATAAGAGCCATGATTAACGCTGGGCAGCAGCTTAACTAATGAGAGTAAATGCCGATATGCTTAAAATGTTTTTTTCTTCCCGGATTGATAAGATTTGGCAGGAATACAAAAGTATATTCGCAATTGTGCATTATTCTGATAATTAGGAGCAAGGTAAGAATATGCAATCAAATCAGGAAAAAAAGAAATTGCTGATCATTGAAGATGACTTGGGCTTACAAAAGCAATTACGCTGGAACTTTGATGCCTATGAGGTATTGATTGCATCAGATCGTGAAAGCGCGATCGCTCAGGTTCGACGTCATGAGCCTGCGGTGATTACCATGGATCTCGGTCTCCCGCCCGATTCGGATGGGTCTACTGAGGGATTGGCGATATTGCAGCAAATACTGGTGCTGGCTCCCGATACTAAAGTAATCGTTCTGACAGGTAATCAGGATCATGCTAATGCATTGAAAGCTATTGAAATAGGTGCTTATGATTTTCATCAGAAACCTTTTGATCCGCAGATGCTTAGCCTGGTTGTTGACCGAGCCTTCTATCTGCATGCGTTGCAGCAAGAAAATCGTAGCCTGCAATTGACTCAGAATGATTCGCCCATCGCAGGGATTGTAACCCGTGATCCATCGTTGATTAAGGCGTGTCGTAATATAGAAAAAGTAGCGTCGTCGGATATTACGGTTATGCTATTAGGCGATAGTGGAACGGGTAAGGAAATCCTGGCCCGGACACTTCACCAGCTAAGCCACCGAAAGGAAAAGCGATTTATGGCGATTAACTGTGCAGCAATTCCTGAAGCACTTCTGGAAAGCGAATTATTCGGTCATGAAAAAGGTGCTTTTACAGGCGCGGCAAAGCAGACGTTGGGAAAAATAGAATTGGCTGATGGGGGTACTTTCTTTCTGGATGAGGTGGGCGATTTGCCAATGTCACTGCAGGCAAAACTATTGCGTTTTCTTCAGGAAAGAGTCATTGAGCGAATCGGTGGGCGTGAAGAAATTCCGGTTGATGTTCGCATAATATGTGCAACGCATCAGAATTTGAATAAAATGATGGCAGCTGGACAGTTTCGTGAAGATCTTTTTTACCGGTTATGTGAAATTACTATTACAATTCCGCCATTAAAAGATCGTATCGGTGATGCAGTATTGCTAGCGCATTATTTTAAGAACAAGTTCTGTGCCAAGGAGGGGCGCACTTCGCTTAATTTCAGCCAGGAAGCATTGGATGCCATTGAAAATCATCAATGGCCAGGAAATGTGCGTGAAATGGAAAATTGCATCAAGCGTGCCGTGATTATGGCGGAAGGACCACAAATCAGCGTGGAAGACCTTGGATTCGTAGCGACCACGGGAGACGCTGAACCCATTAATCTCCGGCAGGCACGCGAGCAGGAGGAATGTAAGGCACTGGTAAAAGCGCTGGCAAGAGTTGATGGAAACGTGGCGCAAGCAGCTAAGCTGCTGGGTGTCAGCCGACCAACCATTTATGATTTAATGAATCGGTGTGGATTAAAATAGAAACTATCGAATAAATTTCAATTGGTTATAAAGAGAATACGTAGATGACTGTTCTGGTGCATGACTTTATTTTTAATTCAGCTGAACGGTCTCCTGACGCTGACGCATTGTCGTATCAGAGTCAGCAGGTGAGCTATGCTACCTTGGTGAAAGAAATTGAGGCAGCAGCCAATGGCCTGATGGATGCGGGGTTGGGTCGTGGGGAGAGGCTTGCGGTTTATCTGGAAAAACGACTGGAAACAGCAGTTGCGTTATTTTCAGCTGCAGCAGCAGGTGGTGTGTTTGTGCCAGTCAATCCGTTGCTGAAAGCCGGGCAGGTTGCTTATATCCTGGCCGATTGTAACGTAAGGATTCTGGTGACTTCGTCTGAGCGGCTGAAGTTGCTGGCGCCCGTTCTGCCGACCTGTCACGACCTTCATACTGTGGTGGTGGTTGGTGCAAGAGGTGATCTTCCCGTATCGCTAAGTAACTTCAATATTGTATTGTGGGAGGCAATTCGCTCCATCGGCGGGAATGGCAGATCCAGTCATCCGATTGATACAGATATGGCTGCGATTCTGTATACATCCGGAAGCACCGGGAAGCCGAAAGGTGTCGTACTGTCACATCGTAATCTGGTGGCGGGGGCAATGAGTGTCGCGCAATATTTGCAGAATCAACCGGAAGACCGTATTTTATCGGTATTGCCACTGAGTTTTGATTATGGCTTAAGTCAACTGACAACTGCCTTTTATACTGGCGCAACGGCTGTCCTGATGAATTATTTATTACCACGTGACATCCTGACCACCGTTGAAGAAGAACGTATCAGTGGGCTGGCTGCCGTGCCGCCGCTGTGGATTCAACTGGCGCAGCTGAACTGGGCAAAAGTCAGTTCACTCAGGTACATTACCAATTCCGGGGGTGCCATGCCGCGTACGACGCTGGATCAACTGCGCCGTGCTTTACCGAAAACACAGGTTTTTCTGATGTATGGGCTTACGGAAGCATTTCGCTCTACATATCTGCCGCCTGGCGAACTCGATCGTCGACCTGATTCAATTGGCAAGGCAATTCCCAATGCTGAGATCCTTGTTTTGCGTGAAGATGGTTCGCACTGTGCGCCTGGTGAACCGGGAGAACTGGTGCATCGGGGTGCCCTGGTGTCAATGGGGTACTGGAATGATACGGTGAAAACATCAGCTTGTTTCAGACCGGTCACTTCCCGTCCGTCAGGATTGACTATTCCGGAATTAGCGGTATGGTCTGGTGATACGGTACAGATGGATGATGAAGGGTTTCTGTATTTTATCGGACGCCGTGACGAAATGATCAAAACCTCGGGCTATCGCGTGAGTCCGACTGAAATAGAAGAAGTGATCTATGCGACAGAATGCGTGGGGGAAGCTGTTGCACTCGGTGTTTCCCATCCGGTACTGGGACAGGCTATCCTGGTGATTGCAACGGCCCGGAAAGGAGTCAAACCGGATCCGGATAATTTAACGGCAATCTGTAAAAGCAAATTGCCTGGTTATATGGTGCCGGGTCGTATTGATGTCCGTGAAGGCGATCTGCCACGCAGTCCGAATGGTAAGATTGACCGGAAATTACTCTATCAACAGATGCAGTATATATTTATGGAAGATGCCAGTGACTGATCAGCGTCCAGTTCATGCCCAACTTAGTCAATTTCCCGTACACAATGACTGCCTGCAAATAGGTGGTATTCCTTTAACTCGACTGGCGCAACGAGTCGGCAGTACACCATTCTACGCCTATGATCGGCAGAAAATTTCTGAACGGATTGCTCTGTTGCGACATCATTTGCCGGAGGGCATTCATCTGCACTATGCAATGAAAGCAAACCCGATGCCTGCCGTCGTCCAGCATCTGGCAGGGTTGGTTGATGGCATCGATGTCGCCTCAGTTGGGGAGATGAGAGTGGCGCTGGATACTGTAATGCCATCCGATCAAATCAGTTTTGCAGGGCCAGGGAAGAATGCCCATGAAATTACCTGTGCAATTGCCGCTGGTGTAGTTCTGAATATGGAATCGGAACAGGAAATGATGCTGATCGCTCAATTGGGAGAGCAGTTAGGTATCCGCCCAAATGTGGCGGTTCGGGTAAATCCGGATTTTGAGCTCAAATCTTCCGGTATGAAGATGGGAGGGGGTGCCAAACAATTCGGTGTAGATGCGGAACGCGTGCCTGATATGTTGACGAAAATCGGGAAACTTGGATTAAATTTTTCTGGTTTTCATGTATTTAGTGGATCACAGAATCTGAAAGCAGCGGCAATTCAGGAAGCGCACGAGAAAACACTGCAACTTTGTTTGCAGCTTGCAGAGTATGCGCCATTACCAGTTCGTGTGCTGAATATTGGGGGTGGATTCGGCATTCCCTATTTTCCGGGTGAACAACCGCTGGATCT
>JBBTCY010000138.1:0-4945 GCA_038043005.1 Pseudomonadota bacterium
CCATGTGTTGCCGTCTATTTGGGGGTCACAAGATGATTGACTGGAATACGCTGATCAAGCCGGAAAACAGCGGACAAATATCCGGAAATGAGGCGGAATGTCGGAACGGAAAACGCAGATTGTCGGAATAGTAAAAACAAGCATTCATGCGGGTTTTCTGAATTTGTTCCGACTGTTCCGACACAAAATGAAGGGGATAGGAAAGAAA
Organism: Pseudomonadota bacterium; assembly: GCA_038043005.1. Lineage (GTDB taxonomy): Bacteria > Pseudomonadota > Gammaproteobacteria > Burkholderiales > Nitrosomonadaceae > Nitrosomonas. Next base: position 209 of record JBBTCY010000138.1, read on the forward strand.
ACGAAAATAATCCGCCCGGTGAAGGGGGGCTTCAGATAATTATTGCGATGCAAAAACGTATCCTGTAAACCCGATTGCCGTTACCTTGCTATTAACCTGTTGCCATAAAACAACAATCAACAAAGAAGAAACACTCGAAGCAATCTGGAAACTTCAAACTATTCCGCAATCAGAACAAATCAGATCATGGGCGATACTCTGCTATAAAAACGGCATTGATCCGCATCGTGTTATTTACCCATTCACTCAATCACCAAACAAGGGCACAAGCTGCCAGGGGTGTAAGCACATAGAGATGCTGAAGATACCTACCGGCAAACGCCCGGTATTCCGTTTTGTTTGCAACCAGCGTCATCAGCTACTTGAAGCTCACTATGTTCATGAGCGTGTATTGATTGCACCTGAATCATGCCGTGATTACCTGCCTACTGCATAGCCGGGGGGCTGTTCAAATGTCTACAGCTTTATGCTTCTAGACCGTTTTTGGCCATTCGTTTGCAAACCCGCGAAATAAATAGGGGGGGCAAGATTAATAAATCATATTATCAATAAGTTATAGTTCAATAACTAAAACCATTTCATACTTTATCTAACAATCGTTAGATACCTACTTTCACCACACTGTATTTACCTGTTGCCAATCAGTACCGGGGTGTGTAAAAAGTAACAGCCTCATGCTCATGGACGTTCGCTTAGTCATATTTTTGTGTGCGGGAGTTTCAGACGGGGGGTATACTTCCAGAAATGATAAAAAAACACGAAAGAATATTGCCTGAAACCAGAGCAGCGATTAAAAAAATGTGGTAAGAAACGTGGTAACTTTTTTAATTACGGAATTAATTATGATTAATTACATATAGTTACAGATCGAGCGTGAATGCCACCGCCGCCAATAATCAAACATAGGTAAGTATTTAAAACATACATAAAGCTTAATTTGACTGTCGCACTGAAATACGAATCATCCATTATCATTCCAGATAATAGAAACACATCCACCTGTCCGATCGCTATTCTGAATCCACCGTTTACTGTTTGCCGACCTGTCAAGACGTCATGGACTTACTAAACTGTTTAGATTCTTATTCCAATGGATAAAGCGGTTGATCCTGGCAATCAGAAGCCTAGTGCGGCCAAACCAAAACACAGGCGCAAGCGCAGTCCAGCAGTAAGCGAGGGCAAAAATGCACCCCGGAAGCGGTCAAGAAAAGACCAGTCCGGCGAATTCAAGTGGAAGTTATTACTGATCAGCATCGAAATCCTAGGTCTGGGCATTACAGCCGTTCTGGCTATCATCATGCTGTTAGGCTATTCTGCAGACCGATTCTCAGGCACCAGTTTTTTTGGCAACCTGCTTCCGTTCGCTATCGGTGTATTGGCATTGATACTGGTAGTTTCTGTTTTTCTCATCGGCTGGTGGAAACTGAGGAAATGGTTACAGCGTCATTCTGAGTTATGGACTCCCGCCCTGTCCTTTTCATTCGCCTTACTGATCGCCCTGGTCATTACCCACGACCAATTCACTTTATCTTACGGAAATTTCCGCACACTGGTTGGCGGCAAAGAAGAAGCAGGCCGGGTAACCATTTCGCACCAGGTTTATGCAGCTTACCGCCGGCATGGTTCAACACAGCTACAGAAAATGGTTAATCGCGCACAGGAATACCAGCAGGCCATCGACGATGCAGCCAGATCCTTTGATATCGATGCCAACCTGCTGCAAGGGATTGCAGCAACGGAATCATCGTTCATACCAAGAGACAGCAGTGACGGCGGGCGTGGCTTGTTCCAGATCACCCAGGTTCCGAAAATAGCCACAGATCAGGCGCTTAAACGGTTGGGTACTGAGAAAATAGACCTGGAAAATCCCCGGCATAATGCCTTTGTTGCAGCCGCCACATTCAAGCACTATCTGGCTGAAATGAAAAACGACCTCTTTCTGGGTTTGCTGGCCTATAACATCGGTCCTGCCAACGGTGGCCTGCGCTTTATCATGCAACGATACGGCGCTTCCGATTTCATAACCATCCAGCCCTATCTGCAAATACTGCCGCGTGACTACCCGATACGGGTATTATCTTATTCCCTGGCATTCCGCCTCTGGCAGAAAGAAGGCAGATTGCTCGCTTACGAAGAAGGGAACAATGCTGTCCATATACAGCGCATCGGCATACCAGGATTGCATACTGACCTGTAGTGACCTGATGTTGATTTTCTTGTGATGGAGACAATTAATTCACTTTATTATCAATATATTATGACAATCCCAACTATTCACAGCCAAAAATAGCGACACATTCACCCTCATCCTTGGGAAAGAATTCTATATTTCATTGTTTTTACATATAAATATAACCTGGCACGATATATGCTGGGTTATAGAAAGATAGCGGCCGGTTTAACAGCAGAAAAAATATTGCTGATCCAAACATGTTTAGTGCTGGAGCTGGAGCAGCAGCATGTCGCCCTCGTATAGCTATCCCGTGTAACAGGATTAAGGAAATAAAAAATATGGACAAAAAATCAAAAATACTACTGGTTGATGATGATGTTGATTTACTCGAATTGCTCTCAATCCGCCTGATTGCGGCCGGCTATGACACCGACACAGCCAGAAGTGCCGAATCTGCCCTCAATTATCTGGATATATCACGGCCACAACTGATCATCAGTGATATGCAGATGGGCGGCATGAATGGCATGGCATTATTTGAGCGGATTCACCAGATGATTCCAACGCTGCCAGTCATCATTCTGACTGCCTATGGAACCATACCGGATGCAATTGCGGCTGTTCAGCGTGGTGTTTTCGGCTATCTGACAAAACCATTTGACAGTAAAAATCTGTTAGCACAAATTGCCCGTGCATTAAAAACCATTCCCCAGTCACCGAATACTGAAAAATCCCAGCAAACATGGCGCAGTGAAATCATTACACAGAGCCCTGTCATGGAGGAAGCCCTGAGTAAAGTTGAGTTAATCGCAAGAGGGGATGCCAGTGTGTCGCTATGCGGTGAAAGTGGTGTTGGCAAGGAGCTGTTTGCGCACGCGATCCATGATGCATCCAGCCGGTGTGACAAACCCTTTATTGCCGTCAACTGCGCGGCAATTTCCGAGCAATTGCTGGAATCGGAACTTTTCGGTCATGTCAAAGGCGCATTCACCGGAGCCATCCGTAATCACAAGGGGTTCTTTCAACTGGCCGAGGGCGGAACCTTATTTCTTGATGAAATCGGGGATATGCCGCTATTGCTTCAGGTAAAGCTATTGCGCGCCCTTCAGGAAAGGCAGATCCACCCAGTGGGCTGTGCCGAGGCAATTCAGATTGACGTGCGGATTATTTCAGCGACGCATCGTAACCTGAGAAACGAAATTGCGGCAGGGAATTTCCGCGAAGATCTTTACTACCGGCTGAATGTGATCGCACTCAATATTCCGGCATTATCCCAGCGGCAGGAAGATATTCCCTTATTATCGAATCATTTTCTGAATTTCTTTGCTAAAAAGCACACAAGGAAAATCAATGGATTTTCACCCGATGCAATGCAGATGCTGGTGGGTGCCTTCTGGCCGGGCAATGTCAGACAACTCATGAACACGATCGAACAATGCGTTGTCCTGTGCACTACTTCGCTAATATCGAAAACACTGGTATTTGATGCACTGCACATGGAAACCACGCAACTTATGTCTCTTGAGGATGCGCGAAAACAATTTGAGCGGGAATACCTGGTAAAGGTTTTAAAGATTACATCCGGCAATGTCGCACAGGCAGCTAATTTTGCACAACGTAACCGGACTGATTTTTATAAGCTGCTGAAGAAACATCAACTGGAATCCACTGTTTTCAGGAATCTTGGTAAGAACTGAGATTTTTACCTGTAAAAAAGGTACCTGAACATTCACTGTATCCTTTCAGCATTATCTTCAGAATCAGGTACCGAATCACGAATTCAATACCGGCAATGCATATCAAACGATCACGATAAGAATTATTCCTGATTCATCGGCTATATTCTCTAGTCGGGACCTGGCCCCCATATTTTTCTGATTATGGTTAGTGGGTAGGTATAACATAATCAACTGTAAGCAACTCCAGTAAATGTCCGTTCTGGTCACGAAAATAAACCCCACGTCCGCCATAGTTGAGATTAATAGTCATATTATCAGCTTCACTGGGTCCGCTGCCATATTTAATATTCCCGGTTTTCAAACGTTCGAATATCTCATCAAATTCCTGTTCAGAAACCTTGAATGCATAGTGATTTGACTCAAACTTATCTCTACTATCAAAATCCAGGCACAATGTATCATTTACACGTACCACGATAAAGCGAGAAAACTCGCCGATATATTCAAAGCCAAATAATTTGCAATAGAATTTCGCAGATTCAACATTATCAAAACAAGGAACAATAGTGTGATTAAGTGTAATAGTCATAAATTTTTCCTTCGGCAAAACTACTATTCAAAATCAACGAAACTTCACAGAACTTTAAAGTTACGCTGAACAATTTTATTCACCTAAACTTTAAGTAACTGGAGCTTTAGGTCAAAAACTTCGGAATCCTCCTCATCCTGTTTTATCAAATTAATAGGTTACTAATATTTCATATTGACCACAGAGTAGCCGACAGCATTATCAGATAAGTAGAGAACCTTGCACACCAAACGGTTACATAGCGAAACTATGCAAGTCACAGCTTGCAGATTAATCTGTTAAACTCAGAACTTAGT
>JBBTCY010000139.1:0-3115 GCA_038043005.1 Pseudomonadota bacterium
ACCGACAGCCGGGAGACTACAAGCTCCAGCTCCTGTCAACAGGGCTTCTAATTCCGATGCACCCCCACCAGGCGGGGTGTAATCAATCCATTTGAACCCCCCTGTCAGGTCACCACCCGATCCAAGCACACCTTGTATCCATGTTCCTTTACCAGCACCCGCAATTGCTGCGTTCACATCCGATAAACAAAGCCCGATTGGAACCGCACAACTTGTCTGCCCAGGCACAAGGCTAGCGACAGCCGTTGCCCTTACTTGCTGATCACCGATACCCAGTACTTGCACAAACCAGTTGGCGATACCTGTGCGCTCCACGGTACAGCGTGCAAATCTCATTGTAAGTACATTCGCCACAGCATCTTTAGTCTGATAAGTACCATTGAGTATGTCACTAAAGGTGACATCACCCCCATTGACAGTGACCGGATCACTCTGAAATCGAACATTATTACTGGTTCCCGCCACCATACCGGCTGCTTCGGCAAGCACCAGTTGATTACTGCTGGCGCCGGTCAGTTCACGCGCAGCCGCCAATGCACAGGCATCTGCACTGTTCTGTAATTCCGTTTTGGTCACAAACAGTTTACCCAGATCCAGCGCAAGCCCGACAAAACCAACCAGCATCACGATAGATAGCGCCACCATAATAGCGACGACGCCTCGCTCCTTCCCGATGCTCAGGTTACCTTGCCACTTTTTCCCCAAACTGGAAGTTCTCATATTCCTCATAAACGGCCTTTCTGATGATGGATATCCATTTCAGTAACAGAGGAAGCAACCAATAATTTATTGCTGTGAGCCAGACCCACTGCTGCCACCACTGGTGCCTACATCCAAGGCACCGCGAGCCGGTGCCGGACGATTGATAAATGACTCTCGATAGTTGTCGAACATGGCATCACCCGCCTGACCATCCACTCCTTTAACTGGTGTAGTATTCAATGATGCATCGGGATTCACTGTCTGCTGGGCTTTTGCCATATCCAGCGCATTACCGAATTTCGCATCCAGGCGTTTAGGTGGAGAGGTAACGCACGCGGTCATCATCAACACCATGATCGGCAAACATAAAACAACTTTGATAGAAGATTTATTCATATTCATTCACCCCTATTTCATTTGAAATCCGCTGGGTTCAACAGCACCGGGCTGGCCTTTCGGTTTTTCAATCATTTGTTGCGGTGCATCCTTACTATCTGCAGGATCTGTTTCATTTTCCAGCCTTCCTTGCAGTAAAAATTCTCCACGGCCAGGTCGCACAAACGCATCGGTTGGAATGCTATGATCCGGCTGCATTGGCTGTACCAGACGTGGCGTAACGATAATCATCAACTCCGTTTTATCCATCTGGAAATCACTGCTGCTGAATAATGCCCCCAGCACCGGCACTTCTCCCAGCATCGGGAAACGTTTGATCTGCTCCTTGAAGTTATCCTGAAGTAACCCACCGATTGCCAGTGACTGACCATCCCGCAGTTGAACCGTCGTTGAAATACGGCGCGTCTTGAAAGTTGGCACTGCAACAATGGCACCCAGCCCTGTTGAAGCGACCTGCTGAAATGAAACCAACTCGGAAACTTCCGGATTAACCCGCAGATTAATGCGTCCTTCTTCAAGCACAGTCGGTGTAAATACAAGTCCTACACCAAATTGTTTAGACTGCAACCGCACATTGCCACCCGTTCCTGAAGTCACCGGGATCATAATCTCGCCCCCCACCAGAAAACTGGCTTCCTGGCCACTAATCGCAACAATCGTAGGTTCAGCCAGGATTTTTATGACAGCATCCTTTTTCTCGGCATCAATTAAGAAAGAGCCTCCCTCACTAGCCCCGCCTATTCCCTGACCCGCAGAAGTGCCTAAATTCTTTCCCAGCAATAGGCTTGCCGGGCTACCCCCGATCAGACCTGCCATAATTTGCGTCCAGGCACTTCCCGTTTTTCTCATGGCGCCTGCAAAATCAAAACCTAATTTTTCAGCTTCCGTGCGATTGACCTCAGCAACTTTGACTTCCAGCATGACCTGCTGGTGATCACGAACCCGCAGTAAATTGATGACCTTGAAACTGCCAAGACCAGCGCCTGCGCCTGGGGAATCTGATTTATTTTCTGAGCCTTGCCGCAACATTTGTACGCCCTGCATACCCCCTTGTCCTCCACCAGCGCCGCCTGCCTGCCCCCCAGCAGCGGGTTGATCACCTTGAATATTCATCATCATGTTAAGCACCGAGGTACGGATAAAGGCATCAGCCAGTGCAATAACCCGATCCGCCTTCAGCGTATTGGACACAACACCGGATACAATCAGGGAATCACCGGCTGCAGTCACTTTAATATCTTTCTCTTCCGGCATAATTTGCTGCAACTGATGTTTCAATGCTGTCACATCCATGAGTACAGTGACATCAACGACCGTTGACCTGCCATCTTTTGTCCACAGGGTAATATTGGTCATACCAACAATCCTGCCCAAAACATATACTTCCTGCGGATTAATCAGCATGACATCTGCCACACTGGGGCTACCCACTGAAATACGTTTAATGGGCGCCGGCAACTTCAGCAAAGTTGATTTGCCCAATGTAATATCCATCTTGGATGCTTCTGTTTGTGACAGATAATGCTGGGGTATTATTTTTTTCTCGACGTGCAGTTGGGTCGTTTTAATCACCGGCACTGTTTGCGCATGCGCGTGTAATTGCACCATCATTAATGAAATCAAACCCACTGACAGGCATAAACGCGCATAACTCCTGACGATCACCCTCAGAAAATCGCTGCTGAACTGTTGTTTCATTTGCCTTTTCCTTCTGTCAGTTTTGTTTCGGTTTTACTTAAACCACGGATGATTGCCACCGAGTCATAATGTGGTTCGCGGGAACGATAGACAACCTTCTGCTCGGTTTGTGCTGTCGAAGCAACCGGAATCGGCTGCTGTTTCAATAGATCTGCAATGCGCCGCCCTTTGGTATCGCTATAGTCGTCATCGACCTGATTGCGCAATGCCAATGACAATGTACCGATACTGCGTGCCAGATCGAGCGTTTCCGCTTCCTCGGGAGAAACTTCCAGCGTCACGGCGGTCACAACTTTTGGTTTGGTATCATCACGCCCCA
>JBBTCY010000140.1:0-2452 GCA_038043005.1 Pseudomonadota bacterium
CTTTCGCCACCGCCCCCTCAAGACGGCGTGTCTACCAATTCCACCACGTCGGCGACAGTACCCAAAAGCTATAAACTGCGTCTCCACTGGCAGGATACAGGATTGAATTTAACTCTCATCATCTACCTGGGTATTTGCTCAGATCTGGAAGTACTACCCGCTTCAGAAGTATCCGGTACAGAATCGTCATCTAAAACCGCATCCTTACTGATAGATGTTGATTCACTTTCTTCAAATTTATCCATGATGCTCATGACACCCGCATCTTTGGACTGATTCATCGACAAATATGTCAATCCCATACTGGTTGCAAAAAACATAGCTGCCACCAATCCAGTTGCACGACTCAGGAAGGTTGCTGAACCACTGGCTCCAAACAAACTACCAGACGAACCACTACCAAAAGCAGCCCCCATATCCGCACCTTTGCCGTGTTGTACCAGAACCAGCACTACCAACACAACCGCTAATAAAACATGTATTGACCAAACTAAGGTTTCCAACGTGTTACTCCAAAAAAATTAATTCTACACAGCTCGGCAGATCGCTATGAATTCTTCTGCAATTAATGATGCGCCACCAATTAATCCGCCATCGATATCCGCCATAGCAAATAATTCACTTGCATTACCTGCCTTAACACTTCCCCCATACAATATGGTGAGTTCATGTGCTATTTGCGTATTTTGAGCGGTGATCATCTTTCTTATGAACACATGCACGTCCTGAGCTTGCTGAGGTGTCGCAGTTTTGCCTGTGCCGATGGCCCAAACCGGTTCATACGCAATCACAGCATTTTTTAAGGACTCTACACCAGCCAATTCAGTAACAACTTTCAATTGCTCTTTAATTATTTCCTCTGTGATGCCTCTTTCGCGCTGCTCTAGCGTTTCACCTACACAAAGAATCGGCACCAGATTACCTTTTTGTGCAGCAATATACTTTTCTGCTACTGTTTGATTATTTTCCCCAAACAGCATCCGTCTTTCTGAGTGCCCTACGATCACATAGATACACCCGAAATCCTTAAGCATATTAACTGATATTTCTCCGGTATAAGCACCTTTATCATGCTGACTGACAGTCTGTGCACCCAATAGAACTTTTGTTCCCTGCAATAGCACCTGCACTGATGATAAATATGGATATGGAACACACACCGCAAAATCAGCACCAGGCAACTTATCTAAACTTGGAAGAATTGCATTTAGTAAATTTTTATTCTCAATCAGATTACCATGCATCTTCCAGTTACCTGCAACCAGCCTTTTGCGCATAACGACACTACCTCACAAACTTCCAAAATTGGCGATGCTACCCTTGATTCATTATCTAGTCAATTGCACACTTGTTCGGGATAGCATGCCAATCCAGCCTAAACCGCTTGCAGATTAAACTTCCTTGCGGAACCCTCTCCAGTTCATTATCCGAAACGTCCGGTTATATAATCTTCTGTTTGCTTATTTTTTGGCTTAATAAAAATTGTGTCAGTTACCCCAAATTCGATCAATTCACCCAGATACATATAGGCCGTGTAATCCGACACTCTCGCAGCCTGTTGCATGTTATGTGTCACGATCAATATCGTAACCTTGCTTTTTAAATCAGTAATCAGTTCTTCAATACTCGCTGTTGCTATGGGATCCAACGCAGATGTCGGCTCATCGAATAAAAGTATCTCAGGATCTGTCGCCAAAGCACGCGCAATGCACAATCTCTGTTGCTGTCCACCTGATAGATTAAATGCCAGATGATTTAAACGATCTTTCACTTCATCCCATAGCGCCGCGTTGCGCAAGGCAATTTCAACTTTCTCATCCAGTATCGCTCTCTGTTTGATGCCCCTTACCCGCAATCCATAGGCGACATTTTCATAAATCGATTTCGGAAAGGGATTCGGCTTCTGAAACACCATACTGATACGCATGCGTACCTCTATCGGATCAACATGGGGCGATAGAATGTTCACATCATCAGGATAAAGAGTAATTTCTCCCTCATAACGATTACCCGGATATAAATCATGCATGCGATTAAAACACCGCAGAAATGTTGATTTCCCACATCCGGAAGGTCCAATAAGTGCTGTGATCTTTTTATCATGCAGCACCATATCAATATTCTTCAGTGCATTAAATGTTCCGTAATAGAAATTCAGATTTCTTACTTCTGATTTGTACTGCACGGACTCTATCGTTTTTTCATGCTCACTAAGCATTGTTTTCCTACCACTTAATATTCTTACGCATACGATATCGTAAATAAATAGCCAATCCATTCATGGCAAGCGTCATCACTACCAGAACCAACCCTGCTGCCGCAGCATTGAGTTGAAACGCTTCCTCTGGTCGCGATACCCAATTAAACATCTGTATGGGCATTACTGTGAAGGGTGCTGTAAGCCATTCAAATGATAAATAAGGAAAATCATTCTTGACAGGAGAGGGCGGCA
>JBBTCY010000140.1:2552-4223 GCA_038043005.1 Pseudomonadota bacterium
TCCATAAATAATCGATGGCACACCTGCCAGGTTTGTTACATTGATTTCAATTATCTCAGTCCAGATATTCTTTGGCGCATACTCTTCCAGATATACGCCCGCCCCAATACCAAGTGGTACAGCAGATACGGCTGTTACGAACATAACCAACGTTGTCCCAACCCAGGCTGATAATATTCCGGCTGCATCCGGGTGACGTGAAGGGAATGATGTAAAAAACCCCCAGGTCAGGCGCGGCATTCCATCAATCAACATTTGTATAAATAACGCGAAAAATGTAAATACTGCGACCATTAGCGCAAGAATCCCGGCAACCATAAACAGCAAATCCCATCTTTTATGCAGTTCGATGATTTTTCTTATTTCTTCCAGATTATTTACGCTTTTCATTACAGAATTCAGCTAAAAGTAAAATGAATCAATTGTATACTTTATGAGTACTATCAATGCATCAATAAATCTCACGATATCTTTTACGCAGAACATGCCCAATAATATTAAATAACAGCGTTATTAATAATAAGGTAAGTCCTGCTGCAAATATCGATTGATATCCAATACTGCCATGCGGCAAATCACCCAGACTGACTTGTACAATGTAAGCGGTAATCGTCGCTGCGGGTTCCATTGGATTCCACGTTAAATTGGGTTGCATGCCTGCTGCGATAGCCACAACCATTGTTTCACCAACTGCACGCGATATCCCCAATATATAGGCTGCAGCAATTCCTGAGAATGCAGCAGGCATGACAACACGAATTGCAGTTTGAAAACGCGTCGCGCCCATTGCATAAGAACCTTCTCGCAGATTCATGGGTACAGCTCGCATGGCATCTTCAGTCATCGAGCTGACATAAGGAATAATCATTATCCCCATTACGAGGCCAGCAGATAACAAACTGAATCCTGGCAACTCCGGAAAAATTATCTGTAACAGCGGCGTAACAAACAACAACGCAAAATACCCATAGACCACTGTTGGTACTCCACCCAGTAATTCCAGAAAAGGTTTTGCAATTTCACGAATAGAAAACGGGGCAAATTCTGACAAATATATCGCAATAATCGTACCCATCGGTAGCGCCACCAGTAAAGCAATCAATGAACTGATAACAGTACCGACAACCAGCGGCAGAATTCCATAGTGCGCATTATCAAATAGCGGAGTCCACTGTGTGTCAGTCAGGAAATCCCAGATAGATACATGCTGAAAGAACATAACTGATTCTTTAATCAGCATGACAATAATTGCCAACATGATTACAACCGAAAGCATCGAAGCCAGGAACAACAGGGACTCTATAATTTTTTCCCGTATATGCCGTCGAAAACTGTACCCTAACTTTCCAAAATTATTTGCTTTGGTGAGTGACTTTTCTGCCACAAGGAAAACCCTTTAATAAGTCGAAGCGGTGCACTTATGAAGGTATTTAAGGAAAATCTCTTGATTAGAAGGTTTGCAAGAAGATTATTATCAGATCAGATTTGATTCATCTCAGAACAATTTCATTAAATACCTGTATTCTAACTACTTTTAGATATTATAGATTAATACATTTTCACGTCCTTCTGGAAATACTGAATTTCCAGAAGGACTGTGTTTCACACATATAAAAACGACTTACTCATCCTTCTCGGAGTTATCATCTTCAGACTCTTCTTTGTCTCCAC
>JBBTCY010000141.1:0-9480 GCA_038043005.1 Pseudomonadota bacterium
ACAATTTCCAAATAGCGCTGGGCTTCTTCAATTGGTAATTTCGGAATCATTTGGTTTGCAAGATCAGTCATCGTTATATCCTTTTATACAGGTGTTAAGCATAGCGGATTAAGGGGTAATAAACAACCTTTTCAAATCACACGATAATGAAAGCGTTTAAGAATGGATTCTAAAACTGTTTTGCAGAATGGGGTAAGTGGTTTAAACCCGCAAGTAGAATGGGATCGGCCAACATGCCCATGAAACTGGGCATGGCCTTGCGCCGGGTCGGCCAGCGCACCCGGAATGTTTTACACATTACTACTTAAAACCTTAGCTACCATATTTACAACATTTAATAATAAAGTTTGATGCGTTCCAATAGTATTGGAATTGCTATATAGTAGCCTTTTGTACAATTAAAATTTGTCTAATATGGCTAAAGCGTTGCCCAAGCGGCTTGGTAAAGAACCTTTGGTTGATGCAATATTCGAGGTGCGTTTTATCAGCATGAGCGCTACTCCTGCCGCAGTTATACTTCCCGGTTTTTTGTTTAATAAGTTAGAAGGCGAAAAAGCTATTGAAACACTTGCTGCGGCACAGTTACCTAAACTTATAAGGGATGCTGATCCTAATATGAGATTTGCACCTTTAAGCCGAATTAGTTGGAATCAGTTTTTTATTAATATTGGCGATGCTAGCATATCGATTAGCTGCAAGTATCCATACCCTGGTTGGAACACCTTCAAACCCGCTATTACTAAGGTGATAACTATACTAACGGAAGTTGGTATAGTTGAATCAGTAGAACGGTATTCCTTAAAGTATGTAGATTTAATCCCTTCCACTAACTTGCAACAACAAGTTGCTATGGTTAATCTTGATGCCACTATTGCTGGGCATAAATTAGAAAAAGAGTATTTTCAGTTTCGGATAGAAATTCCAAGGGGTGATCTAATCAATATTATCCAAATGGCAGCCTCTACAATTGTTATGCTGAACGATGGAACTTCTAAAGAAGGCCTTCTTGTGGACGTAGATACTATCGTTAATCAGAAATCAGTCTTAATACAGACTTTGCTCGAATCCTTTTCAGATAAATTAGAAGAAATTCACGAAATAAATAAAGAGACATTTTTTAATTGTATTACAGCTTCAACTACTGAACTATTAGAACCAATCTATGAATAATATATTCTATACACATGCTTCAGATACATTCAGTCAAGTGCTGATGGCCGCTATTTTCTCAAACTTATTAAATGTTCCTTCAGTAGGAATAGGAAATGTTCCTGCCTCAAGTATTAATAACAGATCTCAGAACTCCTATACATCGAGCGGTAATATATCGACTTTTGATAGCTACACGAATTCCTCTGTGAGAGAGCATGATCTGCCTACATCTAGTTTTGAAAGAGATATTAGGAATTTCTACGGTGATTTATTAGCTCACCAAGAGCGCTTAGGTGCTGAATTTGAGAAAATTTTGAATGAAAATATGTGGGATCTGTACGAAAGTTAAGTCAATTTAATATGGAAATTACTCAGGAATCTATTCAAGATCAGATTCCTTACTACCTCACACAAGAAGCTAAGGCAAATTTAGTTAAAGCACTCGCCAAGTTTCCGCAATTAAAAGATTATTATATTAATCGATACCAAGAAGAAATCATTCAGGGGGATGGGTGGACTTCTCTTGAGATAATTAGCTTTAGGAATGGCGAAAGAAAACTTATTAAGGGTATTTTATTATCTAATAGCTGCGATATTGACCCTAGCAATAACCGAGAATATGAATCAAATATTACATTCTCGCCTATCATAAAATTAAACCGTTATATACAACTACTGAGAACTGCTAATCTCGATGAAAATAAGATTAGAGCAAAAATTGCATCTATCAAAGAACAAAAAGTCACTACTTTGTTTTACCTGCCCAAAGGAGCCAGTTTGGATGACGATTATATTGCTCGATTAGATGAAGTTTATACAGTGCCATTTTCTAGCTTTAATGAACGAGATGGGAGACAAAAGCTCTTTACTCTCAATCAAGTAGGTTTTTATCTTTTTCTTTTCAAATTATCGGTGCATTTTTGCCGCTTCCATGAGAATATTCTGCGTGAAAAACCATAGAGTCTATTTAACTTCTAGAAATAAATAAAACACTCCAATGAATTTTGGTGAATATGTAGAATACTGTGACAAATTTGTGCCACACCTTGGCACAAACAGCATAGATTATAGCTGTGTGAAGTAGATATGGATTAAGGCAAGAGCTGCAAGTGATTATTATATAATACAAATATTTTCAGTAATTGTGTCTCATAATCCCTTGGTCGCTGGTTCGAGTCCTACCAGACCCACCAATAAATCAAGCACTTAGTGACTAAACATCCTAAGTGCTTTTTCTTTCCTGAAAATTGCAACCGTTTTGTAACCGCACTTTATCAATGACACCGGTTGCATCAAGGAAACAACAGGCAACAAAAAACCCGCCGAAGCGGGTTAGTGTGATTGAAGGCATTGTCTTTTAATCTTCATGTAGATTGCCGCCTCTTTCTATTCCTGTTTCTGAAAGGTTGGTTTTAAGTGAGTAAGCAAGATCGATCGCCTGGATTTGATAGTACAAGTTACGTGCTTCTATTATTAAAATAACTTCTACAATAAGAATTCCTATAACTAGATATCGTATAAACATAAAGTTATCTCCATTCTCTTTGATGGCACTTTTTATGCTAAACCAAATCTAGATGGTAGCCTGTGAGTTTTCGCACATTTAATTGATATATTTGGATAACAAAAAACCCGTCATCAAGACGGGTTAGTTTTGACACAATTAGAAACAACCATCCGGCTATGCTTTTCTGGTACTGGCACTGGTTGATGCGGTTAAATCAAACTAAAGGGGAGGATGTCGATTTATACTTTTTAGAGTTATTTATTCTTCATTGGTTCCCTCTGACAATTCTGGCGCTGCATTCTCTATGACTTTTTTAGCAAATTGGACTGAATCTGTTGAAACGTTCAGCAGTTTTTCGGCTTCGGATTGAGTTGTGGAAATTCCCACATTTGCTTTCTTTTGTCCATGATGTAAATTCGCCAACTTAGCCACAACCAAAGTCAGCGTTGAGTTTTCAATTTTTAAATCATCGCTCCTTACCGCATCACTCTTAGTGCTTGAAGGCATAGTAGCCATATATCTCATTATCATAAAGTTAACTTAATTTTTGTTTTCATGATCCATCAAATTCAAATTTCTGGCTGTGAGTTTTCCCACATTTCATTGACATCTTTATACACAACAAAAAAGCCCAGGGACTAAACATCTAGTCACCCCTGCAAAACATATAGTGAAGCGATACCACTTCAGAATATCCAGTCTCGGCAGAATCTCACACTTTCAGAGAAAATCTATTTTCCTATTTTTATATCTTTTATACTTATCGTTTCCAAAGCATCGAATTTTTTTGGATCCATCATTTCTTCCAATAATCTTTTTATGTCTGCAACGCTGGTTTTATATAGGTTTATGTCTAACTCAATCGTTACTTCAACTTTCATAAGTAGCTCCTTTTAACAATCTCTCTGTCGGTATCATATATGTGATTCTAAAATAATATTTGCTTGCACTGAATTGTAAATCAACCTCGTGATCTAATATTTATGCTAATTGACTTAATCAGATTTATATGAGTATCTATATTTGTAACTGTGATACGGCATACATTGGGTGCGTCATACGTTTGCCATAATATTTTTTCAAAAATAACTAACCTTTTAGGAGATTGCCATGAAGATAAGTCGATTACTTCGCATTGGATCACTCTTACTTTCAATCCCAGCACTATCGGGTTGTTGGTTGCTCGCTGCAGGAGGAGCGGGAGCTTACGGTGGCTACAAAGCGAAAAAAGAAGGGTACACATTGCAGAATCCAATCACAAAGGAAGAGAAAAAACCAGTTTCGAAAGAGAAACCAGCCAGTGAGCAGAAGAATTATTAGAGTGGATCTATAGAAAGTCGTGACTCAAGATGCTCCGGTCGAGGCGTTTATTGTCTATACAGCTCTATCAAATTCTGATTTACATTGTAAGGCAGGGCGAATTTCAGTTGTGAGAAATCTGTGTCATAATGAAATAATGAGGGTTATACTGATTGTGGGTTTGGCAATCTGTTCAACTGATTGTTATATACAAATAATTTGTTTAATGACTGTATCTCATAATCCCTGAGTCGCTGGTTCGAGTCCAGCCAGCCCCACCATCTATCAAATGGTTAGCAGCAATGCCAACCATTTATTCTTTCTGCCAAGTACTTACGAAATAATATACCCCCACTATCGCATATGCGCCGGAATCCGGTCACCAAAAAATTCACGCATTAAGAATTCTTCAAGTCCTGCGTTATCTTCCAGACGTGCTGATAAAACGATTACTCGGTGGAGTCGGTGTGATTCCCAGTTAAAGTTACCTTTATGATATTGTCGAATCAACTGAATCATCCTGCGAACGATTGCACGCTCTACATCACCGCTTGGCCCAGCATCCACTTCGATTGTTTCGAGTCGGGAGTTATTAATCCCTGTAGTCCAGGCACGGAATGTAAATTCAGCGGTTCGAGGCCCTATCCTGTTAATCTGAAAGATACCACTGGTACCCGGTGTCTGAAGATTACGCTTGATGTTTGCCGCCCTGATTTCTTCTCGCGATAGCTGCTGTTGGCTGGGTGGCCTCGCTTCTGAATTTTGACGCTCATCAAAAATCCCCGCTTCACCACGACGCGCTTTGGTTTGATTAATATAATCTGACAGATCTTGAGGGGGCGTTGGAGTATCTGGCCTTATATATTCTTTCTCAGGCAATGATCTTACAGGTTTCGCCGGTTCGGTTGCTTTTGGCTTAACTGGCGATTTAGTTTGAGGGCTCTGGCGGGAAGGAGGCGGTGCTTTTTGTTCCGGTTTACTAGCCTTTGGCTTAATCTGGGGCTGTGCCTGAGAGCCCGTGGATGGAGGTGGCAATAATTTTTCTTCTTGTTTAGGATCAGGTAATTCTATAAAACTTGCATGAATAGGTGGTGGAGGTGCTGTAGCCTCTATTTCTGGCGCTTTCAGGAAAAAACCAAATCCCCAGATAATAATCAACCAGATAATCGCTGCCAGTGGCATTGACCACCAGAGCCGGATTTCCGCTGATCTAGAACTGGCCATGTTTTCCGAGCTATTTATGTTTGACCGCGATCAGGAAATGCTGGGCACCGGTTGTTCGCGCCTGTAACATCGCCTGCACGACGATACCTTGTGGCGCCTCGTTATCTGCCGAGACAATCAGCTTCTGTTGAGAATCATTGATCAATGGCTTGAGGGTAGCTGCCAGGGTTTCCAAGGTAACAGATGTCTGATTAACAAAAATCTTGCTATCACTTGTGATCGTCAGGGTAACCGGTTTATCCGTACTGAGTTTCTCCGCTTTTCCTTCAGGCAAGTCGACCTGCAATGAGTCAAGCTTCTGCATGGATAGCGAAGCCAGCATGAACGTCGCCAGTAAAAAGAACATTACGTCAATCATCGGGATAATTTCAATCCGGCCTTTTGGCACAGTTCTGGATTTACGCCTTTTCATGACTATTTCTGCCTTGTTGACCCAACCGAATGTTATCGATCAATCGCGTACCCAGACGCTCCATCTCATCCATTGTTTGTGATTGCAGGCGGGAAAAATAATTGAATCCGAACAGCGCTATTAATGCGATGATCAAACCAACGACAGTTGCTATCAGTGCTTCTGCCACACCTCCGGTCACCGCTGTCGGATTGACAAGACCTTCGCTGCCAATCACCTGAAAGGCCCGCATCATACCGATCACCGTTCCGACCAGACCAAGCAGAGGCGCTGCTGTCACGATGGTTTCCAATGCCCAGAGCCTGCGGGACAGAGAGGCTTCGATTAATTGCGCTTCATCCGCCGCTCGCGACTCAGTCCACCATGATGGGTGGTGTCTGTTAGAAATCACTACTTCGAAGAATCGTTTGTAATAGTGCCTCCTATCCAGCCCGGACAGTATTTTCTCCAGATCTTCCCATTTGAAGCCATACGTTTCCACAAGATTTAACAAATCACTGGAAAGCCTTGCAAATCGCCAATAAATAAATGCTTTTTCAAGCAGGATTGCCAGCATGATGATTGCCAGCAACGATAACGGCAGAATAATTACCCCACCGAGTTTTAACATATTCCACGTTTGATTTAGTTCATCCATAGTTGCCTCCAAATTGGGGATATTTCCACAGTTGCATAGGATTTAGCGCTGATTAGAAAATTTTTTGATATTAGAATAGAATCCTCAGGGTAGATCAAACTGTAGAGTGTACTGTCTCAAAATTAGCTCCCATCCTAGATTGAATAAATTAAATGGCAGATCCATCACCGGGCATTCCATAAATAAACAGGGGAAATGCCATGATATTGAATCAAATGGTCGCTTAGAATAGTGCAAAACCACAAGTGTTGGAATCATTTAATCATAATTAATCGAGGAAATTCCTGTTACTGTTTCATGGTTAAAACGACAGTTTTCAGATTCTTGAAAAAACAAAGGCCAACATCATGGATAAATTTACCCAGTTAATTATGCGAAAAATATTATTGGTGTTTTTCCTGACAATAGCTGCTTCTGCTCAGGCCAACTGGACTGCAATCGATTCTCCCACAAAAAAAGGAGAAACTCATTACTTCGACCTTGAAACTGTTCGCAAAAATGATCATTTCAGAAAGGTATGGGTATTATCAAGCTATGACGAAAAACAGATAGGTGGGTATCATTCGATCAAGACATTCTATGAATTTGATTGCACGCAGAAAAAAACCCGATCAGTCACAATGTTGCTGTATCCGGACATAAAAGCTAGCGGTGATGTAATCGGCGCCCATCATGAAGAATCCACCGACTGGTTTGATATTCCATCCGACTCAATGTTCAGTCAGATTGTCCGTGTGGTTTGTGACTAAAATTACCCCTGAGGTTCTCTCTGTTTTTCGTCTTCCAATAGGCGAACAGTTTTATGCTATCAGCTTTTCTTTCTGTTTAGTGATTAGCTCAATCATTTAAAAACCGCATTGGTAATTTATAGCTCACTATTTTTCAGAGGGGGGAGCTCAGCTGTAAGTTGTCGTGTAATACGCATGCCTAAGGCGATCACACTTACCATACCAAGATAAAGCACAGCCCAGCGCAACAATAGCTCATCTTCCGTCAACCAGTCATTGCGATTAGCCCCCAAAAGAAATTGTGGTGCTGAGAACACAGCATCATATTTAAATAGCGTCGTTTCTAATCCCTGATTCAGCAGCCACCAGCTTAGTAGCAAAGATAATGCACTACCAATTACTAAAACGATACTGTTGCGGAGGCTGGCATAAGAAAGAAAGGTTACATGCAAAGCGGTAAGTAACAGCAAAGCTCCTAAATAAGGTACACCATCGACTGCAATCAGTTCTACTATATTGTCAGTTATCGCCACATCCACAACAATCCATTTTGCTAACCACCATAATAAGACTAAGACGATAACCCCTCCCGTCAATATAGGTAGATGCCAGAGACGATTAGCAAATAAGGCACACAGTGTCAACGGAACCAGTAATAGCCCATACAATGCTGAAAACCGTACAGCACTTTCTATCAGATTAATCGACGCAGCTGGCCAATCAGCAAGTCGATTACGCCAGTCATCTCCCCACGAATTCTCCTGCACAATCCTGCGGTACAAATCGGCGGCACCGGTAACATCATCAAGGCTTTCAGCAGTAACAGAAAGCTTGACTAATAGTAAGCTAATGCACACAGTCAGTACCAACCAAAATGGCAGCCAAAGCACAGGCCAAGATTTCCTGCCAGCCTGCTGAGCAATCCACCACGGTCCGGCACCTAACCATAATAGTGCCACAGCAAATACTGCACTGCCAAACAACCGCTGCACGCCAAATAGTTCGCGCAAATTATACGGCACGCCAGGCAATTGGATAAGCAACCACAAACCTAGGGCAATCGCTGTGATGCTCAGAAACATGAATACCCAATTCTTTTTTTGATTTCCAGAACCCCGTATTGATAATGGCACTGTTTCAAGTAAGGAAGTCTCCACACTTGGCTGGGAGTTTGCTTGAACGGCAGTTGTTGAGGAATACTGTTTCCGATGTAGTGCTATAGCGAAAGGTACCAGTACAGCTAAAATGATTATTGAAGTAGTATCACCATCATAGCCAACCAGAAAAACACGCACCCCTTCCAGCAGGAGCAGAAGCAGTGCAAGCAACGCTGGCCACAACCATAGTTGCCGAGTAAATAGCGAGTAACCAGACAGGCCGGACCACAGCAGTGAACCGATTGCCAATACTTCAAACGCAGTAGGTGAGACAGCTTTTGTATTTCCAAACCACAGTAGTAGCGCAAATGGTGTTAGTGTGAACGTTCCATTGGCAGATTGACCTCGAAACGGCAACAGGACCGTAATAAGGTATATAATAAATGCAAGAATTGCTATTACATACCACATCCACGTTGTACGTAATATATATTCCAAGCGTTCACCGAGCAGCAGTCCAATACCGATACCAAGCAAAGTTTCCCGCCGCAAATCACCATAAACCACTAAAATTTCAAATCCGATCAATACAGTAGCAGCAGCAGCTACTACGAGAAAACGCTGTTGTAGTAGCTGTACTCGCAATAGCGCAATCATACCCAGAATAGCTGCTAACGAATGTTGCCATAGCCGCATCCAATCGAAAGGTGGTGCATAAAAGAATGTTTTTACATGTCCACGTAGCTCACCAATATCCAATGTGGGAATAAACGGGAAAGATTCGTATGTCAACCAAGCTAACACTAAAATAAGAGCAAACTTATCTTGCGGTTCTTTCATATGGCTTGCCTGGCGATATAGCCAAGGTGCCAGCAAATATGCAAAAAATATCCCTACGATGAGACCTAGAGCATTCCAAAAGCTGTCTGTCAGCGAAGCAACTCGCCCAGGTAAATAAAGCTGAGCAATCTGTAGTAATACACCGAGAATAAACCAACAACCTAGTACAGCAAAGATCCTTCCTAGTATATGATTAAAACAAAAATATAATGTTACCCCTAAGGGCATGAAAAGTAGAAAGTTATCGATTGCATCCGAACGTTGATCCAAAGGGTTCCAGTTTGCAAATAACTGTTCGAAAGGCTGCGGTGTAGATTGAAAATTGAAAGGAAACAGTGAGCCATAAATAATAAAACCAACTGTCAGCACCAGTAATACCCAAGCAGGGGAATAACGTGCATTTGGCCTAGAGTTTGACAAAGAAGAGGTTAGGCGCATTAAGAAAAAGGGGAGTTCTAGATTTTGTGTAAACAGTGATTAATAGTGCCGAGGCATTCTTGCGTTAAATTGAATAGTAAACCTGTTTAATGCGGGTTTCCAATCTTTTAGTGGCATAGGCCATCTTTTTTGCGATGTTGATGAGT
>JBBTCY010000141.1:9580-13878 GCA_038043005.1 Pseudomonadota bacterium
GCGATGACGTTTAATCCAAGGTTTTTTGCCAGCACAATGATGGTTTTTGCGATGGATGCATCATAGGGATCATTGAGGACATCTTGCACGAATGATTGGTCAATCTTTAATAAATCAAGCGGCAGACGCTTTAAGTAAGTTAATGACGAATAACCCGTACCAAAATCATCCAGCGAAAACCCAATGCCGACCGCCTTCAGAGCAGACATCTTCTCGCTAATCTCTTCCAGATTGGATACAAGCAGGCTTTCTGTGAGCTCCAGCTTCATTCGGTGCGGATTAGCACCTGTTTCCTGAAATATAGACAAAATCTGATCCACAAAATCATGCTGGTGAAATTGTTTGGCGCTGACATTGACTGAAATTATAAGTTGAGACATCCCTGGCTCTGAAGCCCATGTAACAAGCTGAGCACAAACAGTTTCGATGATCCAGCGACCCAGAGGCAGTATCAGTTCTGTCTCTTCAGCCAACTGAATAAACTTGGCAGGGGGGCACCAAGCCATATTTAGGGTGCTGCCAACGCACCAGAACTTCCGCGCCAATCAATTGATTCTTACCATTCACTTGTGCCTGGTAATGAAGCAGAAATTGTTTCTTATGAATGGATTCACGTAAATCCTTCTCTAGCGCTGCGCGCCTCAGTGCATGTGCTGCCATATCCAGGTCAAAGAAATTTAGTGTATTGCGCCCTTTTTCTTTGGACTTATACATCGCCAGATCAGCTTGCTTCATGAGGCTATCGATTGTAATCAGATGATCATTAAACAACGTAGCGCCGATACTGCATGTGATGTGGTACGGAATATCGTTGAGGTCATAAGGTTTCTTAAGTGTGGTCAGGATCTTTTTACCCACAACCTCCGTTTGAATAGCTGCTTCTTCCTTATTTAAGCTAAGGTTCACAAGCATTATGACAAACTCATCACCACCCAGCCTGGCTACAACAGTATCTTCTGTACGGATACAGGTAGTCATGCGCTGCGCCACCTGCTTGAGTAACAAATCGCCCATGGCGTGGCCAAGCGTATCATTAAGCGTTTTAAAATTATCAAGGTCGATGAATAACAGAGCGCCGTATTTCTGGCTTCGGCTACTGGCCATCATGGCTTGTTTTAAACGATCCAGTAAAAGTCTGCGGTTGGGTAAATTAGTAAGATGATCGAAGAAGGCCAGCATCCTGATCTTATCTTCGGCTTGTTTATGGGTCGTAATGTCGGAATGCATCGCAATGTAATGAGTAACGGCACCATTGTTATCGCGTATCACTGAAACCGTCAGCCATGTTGGATATATCTCGCCATTCTTGCGTCGATCCCAGATTTCTCCTTGCCATCGACCGGTACGCTGGATAGTCTGCCATATTTCTTGATAAAACTTCTTGTCATGCTTCCCGGATTGAAGCAAACGCGGCGTTTGTCCAATGACCTCATCAGCCGTATAACCCGTAATATCCGTAAAAGCCTGATTGACTCGAACAATCCTGTTGTCAGTATCCGTAATCATTATGGCTTCTTGAGAGCTGAAGAAAGCTGCTGCAAGACGAAGTTCGTCGACTGATTTCTCGCGCTCTATTTCAATGGCATGCAATCTATTTTGCATCTCGATCAGATGTGAAAGTACACTGTTTTTTATATCAGGTTTAACGTCGATCGCTGCCGTAAAATCACCGCTTCCAATTTTGAGCATCAATGCGTGAATTTCATCCGCAGTGCCTCCTAACGTCCTATGTAGCGTTGAATAAAATCGCCAGAGCATCCCTATAATGAGGAGCGCAACAATGATAAATATTGATCGAAAAATGACTGCATTGTATTTTCTATCGTTAACAGCTTTCAGTGTGCGTGCATTGACCGAGTCATAAACATCACTGATTGGCTGCATAATGAGTGCCTTAATCTGATGATAGTTTTTGTCATAAAGCATCGAGGTTGCTTTGGTTTTATTGGTTTCTACATCTGAATTACCAGATTCAATCAACCTCATTGCTGCCAACTCCAGACTAGCTAATTTATCGGAATGTATCTTTGCTTCAGTCATTCTTTCCAGTTCTTTCTCAGTAAAGCCTGACTGACGCATCAATTCCAATAATGAAACAGCCGATCTTTTTTCAGCATAATCTGTTTGATGTACAAACAATAAATCCCAGTAAGCTCCATAATATCCTTTCGGGATCGGCTTCCTGCCATCACGGATATCCAGTATTTCAAGAAAAGTTTTTTTGTAGAAGAGATCCCCTGTTGCTACATACGTTCGTGCCATTCGCGTCAAGTCATCAGAACTTTGACGTAGATGATTCACCAATTGATACGATGCAAGCCGCTCGTTATTTGAGTCATCAATCAACTTCTCTGAATGGATATAAATACTAAAGGTAAGAAAAAGTAGTATAAATAAGGCTATGATTAGCCAAATCTTATTGAAAAATATGGGAAAGTTATTTCTAGAATCCATTGCTAGCCTAAAACCATTAACATCAATTCTTTTCAGAATGAATATTTTATATATCAAAAGGTTATCTGCACTCTGCAGATGATTCTTTAACTTATCTGAATCTTGGTTTTACCTCGTTGGTATTAAATAAAAAGCCAGATGGGAAGGGGAAAGGACGAGAAATTTTCAGAAACAAACCGATGCTTGTTGGACAATCGTTTTAATCAGCCTGATCCGGTTCAAACCAGGCAAGGTTCTGATGCAATTTAACGACTTCACCGATAATAATGAGTGTCGGCGGTGTCAGTTTGGCAGCAATCGTCAGATCTGGTAATGTTTGCAGTGTCCCGATAACAATCTTCTGTTTCTGGGTAGTGCCTTGCTGGATAATTGCGGCAGGCGTGGCCGATGACAAACCATGAGTTATCAACTGCTGGCATAAGGTAGGAAGTCCCAACAACCCCATGTAAATAACGATTGTTTGACGAGGATGCGCAAGCACAGACCAATCCAGATCAATAGTGCCATCCTTCAAATGTCCAGTAACGAATATGCATGATTGAGCATAGTCCCGATGTGTCAGTGGAATGCCTGCGTAAGAAGCCACACCAGAAGCTGCCGTGATACCGGGAACAACCTGAAAAGGAATATTGTGTGCTGCCAAGGTTTCAATTTCTTCACCACCCCGGCCAAAAATAAAAGGATCGCCTCCTTTAAGTCTGAGTACACGCTGACCTTCTTTTGCCAGTCGCACCAGCAGATCATTGATGGATTCTTGCGCCAACACATGATGACTGCGCTCCTTACCCGCATAAATATGCGTTGCATCGCGCCGCACCATGTTGAGAATCTCAGGTGAAACCAATCGATCATAAATCACCACATCTGCTTGTTGCATGAGTCGCATGGCGCGGAAAGTCAGTAAATCCGGATTCCCGGGGCCAGCTCCAACCAGGTAAACCTCCCCTTTGGGCGCACCATCTACTTCATTGTGTAAAGTACGCAATAAATAATCTTCCGCTGCATTATCTTTACCGGCAAACACCATTTCTGCCATAGGTCCCTGTAAAACCTTTTCCCAGAAGAGTCGTCTTTTCTTTGGCTGCGTAAAATGTTGCTTGACCTGCTGGCGAAATTTCCCGGCAATCATTGCCAGTCGTGAATAAGCATGTGGAATAATGGTTTCCAGGTGTGTGCGCAATAATCTTGCCAGGACTGGCGACTGTCCGCTGCTGGATACCGCGATCACAATGGGTGATCGGTCAACGATGGACGGTATAATGAAGCTGCATAAATCGGGATTATCAACCACATTAATCGGGATATGTTGCTGCCTGGCAAGTTCTGAAGCACGTAGATTGAGAGCATGATCATCTGTTGCTGCTATTGCCAGAACTACGCCGTCCAGATGACCAGGTTGGAAATACTCAGCATAGTGTGTGATCTTTCCCTGCGTCACATATTCAATTAATTGTACATCGAGCTCAGGCGATACGACCAGGACATTGGCACCTGCCTGCAGTAAAAGTTTTATTTTACGGGTAGCTATTTCTCCACCACCGATCACCAGACAGGTTTGATTTTTGACATCAATGAAAATCGGTAGAAAGTCCATTATTTCCAAAGGTGAGTTGATTTACAGTAATTCAGGAACCACTCATCAGTCATATCTGATTGTGCAAGCGCACATTCAGAAGCTGATCAGCGATTCCTGTGATAATACTGCTATCTTCTACCAATACCGAAGAATTTAATGAAACTTTTAAATCAAGTTTAAACTTCTGAATTATAACCGTGTGTCTTGTTTCAGTATTTCTTCCAGCTTTACGTTCACTCCTGTTTCTTTACCAAATACGGTACCCACT
>JBBTCY010000142.1:0-1423 GCA_038043005.1 Pseudomonadota bacterium
ATATCCGCGAAATTGCCATTGGTGATTTATGGGTAGTGCACGGCTATTCCAACGATCTATTTCAAGCTGCACTGGATGCCAGAAAAACCGGGCGCAATTTCGCAATTGATTATGCGATTCCCAGGCAAGGTGCGGTGATGTCATTGGATAGTATGGTTCTCCATAAGAATGGAAAACATACCGGCATAGCGCATCAATTTATTAATTTTATGCTGGATGGTAGAAATTCTGCTGAATTGACCAACTTGATCGGATCAGGCAACCCCAACATCGATGCTAAACCATTCATCCAGCCTGAATTACTTCAAAATAAAGTGATATTTCCAGACGATGAGTCGTTATCCCGTCTGGAAATGATCACCGACTTGAATCATAAACAACGCCGAATATTCAGCCGCATTTGGACAGAGATCAAGTTGCGCTAAGCTAATGATCTATGATTTTCTTTATAGAGAGGGGCAAGGAAAGAGGACAGGTCGTGAATGGAGAATATGGTGGATGAATCAAAGATAGTTTTTTATTGTAGCCTTCAGGTGTGTACGTTACTGGTATTGGATTCTTGATTCTGTACCTCGTATATTGACACTGTGCTCGGATTGGTGCATCACTAAAACAGACGAAATAGTAGGTGGTAGCGTTGGATGCTGTTAGGTTTTTCTACTATCGTTAAACAAGAAGTCAATTGCTTTGTCCCCAAATCCAGAAAACATATATTTTGCACGATTTTCATTAACAGATGAGTAGCGGGTTTTGTATTCAGAAATACCATTTTGGTTTTCGCGAAAATCTACTAGCCGCACATAGTCTTTTCAACTTGTGATTCCCCGTGGTCTTGCCACGGGGTTGTTTATTCCGGACCTGGCTTTTTATTCACTGTCCCCAATAAGGCATTTTCCTTGCCATATTCTTCACTCAAAATATGATCAAGAGACAGAGTATGGCGAGGGATCTTACAGTTATGAATTAGCTCTAAGCGCCAGTGAAATACAACGATATAACAACCAAAGATGCCAATACGCCAAATATAACTATAATCGTGATACCCATACTTTTTAGTATCTGGGCATCTTGTGATTTTTCTAATGAAGTTTTTCCTAATGAACTCATATTTATGTTTGCTCCTATAGTAAATAAGCGGAGTAATTATGAATGGAATCAGAGTTTGCTCCATTGATTTAAATCAAAAAAATGCTAATTGGGATAGTGAGTAGGTGCCTATTCGTATTTTGCAGGCTGGTTTGTCACGAGTTGACCGGTTGGCGATTGATCCACTGCAAATTTTTCTACCTAAGAGCCTGTCGGACTTAAGACTAATCTACCGCACCAATGGGATAATGGTTCATATTTACTCAATTTTTCGTTGCATAGTTTAGCTGCGCGCCTCAAAATTAAGAAAATATGCGCTCGTTCTCACACTTGGTTC
>JBBTCY010000143.1:0-5365 GCA_038043005.1 Pseudomonadota bacterium
GTGAGTCAGTTGATCCGTTCTCCTTTTCTGTCCGGAGGTGAGGTTGAAATGAGCAGCCGTGCCCGGCTGGATGCGCGGATACGCCGCTATGCAGAGCCTGTGATGACATTAGATCGATTGGTGGCGCTTGTTCAACAGGCGGGAGGGCAAGCCAGTTGTCCCGTTTTAATACAGGGCTTGTCATCATTTGTGGCATTTCGTCAGACAGCATTGCCTGGTAGTGAGACACATACTGTTTTTGCCAAACTATTTCCCAAACTTCTGCAGATTGTCGGTTTTCCCGGTGAACGCAGCTTGGATTCTACGGAATACCAGACAGTAAAAAAATGGCATGAAGTCATCGCAGGCTTTGTAACCCTGGATTCCGTATTGCCGGAAATCCGCTATGCCGATGCAGTCAGACGTTTACGGCATATTGCCGGAGAAACGTTATTTCAACCGCAAACACCCGATGTGCCGATTCAGATTCTGGGCGTACTGGAAGCGGCGGGTATGACGTTTGATCATTTATGGGTGATGGGTTTGACGGATGAACAGTGGCCTCTGCGTCCCCGCCCTAACCCATTTCTGCCGCTGGCTCTCCAGCAGCAGGCGAAATTGCCACTGGGATCTACGCAGGAGTCGCTGGCCTATTCAAGGCAACTGACGAATGGCTGGCTGTCCGGTGCGAAAGAAGTGATTCTGAGCTATTCACAATACAGCGATGACCGTGATGGGCACCCATTAGAGCCAAGTCCGCTCATTCAGTCCATTGTTGAAGACTCCCTGACGCTGCCTGTTTATATGCGTCACCTTGACCTGATTATTCAGGCGGGCACGCTTGAATGGATCGAAGATGACCAGGCGGTGCCATTGAATAAGGGCATTGTCAAAGGGGGTACGGCTGTCATCAGGGATTATGCAGCTTGTCCCTTCCGCGCCTGGGCAAAGCACCAGATGAATGCAATGCAGTTGGATGTGCCGCATGTCGGATTGAATGCCATGGAGCGCGGTATATTGGTGCATGATGTATTGGCGCAGGTGTGGGGTCAATTGAAAACCAGGGAAACCCTCGAAGCCATCAGTGACGGGGAGCTTGAGGAAGTGTTGGCAAAAGCGGTCAACAGAGCCATTCAGGAAATGCGATTAGAGCGACCTGATGCATTGTCTGGCCGTTTTGCCTGTATAGAGCAGAGACGGTTAATGCGTTTGGTGCGCGAGTGGCTTGCAACAGAAAAAAAGCGCGAACATTTTACGGTGATTGCCACGGAAGATAAGCGTGAAATCCATGTGGGCGAGTTGATATTCAGAGCACGGCTTGATCGTATCGATGAGCTGGCTCACGGGAAGCGCATTATTATTGATTACAAGACGAAGAAGTTATCTGTTAATGCCATGCTCGGCGAACGTCCGGATGAACCCCAGCTTCCACTGTATCTGGTGATGACCGATGTTGATGCAATCGGTATCGCTTTTGCATCGGTCAAATTAGGTCAGATGGAATTCTCCGCAATTGTGCGGGACCCGGATTTATTGCCGGGCATCAAGGAATTTTCCGAATTCAGCGGAAGCAAGCAATATAATTCGTGGGATGCCTTGATAGCGGCATGGCAACACGATTTGACGAATCTGGCGCAAGGTTTTTCCAGGGGGGATGCCAAAGTAAACCCCAAGAACTATCCGGCCACCTGCGAGTTTTGCACGATGCAACCATTCTGTCGTGTTCATGAGCGAGTGAACGGTGATCTTGTCGAACAGGACGATGCAAATGAGTGATGCACTGCCGATTCCTGACGCCAGAGAGCGCCAGCGTGCGCTGGATCCGGCGCAGTCATTTATTGTGCAGGCTCCGGCGGGATCAGGAAAAACCGGTCTTCTGATCCAACGCTATCTCAGGTTACTGGCTTGCGTTGATGCGCCTGAAGAAATCATCGCGGTTACATTCACCCGCAAAGCCGCCGCAGAGATGCGGGAGCGCGTTCTGGCAGCGCTGGCTGCGGGGAAAACGCCAGCGGGGTCGGGCAGTGCTTATGAAACATTGACGAAAGAGCTATCTGCGGCTGTATTGCAGCGCGATCATGAGGCGGGCTGGCATATTGCCGAGAATCCGGTACGGCTGCGGATTCAGACGATTGATTCCCTGTGTGCATCACTGACGCGGCAGATGCCCATGTTGTCGAAGTTTGGCGCACAACCGGAGACACTTGACGATGCTACGGATCTTTATCTCGAAGCGGCGCGTGCGACCATTGCGCAGATGGAAAGCAATAATGCGATCGCGCAGGATGTGGAGCGCTTGCTCGAACATCTGGATAACGATCAGGCGCGCATCGAGGCACTGCTGACTGAGATGCTTGCGCGACGGGATCACTGGCTGCGCCATATGCATGGGAAAACGCGGATTGAACTGGAGACAGCGCTAAAAGATACGCGCCAGGCTACACGAGAGCGTATTTTTGAGTTATTTCCAGCAGATACACACAATGAATTACTGGAGCTGGTGCGGTATGCTGCAGCGAATCTTTCTGCGAATGGCAAAGGAACTTCATCGATTACGGCATGTGATGGCCTGACCACATTAACATGTGAGGTCGAACAGTGGTGCGGTATCGCTGAATTGCTATTAAAGAAGGATGGTGACTGGCGAGAGAGACTGTCAGTGACGCAAGGATTCCCGGCGGGTGGCACTAAACTGGAAAAAGAAGAAGCCAGGTCATGGAAGAATCGACTGGAAACGCTCATTGAGATGCTCAGTTCGAATGATGCATTGCGGCAAACCCTGCATGCTATCCGTCAATTGCCACCGCCTGACTATACCGATAAACAATGGGAAATACTCGGTGCGATAACACGATTATTACCCCATGCGGTGGCACAGCTCAAAATCATTTTTCAACTGAGTGGGAAAGTTGATTTTACCGAAGTAGCGCAAGGTGCATTGCATGCGCTGGGTGATTCTGAGTCACCGACTGATCTGGCGCTTGCGCTGGATTATTGTATCAGGCATTTGCTGATTGATGAGTTTCAGGATACTTCGATCAGTCAGTTCAGACTGGTGGAACAGTTGATTGCGGGCTGGGAAACGGGGGATGGGCGTAGCTTGTTTGTGGTGGGCGATCCGATGCAGTCCATCTATCGGTTTCGGGAAGCGGAAGTGGGTCTTTTTTTGCAGACACGCCGTGCAGGGATTGGTAATCTGGTGCTGCAACCGATTACGCTCAGTGCGAATTTCCGTTCGCAACAAGGCATCGTTGATTGGGTGAATGCAACCTTTGCGCGTGTCATGCCCGTTCACGAAGACATTACAACAGGCGCCGTGGCCTATACGCCTTCTGTCGCAACCCATGCCATGGTGTCAGGACGCTGTGCGGTTACAGTACATCCGTTTCTTGAAAAAAACCATGAAGCGGAAGCAAGGAGAGTCACGGAAATCATCGTGCAATCACGGCAGGATAACCCGGAGCATTCGATCGCTATTCTGGTGCGAAACAGAAGCCACCTGCGTGAAATCATCGTACAGCTTAAAGTGGCTGGATTGTGCTTCCGTGCCATTGAAATCGAAGCATTGCACCATAAGGCTGTGGTGCTGGATTTGCTGGTGCTGACTCGTGCGCTTATAAACCTGGCGGATCGGATTGCCTGGTTTGCGCTGTTACGGGCGCCCTGGTGCGGATTGACACTCAAGGATTTTAACGCATTGCGATCGGTTGATCAGAGTGAAGCCGGCCATTCATTCATTGCAGATGATTGGACAGTCTGGGAACTGTTAAGCAATGAAAGTCACTGGAGTGTCCTATCACCCGATGGAATTAAACGGTTGCGTCGCATCCGGGAAATACTGCAACTTTGCATTCAAAACCGTTGCCGTCAGTCATTGCGGATGTCGGTTGAGACAGCCTGGCAAGCGTTGGGTGGACCCGGCTGCCTGAATCCTGTTTCGCATGATAAATCGCGGGTTGCCAGCGATCTGAATGATGCAATGATTTACCTTGATTACTTAGAAAATTATGAAGTGGCAGGAAATATTCCAGATCTTGAGATATTCGAGAAAGGGTTAAGCAAGTTATATGCATCGCCCGATCTGGATGCTGATGAAATGTTGCAGATTATGACAATTCATAAGGCCAAGGGACTTGAATTTGATACGGTTATTGTGCCAGGGCTTGGCCGTATACCCCGTAGTCATGATAAACAACTGCTCAAATGGATGGAATTTTCAAATAATGCTTCTTTTGCAGAAACGGGTACTGTTACAACGGATTTATTACTTGCGCCGATTCAGGAAACCGGAGCGGGGGTGGATGATGTAATCTATGCATGGCTGGAGAAACTGGATCGTGAAAAAGAAAATTTTGAGGCAGATCGTTTGCTTTATGTTGCTGCAACCCGTGCTAGAAAGTTTCTGCATTTATTAGGAAATGTAAGCCTGACTGAAGATGATGATGGGAATCTGCGACCTAGACAGCCGGCATCCAATGCGTTGCTCAGAAGGCTCTGGCCAGTTGTGCAGCCTATTTATATTGATGAAGCCAGGAAGAAAGGGGATCGCGATAAGCAATCTGAGTCGGAAGAAAATAAGAAAAGTGAGATAAGTGATTTCCAGCCTGGCGGTCAATCAATTTATAGACTTACAACCGACTGGTTATTGCCTCCCGCGCCCGGATCGATGTTCTGGCAGCAGCCCGGTATTACAAGGGAAGTACAGGATGAAATTGAATTTTCATGGGTCAGTGAAGTGGCCCGGCATGTGGGTAGCGTAGTGCATCGCTGGCTACAGCAAATAGCTGAGGATGAAATGCGGGGATGGGATGTGGCACGTATTCAAGGCATGCGCGACAAATTTAGACAAGGGTTATTGATGAATGGAATGAGCGTGCATGGCAAGGAAGGGCTGCTCGCGGTGGAGCGTATTATCCTGACATTGTCCAATGCCGTCAGAGATGAGCGTGGACAATGGATATTGAGTAAACAACCATTGGCACAGAATGAGCTGCACATGACAGGAGTAGTTGATGATAAACCCATCAGCCTGGTAATTGATCGTACTTTCTGCGATGCGGATGGTAAACGATGGATTATCGACTATAAGACAAGTAGTCATGAAGGATCAGATATAGAAGAGTTTCTTGATCGCGAGCAATTGCGGTATCGCGAACAGTTGAATCGCTATGCTGTACTCATGCGGAAAATTGACGAACATCGACCAGTTCGATTGGGAATTTATTTCCCGTTATTAAACGGGTGGCGAGAGTGGAATAAGTAGGAAAAGAATGTTTGCGCTGGATCAAATTGGAGGATGAATTATTAAGATAGGTTACTCAAATTTTTTCCAATCTTTTTCATAAATTTTTTGTGAGGGGGGATAGTGATTTTAGTTATTGTGAAC
>JBBTCY010000144.1:0-5064 GCA_038043005.1 Pseudomonadota bacterium
GTTTATATCAGTGTTGCGCTGCTATGGCTGTGGGTGGTTGATGCCGCTCGCCAGACGGTGACAGACTGGGTGGGCGTGAGTGTCTGTCTGGCTGGTGTGGTAATTATTGTCTGGGGATCTCAGACTACCTGATTTGTCGATTACAACACTGATAACACCGGTTGAACTATTCCCATTCAATCGTGGCGGGGGGTTTGCCGGAAATGTCATACACCACGCGATTGATGCCGCGAATCTCATTGATGATGCGATTGGATACCTTGCTGAGCAGGGAATAAGGAAGCTCTGCCCAGTTGGCCGTCATGAAATCCTGTGTTTGCACGGCACGCAACGCCACAACATACTCATAGGTACGGCCATCACCCATCACACCAACTGATTTAACGGGCAGGAAAACCGCGAATGCCTGGGATGTTTTCTCATACCAGCCGGAGCGATGCAGTTCTTCAATAAAGATCTGATCAGCCTGTCGTAACAATTCGGCGTATTCATATTTCACTTCACCCAGAATACGCACGCCCAGGCCCGGCCCGGGGAATGGATGGCGAAACACCATTTCATGCGGTAATCCAAGTGCCAGACCCAGTTCGCGTACTTCATCCTTGAACAGTTCACGTAAGGGTTCGAGTAATTTGAGGTGCAGGGTTTCAGGCAGGCCGCCGACATTGTGATGTGATTTAATGGTATGCGCTTTTTTGGTCTTGCTGCTGGCTGATTCGATGACATCGGGGTAAATAGTGCCTTGTGCGAGCCACTGGGCATCTTTGATTTTGGCAGATTCACTTTGAAAGACTTCAACAAATTCGCGACCAATGATGCGTCGTTTGACTTCCGGATCGGTAACGCCCTGGAGATGCTTGAAGAATTCACGACTGGCATCAACATGAATGACTTTGACCGCCAGGTTCCTGGCAAAAATATCCATGACCTGCTTGCCTTCGTTCGCGCGCAACAGGCCGTTGTCGACGAAAACACAGGTGAGTTGATTGCCAATAGCACGATGGATCAGTGCGGCGGCGACAGAGGAATCCACGCCACCGGACAGCCCCAGAATAACCTGATCATTGCCGACGGTTGCACGGATCTTGCGAATGGCTTCGTCGACATAGTCGGGCATGTTCCAGTCGTGACCGATACCGCAGATATCGTGCACAAACCGTTCAATGATTAATTTACCCTGCGGTGTATGCGTGACTTCCGGATGAAATTGAATGCCATAAAAATGCCGTGTTTCGTCAGCCATCGCAGCGATGGCTGTGGCGGCACTGTGCGCCATGATCTGAAATCCGGCGGGTAATGTTTCAACCTTGTCACCGTGGCTCATCCAGACATCCATGAGATCCTGCCCGGCGGCACTGGTGCGGTCTTTAATGCCTTTAAGCAGACCACCATGCCCGGTGACCTGTATCTCGGCATAGCCAAATTCGCGCACCGCTGCATTGTTAACGGTGCCGCCTAATTGCGCAGCCATGGTTTGCATGCCGTAGCAAATGCCCAATACGGGAATGCCTAATTCAAATACGATACGAGGGGCGCGCGGGGTTTCATCTTCCGTAACGGAAGCCGGGCCGCCTGACAGAATGATTCCCTGTGGGGCGAAGTTTTTGATGAATTCCGCACTGACATCATAGGGGTGTAATTCGCAGTAAGCGTCAGTCTCACGGACTCGACGCGCAATCAGTTGTGTATACTGGGAACCGAAGTCCAGAATAAGGATTTTTTGATGCATGCAGGGCAATGGTTATTTGACGTGGTAGTTGGGTGCTTCTTTGGTTATCTGTACATCGTGAACATGCGATTCGCGGATGCCGGCGGATGTAATCTCTACGAATTCAGCCCGTTCATGCATCGCATCGATGGTTTCACAGCCCAGATAACCCATGCTTGACCGTACACCGCCCATCAACTGGTGAATGACACCTGAAATGTTGCCTTTGAATGGCACACGGCCTTCAACGCCTTCCGGTACTAATTTATCGTTATTCTTTTGTTCCTTTTCCTGAAAATAGCGGTCACTGGACCCTTGCTGCATGGCTGAGAGTGATCCCATGCCCCGGTAACTTTTATAGGAACGGCCCTGAAACAATTCAATCTCTCCCGGTGCTTCCGTGGTTCCTGCAAACAGTCCACCCAGCATGACGAGGTTTGCGCCGGCTGCCAGTGCTTTGGCAATGTCGCCGGAATAACGGATGCCGCCGTCGGCAATGGTTGGAACACCACTTCCCCTGAGTGCTTCCGATACATTATGAATGGCGGTAATTTGCGGTATGCCGACGCCTGCCACAATACGGGTGGTGCAGATTGAACCAGGTCCAATCCCTACTTTTACGGCATCGACACCACAATCAACCATGGCACGCGCTGCGGCAGCAGTGGCGACATTGCCACCGATTACCTGTATGGCCGGGAAGTTCTTTTTAACCCATGTAATGCGATCCAATACACCTTGCGAATGACCGTGGGCAGTATCGACCACGATGACATCGGCACCAGCCTCAACCAGAGCGGCAGCACGTTCTTCGCTGCCTTCGCCCACGCCAATTGCTGCCCCGACGCGCAGTCGTTCCTGTTCGTCCTTGCTGGCAAGCGGATACTCAGACGTCTTCGTGATGTCCTTGACGGTGATTAAGCCGCATAATTCAAACTGATCATTAACGACCAGCACGCGCTCCAGTCGATGTTTGTGCAATAGCATTAATGCTTCTTCCCGTGAAGAACCCTCCTTGACTGTAACCAGGCGTTTCTTGGGGGTCATGATATGTTTGATGGCCTGATCCAGATTGGTTTCAAACCGCAGATCACGATTGGTAACGATGCCGACCACTTTATTACCATTGACAACCGGTAATCCGGAAATTTTATGCAGCCGGATGAGTTCCAGCACTTCACGGACCGTCATGCTTTCTGGGATGGTAATGGGGTCTTTTACAACACCGCTTTCAAAGCGTTTGACCTGTGCGACCTGTGCCGCCTGCATGTCAATGGTCATGTTTTTATGAATGATACCGATGCCGCCTTCCTGGGCAATCGCGATGGCCAGCGGGGATTCGGTTACAGTATCCATTGCGGCTGAAACGAGCGGAATATTCAACGTGATGGTGCGGGTCAGTTTTGTTGCGAGGCTGACATCGCGCGGCAGAACCGTCGAGTGCGCCGGAATCAGTAGAACATCATCAAAGGTGAGTGCTTTTTGGATCAACTGCATAGTAACATTCCTCTGCAAAGCGACATTATATCTAAAACAGTCATGAGTTTTTCATCAATTTCAGACGAAAATACTGCATATTTATAATTATTATGGTGTAATGAGCAGTCAGAAATAGACGATCGGCAAGTAAGAATAATACGGGTATATCGATGTAACACAGCTTATTTTTCTGGAGAGAATATGCGGAATTTGATATGTATATTACTGTCATTTCTAGTAAGTATGGTAGCACAAGCCCAGGTTTACAAATGGGTCGATCAGAACGGTAAAATACAATATTCGGACCAGCCTCCCCCCTCCGGCGCAGTTCAAAATGAGAAGAAACTTGGTATTAAATCCTCTCCATCATCAGCCCCCAGCATTGACGACAGTAAATCAAAAGATCTATCAACAGATAAGCAGGAATTCGACAAACGTCGACAAGAGAAGAAAGAAAAGGAAACCCAGCAGCAAGCTGAAGCTGAAGAAAATAAAAAGAAGTGTATCGATGCACAAGGCAGGCAGAAGATCTACATGGAGTCACCCCGTCTGACAGTGCCGGATGGGAAAGGCGGTATTGTTTATGTGGATGACGATGCGCGCCAGAAACAGATTGATGACGCAGCAAAAGCGATCGCAACATATTGTAGATAAGCAATCTTGTAGGGCTAATACCACCAATGTTTGATTCCATTGTCAGAGTCACTGTTTTTGTAGTTTCCGGTTTTTACTTATCCAGTGTAATCATGGGAATAGAATTGCCGATTGTGCTGGCTGCAAAGAATTCACAGCAGAAGATTTCCTTGCCAGATATGGAATGGGAAATTCAGTCAGGGGAACGTATCGCAGATATCGCGCGATTGATTTATCCCGGCGATCCGATTTCGCGTGATCGCCTGATTCGTGCCATTATTGAAGGCAACCCGAATGTCTTTCCAAAAGGGATCGATGAGCCGGTTACGGCAGGCATTGTCATTATCATTCCGGATTTGCGGAAGATTAATGCAGCGATTGCAATTCCTGAAGGCAATACAGTGCAATCGGGTAGTTCAGACGCAAGTAAAGCCAAGCGCGCTGTTATGAAGTCTGAAGTGTCTGGGGATAAATCGACTGTCAGTGATCAATTGCTCCAATTGATTGATCATCTCCAGCAGGAGGATGAAAAGCAGACGCAGGGAATCAATATGCTGCTGGCACGTATTGATCAACTGGAAACAGAAGTAACGAAGCTGATGGACAGGATTGGTCCACAGAATGCGACACGTTCACAAACCGATACTGCCGGTCTTGAAGAAAAAACCAGCTTACCAGTCCCGGTCGCACAGCCATCCGCGCCATTACCCATACCACTGCCTGTTGCACCTGTAGTTACGCCGGAAGCAGATGAAATTTCACTGCAAACTATTCTGGATCTTTATCTGCTGCCTGTTTCCGGTGGATTTCTGGTCATACTTCTGTTAGTGGTGGGGATGCGTAATTATCGGAAGAAGCGCGACCAGGCGAATCAGGTGGATGACGAAACCATAGAGCCTGTCAAACCAGTGATCGAGACAGTTAAAACAAAAGATCATGAAGAGATTGATGTATTTCCAGAGGAACAGAAAATTCAGGTTATTCAGAAACCGGCGGCAAAGCCGGTGGATAAGAGTGAGAGAATGGATGATCTGGTGCTGATTGATGCACGGCTATTTGTAAAACAAGGCCATCCTGACGTGGCTGTTCAATTCCTGATATCGCAATTGGCCGCCAATAATAAAGTGGAAAAGGACTGGTTATTGTTGTTCGAGATTCTGCATTCCCAGAACAGCAAGACAGAATTCAGGAAGCATGCCCGTCGATTCAAGCGATTAGGGCTTTTCCCGGATACATGGGCGCAG
>JBBTCY010000145.1:0-1767 GCA_038043005.1 Pseudomonadota bacterium
GCGCAATCCGGAAAGTGATGCTTTCCTGCCATCAGGATAACTTCCTCCGGCAGATCCCACGCTTTAAGCAAATACAAGCCGATCAAATCGTGCGTGATACCAAAATTTCGCATTTCAAGCGCTCTGATATCCTGCCCGGGATCAAGGGAAATCATCTCGTTCAGACTGGCGAATTCCTTGGGACAGAAATGTGCGAACAGCAGATAGCCAAAGTTCTGCAGCAATCCGCCCAGATAAGCAAGACCAAGATCGATTAATTGTTTTTTTGCCATGCGCTTACTTAATTCACGGCACAACTGAGCGCATTCCAATGCATCACTCCAAATACGGACGCGACCAAGCGGTCCATAATTGGGTATTTTAAGGCAACCGGATGAAGCAATACCCAAAATAATATTCAGCGCTGTCGCATAACCAAGAACCAGTGAAACGGCTTGCGTCACTGATGTTATACGATCACCATAACCAAAAACAGCCATACGCGCATACTTCATCACAAAAACCGATAAAACTGGATCTCCCTCAATCAAACGCACTAATTCTTCTGAATTGGCATCCGGTTTGTTGCGCAGTGCCAGAATTTTACGAGCTGTTTCGGGTAGCGGCGGAATCAGATCCGTCTGCTGTAATGTTTGACGCAATGCTATGTTGAATTCCTGTTTATCCTGAGCATTCAAAGTTTTCACCTCACCTATATTTGAATTATTCGGGTTGTTATGGATCTGGAAAAAACAATATCTCCAGACATGGCATCCCTATAATTCTGCATATAGTTGTTATCGTAAGAATTACTACAATCTTTAGGGTGAAAAAATTTTTAACGCTTATTGAGATTGCAGCTGGCAATTGTAAAACCAGCCCAGAATATATTGATTCAAGATATGTAATGCATAGCATCAGGATTATTTTCTTGGGGAATATAAGAATTATCCTTCATGATAAAAAGCATTCTCTGACAATAAATTCTTTC
This sequence comes from Pseudomonadota bacterium, assembly GCA_038043005.1. Classification (GTDB taxonomy): domain Bacteria; phylum Pseudomonadota; class Gammaproteobacteria; order Burkholderiales; family Nitrosomonadaceae; genus Nitrosomonas. The sequence continues at coordinate 971 of JBBTCY010000145.1, forward strand.
TTTTGAGTCGTAACTCACAGATAAGCCAGAATTGGCTGAGAGAAATATAAAAGGATAACGGCTTATGTCACAAACACAAAACAAGCTTCGAGTTTTAATCGTAGATGATGCACTTTATATGCGCAGCATATTGCGGGCATTTTTAAAAAATGCCGAGTATGAGGTTATAGGAGAACTTTCCAGCGGTACAAAACTACTCCCCACCATCGCTAAACTGACTCCGCATATCGTCTGTCTCGATTACAATTTACCGGATACGGATGGCCTTGCTTTGCTCAAAGAAGTTCACGCAGCTTATCCAAACATTGCTGTCATTATGATTACCGGTAGTAATGATCCAGAACTGGAGCAGCTTGCCGTTGAAGCGGGCAGCTCCGGATTTATTCATAAGCCTTTCTCGCAAGAGCAAATCATTTTTATGCTGAAAAAAGTAGAGCATGTGCAACGGCTGTTAATGGTTGCAATCAAGAAACACAATCCTTTCAAGGAAAAGCCTTACCGCGCCAAAGCAGTAATTGCCGATGACAGTCTGACACTGCGAAAATTATTGACAGCAATTCTGACACATATGGGAGTGGAAGTTATCGGGGAAGCGCACGATGGCAAACAAGCCATTGAATTGGTCGCCTTACATAAACCTGACATTGTATGCTTGGATTTCGAGATGCCAGTGATGAATGGCCTTGACGCGCTCAGGATTATACGCAACCAGAATGCTGCAACCAAAGTCGTGATGATCACCGCCATAACCAGCCGTGAACTGTTTAGTCGGGCGACCAAAGCCGGAGCTAATGGCT
>JBBTCY010000146.1:0-2062 GCA_038043005.1 Pseudomonadota bacterium
CAGTGCTGGAAAATGAAGCGGGACCGGCGCGTGACATTGTTTTACTGAATGCCGGCGCCGCTATTTATGTTTCAGGGCTGGCTGATTCTGTCGAAGATGGTATAAACAAGGCGCAGCTTGCCATCGCCAACGGCTCTGCCTTAAGAAAATTACATGAACTGATCGCATTCTCCCAGCAATAACCAATCACAACCCGTTAAAATGTCCGACATTCTAAGAAAAATATTACTGGCTAAAGTACAGGAAATTGCCGCTGCACGCGCATTAAAACCTTATCCGGCACTCATGCTTGATGCCGAGACAGCATCACCTCCACGTGATTTTATTGCCGCTATTCAAAAAAAAACAGCGGCAGGAAAACCAGCCGTTATTGCTGAAATTAAACAAGCCAGCCCAAGTAAAGGGGTATTACGGAGTAAAGCTGCCGCAGCGTCAACCGACACATCAACCGCCAATTCCGGATTCATTCCTTCTGAAATTGCCCAAACCTACGAGCAACATGGCGCGGCGTGTTTGTCTGTGCTGACTGACAAGCAGTTTTTTATGGGCAGTCCGGCATATTTACAACAAGCCCGTGCAGCCTGCCAGTTACCCGTGCTACGCAAGGATTTCATGCTGCATGAATACCAGATTGCCGAAGCGCGTGCAATGGGTGCAGATTGTATTTTATTAATCGTTGCGGCATTTTTAATGAAAAATGTTCTGGGTGCAGAATTCCAGGAAAGCGATCCTCTGGCTCAGATGCTTAAACTGGAAGCACTGGCCCATTCACTGGGCATGGCTGTACTGGTAGAAGTTCATGATACCGAAGAACTGACGCTCGCATTGCAGTTATCAACGCCATTAATCGGCATTAACAATCGCAATTTACGAACTTTTGAAACATCATTAAACACCACCTTGCAGTTACTGGACCACATTCCGCCGGAACGAATTGTTGTGACCGAAAGCGGCATCCATACTGCGGCAGATGTCCGGTTAATGCGTAACAATCATGTTGATGTTTTTCTGGTTGGTGAAGCGTTTATGCGAGCAGATGACCCGGGTGTTGCACTTGAACATATTTTCACTTGACTTACAATCCAGATTAGAATCTACCAATCAAAATAACTTCACTTTTCACAGGTAACAATTTAAACTCGGTTTCAGTAAATCGCCGATCAATTCCTGAACCAATACCAGACAAGCGACTATATGATTCATAACATAATCGTTCACCTTTGGGGGCTATGAATGAAGTGTTATGTGAAGTTAATGATTGTTATGACCATGCTGATGATGTTATCCGCATGCGCCACCAAATCTCAGGATAAACTCCAGCCAGCCTTGCCTGTTGCAACACAACCCGCTACGCCATTTGAGCAATTATCCTTTAAGGCCGCCCGTAAAACTGTTTACGAAGATAGCGGCCGGTTTATCATGATTGAAGGCAGTGAATGCACACAACGAAATGGCGGAACAGATGCCGCAACTATGCTGCTATGGGTTAGCATGCCTCATTATGTGGACAGTGGCACGGTCATATTAAATGGCTGGGATCTGCGCTATCTGCATGATGACCGTGAAATACATTCATTGCGTGCCGAAATCACCCACAGTAAACTGGTTACGGGCAACGATGCATCATTTCTGGTATTTGAGGCGCAAGGCCATCTCAGCGATCAGAATCACAATACAGCGTATGAATTCTGTATTCACTACACCGGCTTTGGATATCACGCTGCCTGGTTTGATGCAGCAATCGAAGGCGATCACAGTGGTATAGACTCACAGGCCTTACAAAGCAAGCATCAAAGTGCTGTGGCCTCACTGGAAAGTATATGGAGTAAAGGCGCATTCAAAAGCAAAGATTCCGTTGCGGTCATGCCACGCGGCTTTGCTTTCCAGTATGACAACCGGTTTGAGTGCGAGCTTCGTTTTCCACCCTGCCAATGGGGGGATCGATCCGACTATCCTCTACTGCAGATTGCCTACAATCTCTTTCAGATAAATCCATCGTCCAATCTCAATGATAATCCGCGCTGGACGACGCAAACAATTCTGAAAGATAACTCCACCCGAG
>JBBTCY010000147.1:0-14643 GCA_038043005.1 Pseudomonadota bacterium
CACCGATGTGATAGGCATGCGTGCCGGCAGAATCAACCATGATCTGTTGATCAAGACCAGCTTTTTTCACCTGATGCCTGAAAACTGCATCGGCTGTTGGAGACCGGCAAATGTTTCCCATGCAGACAAAAAGGACCTTGGTTTGCTTGATATCTTCAGATTTCATATTCTTAAAGGATGCTGGAGAGTTAAAATGTCGGTCTGACTGTGAGTCAGAAGGGTACTGAAGCAGAGTGAGTTCTGTCAAGTCATGCTCGATCACACATCGCAATTCCTGACAGAGAGAAGACTTTGGTATCATGGCAGGATATTGTCAGAACCATTTCATGGAGATTCAAGATGTCAGGGCAGGGGTCGGGTGGCAATGTGATTGCCGCTGTATGCAGTTTCTTTATACCAGGACTGGGCCAGTTGGTTCAGGGGCGGATATTGCCGGCGGTATTGTTTTTTATAATTGTGGGTATCGGTTATTTCTTTGCTGTATTGATTATTCCAGCGGTCATTGGTGGAATTTTTCATCTCTGGTCGATTATCGATGCAGCCCGGTTTGTGGGGCTGGATTGAGTTTCTGTTATTTATGAATGGGAATGATATGAATCAACCTGTTTCTTTGCGTGCGATCCAGCCGTAGTCGTAGTTGTAAATACTGTATTTTTTCCTCTTCTGTTGTTTATCAGAAGATAAAAGATTGCAACAACCGGTTATCAGATAAAATTCGGATTTTGCAGGATTTCCGATTTCAACGGCCTTCCATTTACTTTTTTATTACATGCCATCACTTAAACACACATCACCAAAAGTTGGTTTTATCTCACTCGGCTGTCCTAAAGCCCTGGTGGATTCAGAACAGATCCTGACACAACTGAGGGCTGAGGGATATGAAATATCACCGTCCTATGAGGATGCTGATCTCGTTGTGGTTAATACCTGCGGATTTATCGACAGCGCGGTTGAAGAATCGCTAGATGCCATTGGTGAAGCAATTACTGAAACAGGCAAGGTTATCGTGACGGGTTGTCTGGGTGCCAAGGAGGATGGAGAGGTAGTAAAAAGAGCTCATCCGCAGGTGCTGGCTGTAACGGGACCTCAGGCGTTACCGGAAGTTATGTCGGCGATACATGCCCATCTGCCACAACCGCATGACCCGTATACCAGCCTGATTCCTCCGCAGGGTATTCGTCTGACGCCCAGGCACTACGCCTATATAAAAATTTCGGAAGGGTGTAATCACCGTTGCTCATTTTGCATTATTCCTTCCATGCGCGGTGATCTGGTGAGTCGGCCTATTCATCAGGTGATGCAGGAAGCGGAACATCTGGTGAATGCGGGGGTGAAGGAATTGCTGATCATTTCTCAGGATACCAGTGCCTATGGAGTGGATGTGAAATATCGAACAGGTTTCTGGCAAGGCAGGCCAATCAAAACCCGTCTGACAGAGCTCACCCAGGCGCTGGGGACGTTGGGTGTATGGGTGCGGTTGCATTATGTTTATCCATACCCGCATGTCGATGAAGTGATTCCGCTTATGGCGGAAGGAAAAATATTGCCTTATCTGGATGTGCCGCTTCAACATGCCAATGCACGCATTCTGAAAGCAATGAAGCGCCCGGCAAATGCTGAAAATAATCTGGCACGCATACAGTCCTGGCGGCAGATATGCCCGGATATCACATTGCGCAGCACTTTTATTGTCGGATTTCCCGGTGAAACGGATGCGGAATTCGAGGAGCTGCTGCAATTTTTACAGGCAGCGCAATTAGATCGGGTAGGTTGCTTTACCTATTCTCCAGTCGAAGGAGCTGCTGCAAATCAATTGCTTGACCCGGTTCCTGAAGCGGTTAAACAGGATCGCCGTGCTCGCTTTATGGAATTGCAGGAGGAAATCAGCCGCCAGCGACTGGCCACGAAAGTTGGTAAAAGAATGACTGTGATGGTCGATGAAGTCGATGACGATCATGTTATTGCAAGAAGCAGTGCGGATGCACCGGAAATTGACGGATTGGTTTATGTGAGCAATGCGGACCATGCGCAGCCTGGCAAGTTTATTGAAGTGGAAATTACTGATTCGGATACACATGACTTACAGGCGATGGTCGTCAGTGGATAGACGTGTTGTCTGACAATTCTATTATTCTGTGATGCAGCACCGCTGGGATATTTTCTGTCAGGTTGTCGATAATTTTGGCGACATTGGCGTATGTTGGCGGCTTGCACGGCAATTGCAGCGTACGCATCAGCAGGTAGTGCGGCTTTGGGTTGATGATTTAGCCAGTTTTTCCCGTATTGCACTGGATGTTAATCCAACCATTCCCTGTCAGGTAGTGCAGGCAATTGAAATACATCACTGGCAGCAGCCATTGGGAGCCATTGAACCGGCTGATGTAGTGATCGAGGCATTCGCGTGTGAATTACCGGAAACGTATGTGGCGGCTATGCTGCAACAAGTCCGGCCACCGGTATGGATTACTCTGGAGTACCTGAGCGCAGAAGACTGGGTGCGTGGTTGCCATGGTTTGTCTTCACCTCATCCTCGTTTGCCACTGACCAGGTATTTCTTTTTCCCAGGTTTTGTGCCAGGTACAGGTGGCTTGTTGCGCGACAGTACAGTAGAGCCGCGACAGGGTGCAGTGAATACAGCAGAAAAAAATAAATGCTGGGAACGGATAAATATTCCTGCTCATAAAGCCGGGGAACTGCGCATTTCGTTGTTCTGCTATGATCATGCGCCGATCAATGCAATGATCGCTATCTGGTCGAATTCTGCGAGTCCGGTATTCCTGATCGTGCCTCACGGCCGCATGGCCGAGAAAATTTCGATATTGATGGGACATTTCTCCGCACCCCTTAATCAAATCATGCAATCTGGCCAGTTATCGGTTCAGGTTATTCCGTTTATGCCACAGGATGACTACGATCAATTGCTTTGGGCATGCGATATTAATTTTGTCCGGGGGGAGGATTCGTTTGTACGCGCTCAATGGGCAATGCATCCTTTCGTCTGGCATATTTATCCGCAGGCAGACAGGGCGCATGAGTCAAAACTGACTGCATTCCTCAAACTTTATACAGCTGATCTGCCTCTTGAAATAGCGCAGGCAGTCACCAAATTCTGGTATGGATGGAATGACATGGATGAAATCGACTCAGTCAGCTGGGCATCCTTTGCTGCCTGCAATCAGGCGTTGAGGGTACATGGTAAAAATTGGGCTGATCGATTACGTGCGCAAGATGATTTGGCATCCAATCTGGTGCGATTTATAAGAAATCGGCTATAATTTGCAGCGTGGGCAAGAAGTTTGGTGCTGGATGCACTTGCAAACTGTTTAAAACTTAATTTTTAGGATGAAATATGAAAACCGCAATGGAACTGCGTTCAGGCAATGTCGTGATGATTGGTAACGATCCAATGGTCGTGCAGCGAGCTGAATTCACTAAATCTGGCCGTAATGCTTCTGTGGTGAAGATGAAGCTGAAGAGTTTGTTTTCCAGTGCGACATTGGAAACGGTTTACAAGGCAGATGAGAAATTTGATCTGGTTGTTCTGGATCGCAAGGATTGTACATACAGCTATTTTGCCGATCCGTTGTATGTCTTCATGGATGCTGACTATAATCAGGTTGAAGTGGAAGCAGATAACATGCCCGATGTACTGAATTATCTGATTGATGGTATGGAAGATGTCTGTCAGGTAACATTTTATGAAGATAAAGCTATTTCTGTCGAATTGCCCTCAACGATTGTGCGCGAAGTTGAATATACCGAGCCTGCAGTGCGCGGTGATACTTCGGGAAAGATCATGAAACCCGCCCGGTTAAAAGGAACAGGATTTGAAATTCAGGTCGCTGCCTTTGTTGAAATAGGCGATAGGATCGAGATTGCACCACAGAACAATGAATTCAGAAAGCGGATTTGATTATCTGACATAATAAAAAAGCGGCTTCAAGCCGCTTTTTTATTGGATAAGACATGCAGTAATATCAGCTTGCAATTACCTGTATATCCGGTTCGATTGATTTCAACATGTTTTCAATACCCCGGAGTGTGCCGGATATGGAACTGGGGCAGGTGCCGCAGGCACCCTGATAGTGGATGCGCAGGATATTTCCATCAAGGGCCAGTACATGTAAATCACCGCCGTCATGCTGTAGATAAGGGCGTATTTCTTCATCCAGTAACATATTGATTTTTTCAAGCCGTACCTGATCTTCCTCGCTTAATTCAGACAGTGCACTATGGGCGGCGGAAACAGTTTCCGCTGATTGGGCAGAAGCTGCCGGTGCAGCCCGAATCGGATCGGCGACTTCCCGCGCAAGGTCTTGCCAGTTCGCTTCACCATCCTGTGTGATTGTAATCCAGTGATCGATATAAAAAACATTTGTGACGTGGTCGATATCAAATAAGGCAGAAGCAAGAGGATCATCTTTTGCAGCATCCGCATTGTCATATGATCGGGCAATTCCCCAAGTTAATGGTTCCTTGAGAATGAACTTCAACGCATTTCTGTTGGGTGTTCCCTCAATATCGGCAATTTTTGGCATTTTGATTTTTGTTAACTTTGAATCGTGTAAGCAGTAATTTGAGAATGTATAAGTGACTGATTATACTGTTTTAACAGAAACAGACTGAATAAGATCATCGTTTGTTTCAGTGGAGGCGCCAGTCATTGAATTGAGTGCTGCATGTAAAGTGTGCCAGGGCAGAATTGCACATTTAACCCGTGTCGGCAGATCGCGTATGCCGGAGAAAACTGTCAGATGCCCCAGATGATTGGGTTGCTCAGGATCCAGCTTGCCCATTGCCATTTCACGAAATTCATTGATCAAGGTTTCAGCGTCCTGAGGAGATTTTCCTTTCACAGCTGCCGTCATCATGGAAGCAGAAGCTTTGCAGATTGCGCAGGATTCACCTTGGAAGGCAATCTGATTGATCCGGTCATTTTCAAGGGCCAAAGCAATGTCCAGCCGATCCCCGCATAAGGGATTGTGCCCAACAGCGTGGTGGCTGGGATGCTCCAGTGTGCCGTAATTACGCGGCTTTCTGTTATGGTCCAGAATGACTTCCTGATACAGGGATTTTGTATGCATCATAAAAAAACCTTTTTTACGATTCTGATGCCGGCCATTAAGGCATCAACTTCTGTTTTTTTATTGTAAAAAGCAAAAGAGGCGCGCGACGTGGCCGGAACGTTATAACGGTGCATGACCGGTTGTGCACAATGGTGCCCGGTTCGAACAGCAACGCCATCCTGATTCAGGATAGTGCCGATATCATGTGGGTGAATACCCTCAATCGTGAATGAAAGCACGGCTGTTTTGTTTTTTGCAGTACCGATTATCCTGACGCCCGGAATATCCTGGATTTGTGCCGTGGCATATTCCAGCAAATCCGATTCATGAGCAGCGATTTGTTTAATGCCAATGGTCGTTAAATAATCAATGGCAGCGCCAAAACCAATTGCAGCGGCAATGGGTGGCGTACCGGCTTCAAACTTATGGGGAATGGTATTATAAATGGTTTCTTCAAACGTGACCGATGCGATCATATCGCCGCCGCCTTTGAACGGTTGCATGGCTTCAAGCACTGCTGCCTTGCCATAGAGTATACCAACGCCGGTTGGACCGCACAGTTTATGCGCAGAGAAAGTGTAGAAGTCACAGTCAAGATCTTGCACGTCGATGACGATATGCGGTGCCGCCTGCGCGCCATCGATCAAAACTGGTACATCGTACTGGTGGGCATAAGCGATCATTTCTTTTATCGGATTGATGGTGCCCAGCGCGTTTGATACGTGAATCAGACCAACAAATTTAGTACGTTCGTTAAAGAGCTTCCTGTATTCATCAATTTCAAGTTCTCCCGCATCATTAATGGGGACGACACGGATTTTTGCACCTTTTTCCTTGGCCAGCATTTGCCACGGAACGATATTGGAATGATGTTCCAGCGTGGTCAGAATAATTTCATCGCCCGCCTGGATAAATTTCCGCCCATAGCCATGCATCACCAGATTGATAGCGTCTGTCGTACCGCTGGTGAAGATGATTTCCCGATCTTCCCGTGCATTGACGAATTGCTGCAACGTACAGCGCGCCTTATGATATTCCAGCGTCGCCACTTCAGACAGATAATGAACAGCCCGATTGATGTTTGCGTGCTGTGCTGTCTGGTAATGCACCAGACGGTCTATGACTGGTTGTGGCATCTGGCTGGAAGCCGCATTGTCGAGATAGACCAATGGCTTGCCATTGACCTTTAAATTCAGAATCGGAAAATCGCTGCGAATTTTCTCCAGATCGAACGGAGTGGTGGGAACATCAGGTTTTCGTACAGCCTCGGCAACATTTATCATTTAGCTATTTTGTGTTTGATTAAGTACTATCCGCTCCAATTGATGGCGGAGCGAGATCACTGGAATTTTGCTGATAATTTCTGCACCAAATGCATAGGTCAGCAAGTTACGAGCGGTCATTTTTGATAGCCCGCGACTTTCCAGGTAAAAGATTTCTTCATTATCCAGTTGGCCAACTGTTGCACCATGTGCGCATTTTACGTCATCAGCAAAAATCTCCAGTTGCGGTTTGGTATCAACCTGTGCAGTGTTGCTTAACAATAGGTTCCGGCTGGATTGTGATGAATTTGTCCGCTGTGCGTATGGGTGAACGATAATTTTGCCATTGAACACCGCATGCGCCGTTCCATCAACAATGCATTTATGCTGTTGACGACTGGTGCCATTTGGCTTCATATGATCAATACGGGTGTGCGTATCGGCAAGTTGCCGGTCGGTGATCAGCGCCAACCCGTCGATAATGCACTCAGTTGCTTCATCGGTGTGTTTTACATCGAGGTTATAGCGTGAAACCTGCGCGCCCAGCGCAATGCTGGTTGATTGGTAGTGGCTGGCCTTCGCCAGAGAAACCGCACAGTTTGCCAGATGGAAAGCCTGTTTGCTGTCACGTTGTACCCGGACATGTTTCACCTGTGCATTGTCAGCCAGGCTTATTTCTGTCACTGCATTCGTAATATAGGGTGCTTCCTGCAGACTGACATAGTCTTCGATCAGTGTTGCCTGACTGCCTGGTTCACTGATGAGTAAGCAGCGTGGATAACTGGTCACTTTTGCTTGCGTTGCGATAAATAATAGATGAATCGGGTTATTAACCAGCCCATTTTTTGGAATGATTATCAAAGCGCCATCATGTAGAAACGCCGTATTGAATGCTGTAAAGACATTATCCTGAATCCTGGCGTATTGCCCCAGATGAGGTTGTATGGCTGATGAATGAGGTGAAATCAGTTCGGCCAGATTGCCGACAATCATGGGTTCATTCTCAGTCACGTGAGAAAGTTGCGGCGCATAGTAACCATCGACAAAAACCAGGCGGTTCGAGGTTTCATCAAGGCAATAGGGCTTGATATCGCTGAATTGCAGATGGCATGCCGCTTGTGAGGGTCGATAGGGAAGTTTCGTGAGCGGTGAAATATCCGTGAAGCGCCATTCCTCATCGCGAATGGAAGGAAATTGCTGGACACTGACCTGATCAACTGCGTGAGCGCGTAATTGATTAAGCCAGGATGACGCGCTGGTCGCTGCCTTGGGTAATGATTCAAGCAGACATTTGAAATAGTCGTTACGGGCCAGTTCACTCATGCGGTGGCTCCTGCCTTCGACTGCTTGTGTGTACTGATCCAGTCATAACCGTGCGTTTCGAGTTCTAATGCCAGTTCCTTGCCACCTGTCATGACAATCCGACCGGCTTCCATCACATGGACGTAGTCCGGCACGATGTAATCCAGTAACCGCTGGTAATGTGTAACCAGAATCGTGGCATTGTCTGTGTTGGTAATCTGATTGACACCATTGGCAACGATTCTCAGTGCATCAATATCAAGCCCTGAATCCGTTTCATCCAGAATACTTAATTTTGGTTCCAGCAAAGCCATTTGCAGGATTTCATTGCGTTTCTTTTCGCCACCGGAAAAACCTTCATTCACACTGCGATCAAGAAAATCAGGACTCATTTCCAGCAATTTCATTTTCTCACGGACAAAGTCATCAAACTCAAGCGGATCAAGTTCTTCTTTGCCGCGCTGTGTCTGGACAGTATTGTAGGCAAGACGGAGAAACTGCGTGTTAGCTACACCAGGGATTTCAATCGGATACTGGAATGCCAGGAAAAGTCCGGCGCGCGCCCGTTCTTCCGGAGCGAGTGTTAACAGATTCTCGTCGCCAAATTGAATGGATCCGCTGGTTACTTCGTAAGCCGAGTGTCCGGCTAATACCTTGGCGAAGGTACTTTTCCCCGATCCGTTCAGGCCCATGATGGCATGGATTTCGCCGCTTTTCACCACAAGATCGATACCTTTCAGTATTTCTGTACCATTGATGCTGGCATGTAATCCTTGGACAGAAAGAATTGTTTTGCTGTTCTCAATAATCATCCGACACTTCCCTCCAGTTTGAAGCTGAGAAGCTTGGTAGCTTCGACTGCAAATTCCATCGGCAATTGCTGGAACACATCCTTGCAGAAGCCATTGATAATCATTGAAACCGCTTCTTCCGCATTAATGCCGCGTTGAGAAAAGTAAAACAGCTGATCTTCACCAATCTTGGAGGTAGATGCTTCATGCTCGACTTTGGCGGTATTATTGCGAACCTGAATATAAGGAAAGGTATGGGCGCCACATTGATCACCGATCAGCATGGAGTCGCATTGTGAATAGTTTCGCGCACCCTGTGCAGTGGGTGTGATACGCACCAGTCCACGATAACTGCTGTTTGAATGACCGGCGGATATGCCTTTGCTGATAATCGTACTGCGCGTATTTTTACCCAGATGAATCATTTTGGTACCGGTATCCGCTTGCTGGTAATTGTTGGTGACGGCGACTGAGTAGAACTCACCGACTGAATTATCGCCGCGCAGAATACACGATGGATATTTCCATGTAATTGCAGAGCCGGTTTCTACCTGTGTCCAGGAAATACGCGAGTTGATACCCTTTGCCAGCCCTCGTTTCGTAACAAAATTATAGATGCCGCCGATGCCGTTTTCATCACCGGCATACCAATTCTGTACGGTTGAATATTTGATATCCGCATTATCCAGTGCGATCAGTTCAACAACCGCTGCATGGAGTTGATTGGTATCAAACCGGGGTGCGGTGCAGCCTTCGAGATAGGAAACCGAAGCGCCTTCTTCTGCAATAATTAGTGTTCGTTCAAATTGACCGGATGCTTCCGTATTGATACGAAAGTAGGTCGATAAATCCATCGGGCATTTAACACCTTTCGGAATAAAACAGAATGAACCATCCGTAAAGACGGCAGAGTTTAAAGCAGCGTAATAATTATCACCCACAGGCACCACAGAACCCAGATATTGCCGGATAAGTTCAGGATGCGTGTGTACAGCTTCTGAAATGGAACAGAAAATAATTCCCACCTCAGCCAGTTTTTCTTTATATGTGGTGGCAACGGAGACGCTGTCGAATATGACATCAACTGCGACACCAGCAAGCGCAGCCCGTTCATGCATCGGTACACCGAGCTTCTCAAAGGTGCGCAGCAATTCAGGATCCACTTCATCCATGCTGGCGAGTTTCTTCTTCGGCTTGGGTGCGGAGTAGTAGCTGATTGCCTGAAAATCAATTTTTGGATGTTTGACATTCTGCCATTTAGGCTCAGACATCGTCAGCCATTTTTGATAGGCATTAAGCCGGAATGCCAGAAGCCATTCCGGTTCATTCTTTTTGTTCGATATGAGTCGAATTGTTTCTTCATTGAGTCCTTTTGGTGCAACATCAGATTCAATGTCAGTGACGAAGCCATGTTTATACGGCTGATTAACCAGATTTTGCAATGCTGCGCTCATTTGGTTTATTCCTTTTTTAATATCTTCAATTAGTTGAAGTGAATAGTTTAATTTGCCGTAAACGTAGAATTATTTTTATATGGAAACACGGGATTGATTGAAACGATTATTTTCAGGTTACAGCAGAGTCTTTTACGCTAAAGCTTTCGCCGCAACCGCATGTATTATCAATGTTTGGGTTCTTAAACTTAAATGAACTGTTGAGACCATCCTTCGTGAAATCAATCTGCGATCCGTCCAGATAAGGCAAGCTGTTGGTATCCACTGCTACTTTGACATGATGTGATTCAAACACCTGATCATCAGGTCGTATTTCATCCGCATAGTCAAATGCATAGGAGAAACCTGAACAACCCGTTTTAGTAACCCCGACGCGTAATGCAATACCTTTGCCGCGTTTCTCAAGCTGTTGTTGAACGTGTTTTGCAGCAGTTTCAGTTAACGTAATAGACACAATACAATTTCCATTAATTTTTATTTACCATGCCGAATGGATCATCCATTTTATAGGACAGGATTATCTTAAAATTGTTCTGTCGTAATGATTATCACAATTTGTAATGCCCAGTTTTCTGACCAGTAGTGATAATCGAGTTAACAAATATCGTCTTATGCGGTGGTAGTTTCGCGCATATCAAAAAGCTGAACAATTTCCTCAGATTTCTGATTTTTCTGGTTATCGACAAGCTCCTTGAGCGTAACAGCGCCCAGATAGTCGAAAATCAGGTCGTTCAGTTTTGCCCACAAATCATGCGTCATACATTTTCCATCATTATGACAATTTTCCTTTCCGCCACATTGAGTCGCATCGATTGGTTCATCCACGGCAAGAATGATATCTGCGACTGATACCTGCTCCAGATCCTTCGCAAGGCAATATCCGCCGCCTGGTCCGCGCACGCTGTCTACGAGTTCGGATTGACGTAGTTTGGCGAATAGCTGTTCGAGATATGACAAAGATATTTTTTGCCGCTGGCTGATATCCGCCAATGTGACGGGATGGTTGCTTTGCTGCAAGGCAAGGTCTAGTAATGCGGTAACTGCAAATCTACCTTTTGTTGTTAATCTCATAAATGACTCCTTTAAGAAATCGAGTAAAGTTAGTGAATGAAAAATATTTGATAGGGGTAATACCTGATCAATTTTGTCAACTATACAATACCTGATTGAATTGGTCAACTATAGGGAACGCTGATTTTTCTGAGAAAATCGTGTGGATGTCAAGGTGCTGATCGTTCTTATATTGTTGTTTATGAAGTATAATAAGAAGCTTGTTACGAATGTATTGGTTCAATCGTAGCAAGATTTACAGGGAAAGTCTTTGTCGGTAATCAAGGGGAGGAAGCTGGTTTGACTGTCTGAAAGCTTGAATTGTCAAACCAGCTCCTTGGTAAACAGGCCAGTGAAAAACTATCTACGTTGCGCACCAGGGTTAAAAACAGACGCAAGATGCTCATATCGAGCAAAACTGCGCTCTTCCTGCTTATTCTTGTAGAGTTCCTCAAAAACATTTTTGACGGCCTGTTAAGGCTTATAAAAAGATCACAGTCTAATTATCTTTCTTGCGGCGCATAATTTTTGCCAGGAAAGGAATGCACAGCAAACCAACAAGAATACCAATCAGCACCACTCCATAATTCAGGGAGTTGGTATTGTTAGTAAATTCAGTGATCTGTCTTGTGATTATACTTTTCTCTGCTTTATCCGAGACCTTGGGTAAATCCTCAGCTTCATAGGTATCGGTCAGATTGTAAGGTGTCAGGCCTGGAATGCTGGGAATGTTTTCACTTCCCTTGCCGACTACCAGCTGCGCTTTCATGCCTTTCTCCATGTGGTGGGAAATATCGCAATGCACAAGAAAGGTATCATCCGATCCAGGCACAATAATGGTGCCGGATACAGTCTTGGGGCCGGTCACTTCAAGATGGAACATGCCGTACTTGTAGAGATATTTTGGCAAACCATGCATCATGAACTGATGACGGATGTTGTCTTCATTGATGAAGTGCCAGGTGACTTTTGAGCACGGTTTGACGTTCCATTGCTGCTGATCAAATGCAAAAGCGGTGCCGGGAAATTTTGCGGCGTATTTTCTACCTGCACGCACGGTGATTTCAATTTCTTCCGAAATACTTTTGCAACTGCTTGGCAGTTTATCCAGATTCTGCCCCATGATCATGGTGCCTTCATGATCCATCAGATGATCATGGTCAATATGGTGATGGTGATGCGCATCGCCATGTTCGGAGGACTGAGTGCTGACGCTGTGTGAACTGTGGTCGGCGGTATGGTCATGACTCATGTCATGTTCACTGTGATCCTGATCCTGAGTATGATCGCCGGTATGGTCTGTTGCACCTGCACTTTCCTGGCTCATGGTGTGGTCGCTATGATCATGCTCGTTTGATTTGGTTTTCTGCTGTGCAAAGGTATCTGCGCTGAAAACAAGCATTCCTGCAAGTAAGAAAGTAATTGTTGTAGTCCTGGTCATTATTGGTTACCCCCTTTTGGGCTTTTTAGACGTGAGACTGCTGCCATAGCGCTTTGTTTGATTTGTTTCAGTCTGGCGAGAATCAGGTAAATAAAGAGTCCGATCAGCAATCCATACATGGCATTGAGCAAAGTAGTCTGTGTTGCAGCATCAATGCCAGACTGTCCGGCCGGTGAGCCCAGACTTGCCGTTTCATCGAGATCCTGCCATATCGGAAGTCTTCTTTCATAATATTCTTTGGTGAAATATTTGCTTAAATCAATACCAAAGTGACTTACCTTGGGTAAGCCATCTCCATTCAAGTAGGACTTATAAACAATGGAGCTTATGCTGCCGCCTTCCGCCATACCATTCGTGGTAAATCCTCCTCTTTCTCTATGATCATGAATCAGCCAATCGCCTTCCCCATAGCTGTGCTTTCCATCATTGGTGGTTTCCAATGTCAAATCAATACGCTGAGCTGGTGCCATGTCAAAAACATCACGCATGATCTGGGCTACTGGATTGTGCTCTACACCGTCATAATGCGTGATCGTGGCATGATGACCGTGCGTATGTATAGCTATCATTTCAGGGCCACTGTTCAATAGGCGCAGTTTTATTTTCTGATCCGGTTCAACGATAATTAGAGACTCTCTAAGAGTATAAGGAAACGATAAACCATTCAGCGTAAAATAATCCTCAGTTGAGTCGGTAATGTCATAGCGTTGATTCATATCGCGCGCGATGAGTCTGGGGTCATTATATTTCTGAATGATCTCGCCTAACTCCTTATCCATCGCGTGATAGTGCAGATCATATTCCTGGTCGAATTGCTCGCGCACGGCAACGGATGGATGGCGGACATGACCCGCACCGATATTCAAGGTTTGCAGCCAATTATTCGGTTTATTTTCTTCAACGACAATAATTCCGCCAAGACCCATCCCTAAATGGGTATGCGTCTGAACGTGACAATGATAAAACATGGTGCCTGACTGGCGCGCCTGAAATTCATAAATACGTCTTTCACCCGGCATCAATTCCTTTTCACTGGTTTGCGGTACGCCATCATTACCGCCATGATCTTTATGTGAAAATGGGTGATCTACGCCATGCAGATGAATACTGTGTGGAAAATAATGCGTATTTTCCAGCACGATTTGCACAATGTCGCCCACTTCAACGCGAATGACCGGAGATGGAAGTCGTAACAGCGGATTGGCTCTGACACTTTCAAAATTTTCTGTCGACATGCCGCTGGTCTTTGGTGCAAACACCCAGGCACCTGGCTGTACGCCGGGTGCAATATCAAATGTGGGAACCAGTCCAGGAAAATCCGGTGATTTGCCGTTCAGTTCCATGATTTCCAGTTTGATGATAATTCGATCGGGATCCCCATCACCATCCAGATCATCTGTTTTAATGATGGCATCCGGCGAAAGACCGGTCTTCATCAAAGTCTCCATGGATATGTTATTGGTTCCTTTAACTGCCGCCGCAATCCAGGCCGGATTGTCCGGGCTGCATCCAGGCGATTCCTGAATCTTGACACCTTCAATTTCCTGAGCAGCTCGCCATGATGGTGCGATCTTGGGATCACACATCGGTTCAGCAGTTAATGCAGCCGGATCAACTTTTACTGTTTCAGGCAACTTCAGGGATGCCTGGGCAATGGTTGCGGATGAGACAGTGTAGAAAGTCAATATGGCAATAAAAATAAGGATAGGCATATTAACGCACCTTTAAAATTTAACTAACATTAAAATAAATAGAACGGATCAGATAATGAAAAATCTCTTTTAATCGATATCTTATTTTTAATAGCTGGTATCCATCTGGTATGACAGATCTGTATGTACAATACATTTATTGGGTATTTGCAGGTAGGTAAAATTATGAGAAATATCTTATCTTCATCTATGCAATACTTCTACATTATCCGTCAAGCTATCAACTTGCCTATTATACAGAACCCTATTACGCTTTTGTGGTTTTTCCTTGCGTGACCGGATTTTGAATTTTTAACTTATGACGCGACTATCCGAGTGATAACAAAACATTCTTTTATAATTCCGCATCAACGGCAATACCAAAAAATCATTAAAGTACTCACTTCCGCTATCCATGGAATGTATGTGTTCAGTCCAATACTGAAAAAATGCGCTATTTTTTCCTGTTATGGGGCGCTCAGCATGGTGTTGATCGCCTGTAGTAATGACAAGTCAAATAAGAATATGCCTGATTTTAATCAGGCTATCCCGGTTACATTTATTTCCGTGGAGCCGGTTAATATGC
>JBBTCY010000148.1:0-9465 GCA_038043005.1 Pseudomonadota bacterium
TAAGTCTAGGCCTGCTGTTTCTTACTCCTATCGCATATAGCGACGCTTTACCAGAATTTCGCCTGAAGGCTGTTTTCTTATACAACTTCATTGCCTATACCGAATGGCCTGATCATCACATTACAATCAATCTGTGCATATATGGTGACAACTCGTTTGAAAATGAAATTGACGCCTTGAATGAACGAAGTGTTAATGCGCAATAGATCAAGATACATCATAAAACTGATATTGAAAGTTTGCTGGATTGCCAGGTCATTTTCATTTCCAGTTCCGCGATTAATGACGTGAAATCCATCCTGAACTATCTGGATTCAAAACCAATCCTGACGATTGCCGACAGTAAAGATGCGGTACAGCACGGCGTTGTGCTCAACATGAGCGTTGTCAACAACAAAATTTTGTTCGAAGCCAATCAGCAAGCTGCATTACAAAATGGCTTAACCCTGAGTGCCAGATTGCTCCGTTTAGCGACAAAGGTATACCGATAATGAAGAGATCTCCCTTTAAAAGCATCGATGAAATCACGCTGAACGAGCGTTTATTGCACATCAGTCGATTGACGCTCGGCAGTATTCTAAGTATCGTTGCAGTGATTCTGATTATCAGCAGCTTCTCGCTTAATCTCATTGCCTTGGTTAATTCAAGCCAAATTAAGGCAAAAGCCTTTGCTGAGAATATTGCTGCCTCGCTCGTATTTCAAGATCGCGTTTCCGCACAGGAGCTACTTAGCTCACTGTCAAATTCTGATGATGTGTTGGCGGCCATTGTTTTTAACGGACAATCGGAAGAATTTGCAAGCTATACGATTAACCAATCATTCGCGCCAGAGCTACTCATACCTCCCAGTGAAAATTATATGATTGGCCTGATGCACATTAAGCTGATAGAACCCATTTACTTTCAGCAGGAAATACGCGGCCAATTTTATCTGGCCATCAGCCTGGCTGCACTGTATTGGCAAACAATATGGCTGATTCTGGTGATTTTTGTTACGGCATTCTTTGCGATCGTTGTCAGCTACCTCATGTTGCAGCGTTTAAATACTTCTGTGCTGACGCCACTTTCCCAGCTAAGCCTGTTGATTAAACAGGTGTCTGATAAGACTGACTTCAGCCTGCGGGCAAAGCCCAGTCATATCGCTGAAATCAATGCATTGGCCAATGGTTTTAATTTGATGCTGAAACAAATCGAAGAGCGGGATAAATATCTGGCTTCTCAGAGAGATCACCTTGAAATTCTGGTGGATGTCCGAACCATTGAATTACGGGCTGCCAAGGAAGAGGCTGAAGCGGCCAGTCATGCTAAAAGTGAATTTCTTGCGACCATGAGTCATGAAATCCGCACGCCGCTCAACGGCGTTCTGGGTATGAATGAACTGCTGCTAAACAGTAAACTGGAACCACAGCAGAAAATATGGGCAGAATCTGTGCAAATTTCTGGTCAGCACTTACTGGGTGTTATCAATGACATTCTTGATTTCTCCAAGATAGAATCCGGTTATATGAAATTAGAATCGGCCGATTTCGATCTGGTCGATCTGGTGGAAGAAGCCGTGTCCATGTTTGCGCAACAGGCCAGAAACAAGGAATTGGAGCTCGCCATCCAGTTTATGCCTCCCAATACGCCGCTTTATGCGTGTGGCGATCCTTTCCGGCTTCGCCAGGTCATCATCAATCTGATCAGTAATGCAATCAAGTTTACCAGACAGGGAGAGGTCGTCGTTCGTACAACGTTGCAAACACAAACTGACGATATACTGAATGTTCGCATCTGTGTTGAAGATACAGGTATTGGCATCGTACCCGAAGCGTGTGCAAGAATTTTTGAGCAGTTTGCTCAGGCCGATGCCAAAACAACGCGACAATATGGCGGCACCGGTCTGGGCTTGACCATCAGCAAGCATTTAGTAGAATTGATGCATGGCACGATATGGGTTGAAAGTGTTGTTGGCAAAGGAACCAGGTTTTTTATTGATCTCAGCCTGGGCAAAGCAAGCCGACAATTAATCGACCACCCTTCAATCAAAGCCTTCAATGATGTTCGGGTTCTTATAGTAGACGATAACCAGACCAATCGTGAAATTCTGATCAGTCAACTGGAAAATTGGCATATGAAGGTATATTGTGCGCCCAATGGAAATGAGGCGCTGCATATCATGAACCAAGCCGTTGAAAATAATACGCCTTTCCAGTTGGTCATTCTGGATATGCACATGCCAGGCATGGATGGCTTGCAACTGGCGCGTGCCATTAAATCCAGGTCTTACCTGGCAGGTACACGTATCATGATGCTGACGTCTACTTTTGCCAATGCTGAAGAAATCATTCAGCAGGAAACCGGTATTCTGCGTTATATTCATAAACCCATCCGGCAAAAAGACCTGTTTAATGTGATTCGCAATATCCTGTCCACGGCTCCGCTCGATCAACCCAGCACTGATCGCAAGATTACAGTAGCAATCAATACCCTTTTCAAAGATACAGCTGTACTCATTGCAGAAGATAATCCAGTTAATCAACAGGTTGCCAGCGCCATGCTGAATAGCCTGGGATTACGAATAACCCTGGCGAATAATGGCCAGGAAGCGCTCGAGCAGATAAAAAAGGAACATTTCGATTTGGTGCTGATGGATTGCCAGATGCCTGTTCTGGATGGCTACGAAGCTACAGCAATGATTAGACAACTACCTGATGGTCGCGGAAAACATATACCCATTATCGCCATTACAGCCAATGCGATGTCGGACGACCGGCAAAAATGCCTTGATGTCGGCATGAATGACTTTTTATCCAAGCCATTTACATTAACCCAGCTGAAAACAATTATTGAACGCTGGCTGGCTAATTCGAACAGGAATAAAGATCAAACACAGCAGGGAATGCCTTCCAGCATCCTGAAAGAAAGAAACATATCCGATAATTCCGTAATTAACATGAAAAAACTCAATACTTACTGTCAGTTGGATCCCAATGGCGACAATACTTTCTTAAAACGTCTGTTATCTATTTATCTGTCATCCACTCCGGTATACTTTTCGCAGATTGAACAAGCCATACAGATAAGGGATCATAAAACATTAAAGCATGCGGCACATACCTTGAAATCCAGTTCAGTCAATGTTGGTGCGGAAAAGCTTTCTGAAATGTGCCAGCAACTGGAAAATTTTGCGAAGATGCAGCAAGTTGAATTAACGGATGAATTACTGGTTAAAATACGCGCTGAATTTGAGCAGGTGATTAAAACGCTGCAAGAATTACTGACAGCACTGTAAATCACTGAAATTCCATCCTAAAGGAAAATATATGAGGGAAGTGGTTGTTTTAAGCGGAGTACGTACTGCAATCGGCGATTATGGCGGCGCATTTAAAGAAATTCAACCCACCGATCTGGCAGCAAAGGTGGTTCGAGAAGCCGTAACACGGGCTGGAATTGATGCAAATGAAGTAGGGCATCTGGTTTTTGGTAACGTGATCCATAGTGAACCCAAAGACATGTATCTGGCACGGGTCGCCTGCATTCATGGCGGTCTGCCGCAGCATGTAGCTGCCCTGACTTTAAATCGTGTATGCGGCAGCGGCTTGCAGGCAATTATCTCAGCCAGTCAGAATATCCTGCTTAATGATACGGATGTTGCTGTCGCAGGCGGTGCGGAGTCGATGAGTCGCGCCGGATACCTGTTACCGGCATTGCGGTGGGGGCAGCGGATGAACGATGGAGACACAATCGATATGATGGTGGGCGCACTCACCGATCCGTTTGATCGCATACATATGGGCGTTACGGCTGAGAATATTGCCGCACGCTGGCATATAAGCCGCGAAGATCAGGATGCATTTGCCATGGAAAGCCATCGTCGCGCGATCCAGGCCATCAAAAACGGTTATTTTAAAACACAGATATTACCCATTGAAATCACGACGCATAAAGGCACTGCCATTATCGACACGGATGAACATCCGCGTGACAATATCAGCATGGATGCGTTGTCCAAATTGCGCACCGTTTTCCAGAAAGATGGTACGGTCACGGCAGGTAACGCTTCTGGCATCAATGATAGCGCAGCCGCACTTGTTCTGATGGAACGCAGCATTGCCGAGCAACGTGGCCTGGAACCGTTGGCCCGGCTGGTCTCCTATGGGCATGCGGGCGTAGATCCAAATTTTATGGGCATCGGTCCGGTGCTCGCCGTACAGAGTGCCCTGCAGCGCGCAAATCTTAAGATCGATGATATAGACGTGATTGAATCCAACGAAGCGTTTGCAGTTCAGGCCTGTGCGGTCGCAAAGGAATTGCATTTTGATCCCGCAAAAACTAATCCTAACGGTGGTGCTGTCGCATTGGGGCATCCTATTGGCGCAACCGGCAGTATTCTTGCTATTAAGGCGATCTACGAATTACATCGTTGTGGTGGACGGTATGCGCTGGTAACCCTGTGCATTGGTGGCGGTCAAGGTATTGCAGCAATTTTTGAGCGTCTCCCATGAGATCTTTAATCATAAAAACATACAAAGTATGCCTACACTGACCCACTCATCAGCCTGGCTTGCATTAAAAGCCCATCAGCAAGTCATGTCGCAACAACACATGCGGGATTTATTCGCACACGACTTACATCGATTTGATAAATTTTCATTATTATTCAAAGATATTCTGCTAGATTACTCAAAGCAGCCCATCAATGATGAAACGATCTGCCTGTTGCTCGCACTGGCGCGCCAACAGGATATAACCGATTGGATTAACCGGCTATTTCAGGGCGATAGAATAAACAATACTGAAGATCGTGCCGCGCTGCATACAGCACTTCGTGGCGAAAACCCGGTAATCGTTGATGGTGTTGACGTGATGCCTTCCATCAAGCGGGTACTCGAGCAAATGGAGCAATTTACCACCGCAGTCCATCACGGCACCCATCGCGGGTATTCCGGCAAGTCTTTCACCGATGTCGTCAATATCGGCATCGGCGGCTCTGATCTGGGTCCCCTGATGGTCACGGAAGCACTCAAACCCTATCACTTGCCCCATCTTACGGCACACTTTATTTCAAACATTGATGGTGCACATCTGGCAGAAACCTTATGCCATCTGGATCCTGCCACCACACTTTTTGTTATTGCCTCAAAAACATTTACTTCCCTGGAAACCATGACCAATGCGCATTCTGCCCGGACCTGGTTTTTATCCCACGGCGGTTCTGAAGAGGATGTCAGCAAGCATTTTGTCGCGGTATCGGCTAACCCGGAAGCAGCAGAAACCTTTGGTATTCATCCTGATAACTTTTTTCTTTTCTGGGACTGGGTCGGTGGGCGATACTCATTATGGTCCGCCATTGGTTTACCCATTGCATTGACAATCGGCATGGAGAATTTTTATGCGCTGCTGGCCGGGGCAAGAGAGATGGATCAGCATTTTGCAAACACCCCCCTCGAAAAGAATCTGCCAGTCATATTGGGCCTGATCGGCATCTGGCAAATCAATTTTTTTGGCGCCTCAACCCATGCGGTGCTTCCCTATGATCAATCGTTGCACCGCTTTCCCGCCTACCTGCAACAACTGGAAATGGAAAGTAATGGCAAAAATGTTGATCGTGATGGTGCATATATTGATTATGTGACCGGCCCGGTGATATGGGGCGAACCGGGAACCAATGGTCAACATGCTTTCTATCAGATGCTTCACCAAGGCACACAGACCATTTCTGCTGATTTCCTGGCGCCCTGTCAGAGCCATCACCCGGTTGATAACCATCATTTCATGTTACTAGCCAATTTCTTTGCGCAGACTGAAGCATTGATGCGTGGCAAGCCAGGCGATGAAGTACGGGATGAATTGTTATCCCAGAAAAAAACTGACGCCGTGCTGACAAAACTGCTCCCGCACAAAACGTTATCCGGCAATCATGCAACAACAACAATCCTGTTCAAGAAATTGACACCGGAAACACTGGGTTCGCTCATCGCACTCTATGAGCATAAGGTTTTTGTACAAAGCGTCATCTGGAACATCAATCCTTTCGATCAATGGGGCGTAGAATTTGGCAAGCAGCTGGCTGGTAAAATTATGGCTGAACTTAAGCACAAGGATCTGGTTAATTCCCATGATGCTTCCACCAATGGCCTGATCAATTTTTTCAAGGCAAACCAATAAACGATGCGATATTTAATTTTAATTCTATTGTTAATTATCCCAATTGCTGCGCCGGCCGGTACGGAAACAGAAATCCGTCATCTGGAAAAAACAATGGCACGTGTATTGCAAGAATCACAGTTTACTTACCAGCAGTTTTTAATGATCCAGGAATTACGCCGTATCGAAATGCTGGAAGCACCGGTTTTAATACCACCCAATCCACCGGGAAAAAGCATTCCCATTCCAAACCACGCGGATATGAATCGACTCAGGCAGGAAAAGAATGAGCGGATCGAGCAATACACCACGGACTTGAATCGCCTCTACACGCGTTATAAAACACTGGAAAACGAGCGGGAAGTAATTCTTGAACAGATTAAACGCCTGGAACAGAAACCCACTGAAGAATAAAGTGCAATATTGGCAGAACTGTCTTCGTTCATTCGGTTGACTGTGTCGACAACAAATAAGAATAGGCTGTTTTTCTGTTCTTTTTTATCTGATACATATCAATATCGGCGTGTGCTATCAGCGTTTCAATGTCTCCGCCATCCTGCGGAAATAGCGCGACGCCAATACTTGCTCCAATCGTAACACTGCGATCAGAACCCACCTCTATTTCTGCAGTGAATTGTTTCTGTAATTTATTCACGACCTGATCGATCTCATCACGATTTCCATCTTTTATCAGGAGAGTAATGATAAATTCATCTCCGCCCATGCGAACCAGTATATCCTCCTTCCGCACCGTCAACTGCATCCGGCGAGCAATTTCAACCAGCACTTTGTCACCGGCTTCATGACCATGGGTATCATTGATCAACTTGAAGTCATCCAGATCAATCAATAGCACTGCAAGCTGACCCTGATTATTTCTGGCATTTGCCAGCATGATATTGAGCAACTGTTCACCCGCTCGCCGATTAAACAACTGTGTGAGTGCGTCGTGTTGGGCCTCAAAAAGAATACGCTCCATCTGGAAAGTGCGCTCTGTCACATCAACAATCAGCCCCTCAATCAAGTTGTTGCCGCTGTCACTCCTGGCAGTTGAAAATAAACAGTGCACCCAGCGTTCCTCACCATTTATCAAATTACCCAGCCTCAGGTCGCACGCGGTTTGTTTGCCCGCAGCCAGAACTTCCTGCAATATATTTCGCACAACGGCTGGCTCATAAAATAAATCCGGAAAATAGATATTCTGTTTGCCGGATCGCCGTTCTTCCAAAGCAATGCCCGCGATATCTTTAAACGCCTGGTTGACAGAATTCAGACGAAAGCTTCCATTCAATAAAAATATACCGGCACTGGCCTGTTCAAAAATCAGGCGAAAATGTTTTTCCAGACTTTCCACCCGATTACGTAAATATTGTTCCTGTTTTATCGTGGCTCGGGTTGCTTCCAGCAGTTTGTTAATATCATCGACCAGATTACCAATCTCATTATTCCTATGCCCTTTAGGACAATCCAGATTATTGTCATCCCCTGGAACAATGCGATGAAGGTTTGCAGCGATTGACTGAATTGGATACGTTAATACGCGCAGCACCATAATCAGAATTAAAATGGCAATAACCAATATCTGGATAACTAGGATCAGCATCTGTTCAAACGCTGACTTCTGCACGCGCGTATTTAATAACGACTCGTTTAGCTGGATGCGCACTTCCCCGACTTGTTCAGTGGGTGTAAACGGTCCATAAAGCGGGAAACGAAAAACCTCATCGTAATCCGATTGTTCATCCGATGCCACGGTCATGCCACCCTTGCTTGTCAATATCGACCCGGAAATGATGTCATTTCTTGACAGGCTTTCAACAACTTCCCAGGCAAGATCCCTGCTCTCCAGATAGGCAGCAATTTCTGCAGACCGCTGCACCGTAGAAAATAACTGTTCAAGTGCTTTTTTCATTGCAGCCTGTTCTACAGATTGCGTATGCGAATAGGAAATTGCTGAGGCAATCAATGCAAAGATAATGGCTCCTAAGGTCACGATGCGGGAAACTCGAAGATGTAGTTTATTATTCATCGATCGTTATTTTAAAGACAACACTGACCCGATCATTCAGATCAATACTGTCCATATAGCCGATTGCGTTCAAATCTTTCTCAAGAATATCCACTAATCTCATATTATCAGATAGTTGCCTGGGTGGCGAGGCACGGCCTGTAAATAATAATCGTGCCCAGTAGGCGTTGATCGATGCCAATGATTTACCGGTCAGTGATTGATAAAAGGCCACCCGGATTGCTGAATCCATTGGCTGATCGTAAGGAACAAGCTTACTGCCATCAGCCAGCGTTTGTGTGCGCCCCATATAAATATCAATAATCTGCTGTTGTGTCAGTTCTGTTAATTTGCTGTTTGGATTGACAACGACAACAATATCCGCCTGCGCCTGCGCTTGAGCAGAAATCAGCAATATTTGTAAAATCACGACAATCAGGTATCTCATCATTTGAATATGAAATTGAGATTTAAACTGAATGTGTCTAACGTAATGTCTTTATCGAGCGCGGGTTCTTTGAGAATTAGCAACCCCCCGCCATTTTTTCTCACCCAGGTATGATCCCATTGCGCTTTTAACGCCATCTGTGGATTCAAGTCCCACCGTGCGCCCAGAGAAAATGTATTCTGATCAACGAGCGTTCTGTTGAACGCGTTCTGCGTTATTGTTTTTAATCGATCTATTCCAGTAGATGCATCCGGGTCAGCGTTAATATGTAACGGATCGTCCAGTGAGCGTGCATAAGATCCCACACTGTAGAGTGTTACAGGCCCGATACGATGGCCTGCACTCAAGTAACCCTGTGTCATATTCACGCTTGGCCATCTGGAAGCCAGCAATGACCATTCCGATTGAATCAGCCAGGCATTTTTGTCGTATACAAAACCCGCCGCGTAATAGCTGCTTAGCTTGCCTTCGGCAGCCATATGCTCCGAGAGCGCTGCGGCCTCTGGCCACACAGCTTGTGGAACCTGATTCAATGCGCCCAGCAACTGATGAAAGGGTCGATTGCGCGCTGAATGAACTTCCGTCATTGCATACGTCAGACGGAACTTCCAGTAATCTGTTTCCAATGAAATATTGGCGCCGCCGAAAGGCCGCGCTCTATATCCTAACTCACCCCTGCTGACCGTAATATCGGAGCCTGTCTGGCCACCGTAAATCTTAAACTCCAGAAATCCCGGACTGATCCGGCGTGAGTATTTAAGATCGAATCCATCATAATGGCTTAATGAAATCGGCATATAAAATTCAGCAACAGGGTGCGTCCAGAGATACGCAAATCCTACATTCCGATACTCGGAGAGCATGAATAGATCCACACCCA
>JBBTCY010000149.1:0-1164 GCA_038043005.1 Pseudomonadota bacterium
GATGGACACACAGTAAATCCTCACTCGTCCCACCTTTTGCAGCACTACTTAAATCCGTAATCGGCGACACTAAGTTACTCGTTCGCGCTAAGGCAGCACCACTATATAAGGTCATAACAACCGGAATGGCAACAGTACTTTTGAGTAGCCGCCTACGGCCATGTTCTGGCACTTTATCCAGTGAATTCTTGTTTAAATGCGTTGTTTGTTTCTGGAAATTATCTTCAGACATTTTTAGCACTCCTTACGATGATCAGGAATCCCTGATTGTTTGATCATCCTTAATTGCTATCATGCAATTATTTCAGTATAGCATCTACTCATCCCATAAGTTTTCATATTAAAAAATAATACTTATAGAAGTTTCTTAATATCTTATAATTTAATGCAAAATACATGCCACCTTTGCCATTTACTTATTTAACTGAACAGAAACAATAAAATACCATACAATTAATTTTCCCCTAAAGATATACAATATTATATTTGTAAAAAAATCCGACAATCATTATAAGAATTCAGTATAAAAATAAGACATAATTCTCCAGTTGAGTTTATGCTCTCAATTCACGCCTTCCATGCACCCATTGATACAGCACCGGCAGCACCAGCAAGGTCAGGGCAGTCGACGACAAAATACCGCCAATCACCACAGTTGCCAATGGCCGTTGAACTTCAGCGCCCGTGCCGGTTGCCAGCGCCATCGGCAGAAAACCAATGGATGCAACCAGTGCGGTCATTAAGACCGGACGCAGGCGAGTCAGTGCGCCGGTTCGAATCGCTTCATTCAGTGGCAAGCCTTTTTCTATCAAATCACGAATGAATGCCAACATTACCAGACCATTCAGAACAGCAACCCCGGATAACGCAATAAATCCCACTCCCGCTGAAATTGACAGTGGAATATCACGCAACCACAAAGCCAATACTCCACCTGTTAATGCGAATGGAACCCCACTGAACATCAGTAGCCCGTCACGAAAATTCCCAAACATGGTATATAGCAGAATAAAAATCAATCCGAGTGCAAGAGGAATCACAATCTGCAGGCGGTGCGCTGCGGAAATCATTTGCTCAAACTGGCCGCCCCAAGTTGTCCAGTATCCTAGTGGAATCGGTACTTTTTTTGCGATCAGTTGTTCGGCATCGTGAACGAATGAACCC
>JBBTCY010000150.1:0-1812 GCA_038043005.1 Pseudomonadota bacterium
GCATGTCGGGATTACGGTCAATCTGGATCAACTGTGTTTCGATGCACTGGCGCTTGACGTGGATGGGTCCGAGTTGCAGCCCGAGAAATTGGGAGGCAGATTCCTTGAGCGCCTCATCGCTGTTCTGTTTAATGAAGAACTGGGCGTGGTGTTGCAGGTTTCCACCAGCCACCATCAGGCCGTGATGGCTGTGCTGTCCGATGCCGGATTGCGGGATAACAGCTTTGTCATCGGCCACCTCAATCAGTCCGACGAGATTCGTTTTCTGCGCAACAATAAACCGGTCTTGTCAGAGAAGCGGATTGATCTGCATCGGGCCTGGTCGGAGACGACCTATCAGATGCAGAAGCTGCGGGATAATCCGGCCTGTGCACAGCAGGAATACGAACGCATTCTGGATGTGGCCGATCCCGGATTGCATGTCGCCTTGAGTTTTGATCCGAATGACGATATCGCCGTACCGTATATTCAAACCAATGCGCGCCCTGCGATGGCTATTTTGCGTGAACAGGGGGTAAATGGGCATGTGGAAATGGCAGCTGCGTTTGATCGCGCGGGTTTTGGCGCGATCGATGTGCATATGAGCGATATCATTGCAGGCCGAGTCTCCCTGGCGGATTTTAAAGGGCTGGTGGCGTGTGGCGGTTTTTCCTATGGCGACGTACTTGGTGCCGGGGAAGGGTGGGCTAAATCCATTCTGTTTAATCTGCGCGCACGGGATGAGTTTGAAGCCTTCTTTCAGCGGCAGGATACCTTTGCCCTCGGCGTGTGTAATGGATGCCAGATGATGAGCAATCTGCATGAAATCATTCCGGGCACTGAATACTGGCCTCATTTTGGGCGTAATCAGTCCGAACAGTTTGAAGCCCGTTTCGTAATGGTGGAAGTGCAGAAGAGCGCATCGCTGTTCTTTGATGGCATGGCAGGCAGTCGCATGCCGATCACGGTGGCGCACGGGGAAGGATTCGCGGATTTTTCCGGTGGCGCGCATGACCCTATGGCTGCACTGGTTACGCTGCGCTTTGTGGATAACCAGGGCCGGGTGACCGAGAATTATCCGTATAATCCAAATGGCTCGCCGCAAGGCATAACGGGACTGACCACGCCGGATGGACGTTTTAATGTACTGATGCCGCATCCCGAACGGGTGTTTCGTATTGCGCAGCATTCCTGGTATCCCCCGGCGTCTGATGCAGTAATGCAACCGGCAGCGCCGCGTGAAGATGCGCCATGGATGCGGTTATTCAGAAATGCCCGTAAGTGGGTTGGGTAAAATTTTAGAAATCAGGAAACAGTTTTCCGGTTAAAGAACGATAAACATGACAAATTTCAGTGTGAACAAGCGAAGTAGCAGGGTGGGTTTGATGGTATTGGCGCTGAGTCTGGGTTTTGGCGGATCAGCAGCGGCTCAGATCAAGCCGGCGCATAAACCTGTCCAGAAAATGGTTGGGACCGATTGCGTGCCACTGGGCAGTTGGGTGATACCGGGCAAGGGGCAGGCCGGCAATCCGCAGGTGATCGCCGAGGCAGCGAAGAAATCAATCGTGCTGCTGGGCGAAACCCATATCAATGCGGACCATCATCGCTGGCAATTGCAAACACTGGCTGCGCTGCATGCTATCCGCCCCAATATGGTGATCGGGTTTGAAATGTTTCCGCGCCGTGTGCAAAAGGTGCTGGATCAATGGATTGCCGGCAAGCTGACGGAACGGGAATTTCTGGCCGCCTCGGAATGGGATAGTGTCTGGAATACCGATGCTGATCTGTATCTACCACTATTTCATTTTGCGCGCATGAACCGTATCCCGATGC
>JBBTCY010000151.1:0-8390 GCA_038043005.1 Pseudomonadota bacterium
TGTTGGAATTTGTAATAAGTCATTGGCGTAATTGAGTGGCTCGGTGATGCAACAGGCTGCCGGTATGCACGTGGGTGACCTGCAATGAATTCTACCGTGTTATCTGTCCGCTGGATGCGCATTAGAAAATCCGCCGCAGCCATAAATTTGCCAGAATGATCATCGTGATGCTGGGGAAAAGTGCCGTAAACGCGGGATCCAATCGTAATATCAAGCCCGCATTAGCGATAATCAGATCCAGTAAATAAACCGTCATTCCGATTAAGGTTGCAAGCACCAGCTTGCTGCTCAGGCCCGTGCGGATCGATCCAAACACGAAAGGAATCGACAGGAGCAGCATCGCGATTGTCATCAGCGCACCACCGGCTTTGCGCCATAAGGCCAACGCATAGGAGTCGGCATCCTGACCGGTGCTGCGCAGGAACTCTACATGGCGAACCAGTTCAAGCGGTGACAGGCTTTCAGGAGGTTTGGTGAGTGTTGAGATATCTTCCGGATTCAGGAAGGACTGCCAGTTGATCGAGTGGGCATGGGTCGACAGTATTTGATTGTCGACAAATTGTCGAACCGTGACATTGCTGAGTTTCCAGAGATCATCGTCAATGATGTCCGCATATTCCGCATGCGTATGCGACAACAGAAAACCTTCCTTATCCAGATAGAGGATTTCGAGATCGGCTGCTTTCTTGGCGTGCAACATGCGGCCGATGCGTAGAATATTCTGTTCGTTGCGGGTCCATATACCCAGATTCCTGCCCAATTCAGCGCTCTGTTCCAGGGCAATAGCCCGGTTTGAAATGGCTTTTTGCTGAAGCTGTGGTGCCACGGACTGTTCCAGTGCCGCGATGCCCAACAGAAACACTATACCAACCCCAAGTGGCACAAAACTGATGCGTAAGGGCGAAACACCGGCCACCCGTAATGCGATCAATTCAGAGTTGACTGCCAGTTTTCCCAGCGCGGCCACGGTGCCGAGCAAAGCGATAAATGGCGCAATCTGAGTGAGTCGTCGGGGTAACAGCATGGCGGTGTACAGGAATGCGTCCACGACACGATAGGTGCCTCGGCCGACGTCATCCAATTGATCCAGCAAATCAAAGAAACTGAACAGCGGTAACAGAATGGCGGTGGTGATAACCAGACCGATCAATATTTGCGTGGCAAGATAGCGGTAGATAATCATTGTGGGTGCGGGATGTGTTTTTTTCTTGTCAGGAGGAATGCGTAAACACCCAGCACGATCAGGATAAGAAAGTATAACCACCAGATACCCGGAATGCTGCCGGTCACGCCTTGCTCGACCCAGGTTTTCGCCAATCCGCTCAGGTTGTAGTAAACGGTATAAACCAGCGCAGCGATGAGATAGGTTTTATCGGTTTTATCCTGACGTGGCGCGGTGCGGATAAACATGACGGCAATCAGGGCAAGCAGGATAGTAGAGAAAGGCCGGGAAATCCGCCACTGGAGCTCGGCAATGTCACGAGGCTGGCTTGATTCCCACAATGTTCGCGTCGCTGCTGCCTTGCGGCGGTAATTCAGTACATTGTCATTATCCATAAAGTAGGTCAGCTTCTCGAACTTGATGACATCATCCACAGTGGCAGGGCCGGTCAATTGGTAGACGTAACCATCCGACAGCAGGATATGCGGTCTTTGATCCGAAGTTGTCGGTTGTATTTGCTGCGCTTCTTTAGCAATAACGATCTCACTGCTGCCAGGCTTGCGGATATAATGGAAAATGTCGTCCATCTGCTTGTCGGTATCATTTTTACTGCGCACATAAACAATCCGGCCGCTGCGCTCGCTGCCATAAAAACGGCCTGCCTGGAATCGGTTGGTATTTAACTCGGCTTCTGCCTGCGCATCGAGGATATAGCTTTCCGCATAGGCCCAGGGCCGGGCATAAGATGAAAGTATGCCGCTGATCATGCCGACCGGGATAGCGACGGTCAGTACAGCAAAGACAATGCGGCGACTGCTGATGCCGGAAGTGCGTATGACATTCAGTTCCTGATCCTTGTTGAGCCTGCTGAGGCCAATAATTACCGAGACGTACAATGCGATTGGGATCAGCACTTCCATTGCAATAAGCGTCTTCAGCAAGACCAGCTTCAATAGTGCAGCAATACCCAATGTTTCGGTAACCGCGCCGGCCAGAAAACGCGCGCTGCTGAAACTGGCGAATAGTCCGACCAGAATGGCGATTACGACTGTAAATGGCAGTAATATTTCGCGGGTGATATACCGGTCAATGATTTTCATAAACTGGAACAGACCGGATGGCAGGCATGCGGTGGCGATACGGGATGGCCGCCGATCAGGATATTAAAGGCTTCCTTAAACAGATAAGCGGTCATTACGCAGGGATAGTGATGGTGATGCGAGAATTGATTCGGCAAGCAGCAGGTCTTCGACCTTATCCACATCCACGCCGGCCTGCGGGTCCGGCAGCATGACAGCTTGGATGTTGACATCGGATTTTTCTGAAACCTTACGCAATGCCTGCTCCAGTGTCAGTAATCCAAACAGATAAGACAATACGATCCTGGGACCCAGTACCTGTGCGATCAACTGCCATGGGTGCTTGCGCAAATCTTCCGCCTGCTGCCAGAAACGGACCAGTTTCCGTCCACGCGGGTTGAATGTAAATAAATTGCAGCCGCAGAATCCTCCATCCCGCAAGCGGGTTACGGTTCGTCTGGAACCTGGAAAGGCCGCGACGATATCCTCATACCGGACCAGGCCGACCGTGGCGTCACTGTCCGCTGCCAGCGATGCACGCAAAAAATGCTGCAACATGGCCGGTGTCAGCAAAGCGTGATCGGCCGTCGTGAGAAGTATGGGCGCGTCGTGCTGGATATGATTGAAGCCGCTTTCAGCGCTGCGGCTCGGAGAATCCAGATTTGGCAGCCAGGTGACCTGGCCGGATTTGATGCGCTGTACCAGTGCCGGGCAGTGTGAATGCAGCGATTCAGGCGGGCCGCAGAGGATGGTTGATGCGACAAGATCGCACGCAGCCAGGGCATCCAGAACGCGAATCAGCATGGGTATACCGGCTACGGGTGCAAAAGCTTTACAGGCAGCGCCGGTGTGCTGGGTGATCGGATCATTGGCAGTGCGATCGGCGGCTAACACGAGTGCAGTGAATCGTCTGGTGCTGGTATTGGGATTGTCAGGGGTGTCGCTCACAGTGTTTTTCCATAGATACGATAACGTTTGTACTGCTTGCTGCCAATGCTGTCGAGAATACCGCGCATGGCCATGTTGTCTTCCAGTATCCATGACATCTCAACGTCACGAATACCATAGGCCAGTCCTGCTTTCCGCGGCGCCTCGATGACCAGACAGGCCAGCGCAATACCCAGTGGCGTTCCGCGAAATTGCTTGCGGACACCCATCAGCGGGATGCGGCCGGTACGTATTTCACGGTTTCTGATACGCCGGATCAATTTCAGCCAGCCAAACGGAAATAACCGGCCATTTAATTCAGTGAGTACTTCGTTGAGATTGGGCAGTACCACCATGAATGCGGCAGGCTTGCCATTGACCTCTGCGATTTGAATGAAATCATCCGGTAACAGCAGGCGTAAACTGTTGCCCAGTTCTTCAAACTCCGCTTCGGTGAAGGGTATAAACCCCCAGTTATCCGACCAGGCATCATTGAAAATATCGCGCAGGATTTCCATCTCTTCGTTGAATTTATCGCGCCGTAACGGGCGGAGATGTATCTGTGAAGAAAACTTGTTGATGAGCGTTTGCATCACATGCGGCATTTCAAATTCGACATTGACCCAGTAAGCCAATAGATCCTTGATGGGAAGGTAATTCTGTTCTTCCAGTAAACGGCCGTACCAGGGGGGTGAGTGGGGCATCATCACCACAGGCGGCGAATCAAACCCGTCAACCAGAATGCCGCATTCCTGATTGATGGATAGATTAAACGGTCCGCTTACATGATAGGTTTGCCGCGAGGCCAGCCATGCCTCAGCGTGCAGCATGAGCGCCGCAAATACGTCGGAACTGTCGATGCACTCCAGTAAACCGAAATGACCGGTATTTTCACCATATCGCGCACGATGCAGGGAATCAATCTGCGCGCTGATTCTTCCAACCGGCCGGTTATTCTGGTAAGCGACCCAGGCTTGCCACTCGCCATGTTTAAAGAAAGGATTGAATCGGGAAAAATGGAAGCGTCGCTCCAGGCGTAAAGGAGGTACCCACATGGGATCATTGGCATAGATACGCCACGGAACTTCAATAAATTTGCCCATGTCGCGATAGGACATTACCGGACGCACCGTTACGGGGGCGAGTGACGTGGCTTGTTTGCTCATGACAGATTAAAGGGGCGCATTGGATAACACATTATAGCGATTATGAAATGATCTATTAATATTTGATCCCGATAATTTCAGGGGAATGCGCAACAAACAGAGGGTGGGTTTGAAAATGAATTGATATTCTGACCGGCGAATAGTGCGTGACTGACTGGACGCCGAGCGGTTAAGGTACGCAATGCATGCAGATGCTGGCAGTGAATTGCGTACCTTTAAGTCGATCCATCAGTCGTTGCTTGATTACAACAAAATCCGCAATCGCGATAAGATGCGCCTGTTACAGATTGGTATGTTTTAATAGATTTACGATCAGCGTGTGAAAAACTTCTCTGGGGTCAGGTTCATTAGTGGCGGGTGATGGATGCTGGGCGGAGGAACTGTCCTGGGGTGCGTGTTGTTCCGCAGCGGCACATTTTTCATCGGTAATACTGCGACAGAAATCACAAAAGTTATTCCAGTCCGTGTTGTAACTGAGCAAGCGATCCTGCGGGATAAATACCCGCAACACTTCAAAGTTCTGCTGCATTTCCGGCAAGCGGGAAGTGAGATAGGCATTAACATTCTTGGGCCATCTGATGTGCTTGGGATACATGCTTGCGAGTTCTGTTTCAATGGTGTAGCGAAAGTTCTCAATGGCCATGGCGCGTCGCTTGCGATTGAGAATCTCGACAAACACGGCAACAAGACCAACCGCCCCAAACAGGATAAAAGGCCATAACGGAACGGTTTCAAAATACCCGGCGATTTGATTAAGATTTTCGTCCAAGAGGTTACCTCGATTTTAAAAAACTGTTATTTGAGAACTATCCCTGTGTTGTGTCAGGATACCGTATATAAAGGAACACTCGCATCAGTGTGCGCTGCTTATAATTTCTTCTGTTTTTTTGTAGACCGGACGATTAGCTGGTTGATTGTGATTGCTGAACGTACCGTAAATTAAGCCTTGTATCTTGCCACAGTAGAGCCGGCGTATCAATATGGTTTCTCCGGTGCCCGCCACGGATTCCTGAAGCAACACCAACAATGTCATAACAGCTCAGCACCGATTTAATCAGGTCGATTGAAATGACTGACAGGATCCAGGGGATTTTCTTTCGCTGAAAAGAAGCGATAATCTCGTGTAATCGGCGATCCATGCGGATTTTATAACAGATATCAGCAGAAAGTAATCGAACAATACTAAAATTGAATTGACCTGACACGGCTAATTGCGTTATTTTTGTCTGTTTTTTTATAGAAACGCTTATTATCTATTCTTAATTTTATGGTCAAACCTTCCAAAAATACGGTGCTTGCACAGCCGGAGAGTTTTGAAGCAGCGTCGGCCGAACTGGAAAAAATTGTGGCGGCAATGGAAGTGGGGCAGATGTCATTGGAAGCGTCTCTTTCAGCGTATAAGCGCGGAGCGGAGTTGCTGCAATACTGTCAGGGTAAATTACACAGTGCGCAGCAACAGGTTCGCATATTGGAGGCGGATATGCTGAAGAATTTTACAAAGTCCGATATTGATGAGCGCTGATTTTCAAAACTGGACAAGTCATTGTCAGGCACGCATTGAAACTTACCTGCAATCTCGATTGCCAGCGACTAACTGTGTCCCGGAACGATTGCATAAGGCAATGCGCTATTCTGTTCTGGGCGGGGGAAAGCGCGTACGACCATTACTGGCTTTTGCTGCCGGTGAATTGAGTTCCGCCGATGTGGAGCGGGTGACAATTGTTGCATCCGCCGTGGAGTTGATCCATGCCTATTCGCTGGTGCATGACGATTTGCCGTGCATGGATGATGATATATTGCGGCGGGGCAAACCGACCTGCCATATAGAATTTGACGAGGCAACGGCATTATTGACCGGGGATAGTCTGCAGACACTGGCATTTGAACTGATGGCGGAGAATCGTCTGGCAGATACGGCGGAGACTCAACTGGCAATGATTGCGCAACTGGCGTTGGCATCTGGCTCTCGAGGCATGGCCGGTGGACAGGCATTTGATCTGGATAGTGTCGGCAAGAC
This sequence comes from Pseudomonadota bacterium, assembly GCA_038043005.1. Classification (GTDB taxonomy): domain Bacteria; phylum Pseudomonadota; class Gammaproteobacteria; order Burkholderiales; family Nitrosomonadaceae; genus Nitrosomonas. The sequence goes on from JBBTCY010000151.1 coordinate 6,352, forward strand.
ATTGAGTCTGCCGGAACTGGAGTTTATGCATATTCACAAAACGGGTGCGCTGATTCGTGCTGCAGTGATGCTGGGTGCGCGCTGTCGTAACCGGCTGGATGATGCGCAATTGAGTCAGTTGGATCACTTTGCGAAATGTGTGGGACTTGCTTTCCAGGTCATTGATGATCTGCTGGACGCGGAAGCAACGACCGCAACACTGGGGAAAACTGCAGGCAAGGATGCAGAGAATAACAAACCCACCTATGTCAGCATTCTCGGAATCAGTGAAGCACGTGAATTGGCTGACAAATTGCAGCATGATGCCTATCAGGCATTAAGTGGTTTTGACGATGCGGCGTTACGGTTGCGTCAGGTCACTGATTTCATAATTAAACGTAAATTCTAGTTATTATTTCCCATCTAATTTTATTTTCAGGTTCTGAATGTATCCACTGCTTGATACCATAAACTCGCCATCCCAGTTACGTGAACTGGATCCAAAAAAATTACCCCAATTTGCCAAGGAATTGCGTAGCTTCCTTATTGAATCGGTTGCGAAAACTGGCGGACACCTGTCATCCAATCTGGGAACAGTCGAATTAACCATTGCCTTGCATTACGTGTTTAATACGCCGCATGATCAGTTGGTGTGGGACGTTGGTCACCAGACTTATGCGCACAAGATACTGACCGGCAGGCGCGAAGGAATGAGCAGGCTGCGCATGAAAGGCGGTGTTGCCGGATTCCCGCGACGTGATGAAAGTGAATATGATGCATTCGGTACCGCGCATTCCAGTACGTCCATCAGCGCTGCACTGGGCATGGCCGTGGCTGCCCGATTGGAAAAAACAGGCCGCCGTGCCGTTGCGATCATCGGAGATGGCGCCATGAGTGCGGGGATGGCATTTGAAGCACTGAATAATGCTGGTGTGATGGACGCCAACCTGCTGGTCATTCTGAATGACAACGACATGTCGATATCACGTCCTGTGGGTGCGCTCAACAATTATCTGGCCAAGCTGATGTCGGGACGATTCTATGCAACCGCTCGCCGTGCCGGCGAGAAAGTGCTGGGCGTGGTGCCGCCGATGCTGGAGCTGGCTAAACGCGCTGAAGAACACATGAAAGGCATGGTCACGCCGGGAACATTGTTTGAAGAATTTGGTTTTAATTATATCGGCCCGATTGATGGCCATGATCTGGATGTGCTGATCACAACACTTAATAATATCAAGCTTCTGGACGGTCCCCAGTTTTTGCATGTCGTCACGCGGAAAGGTGCGGGCTACAAGGTTGCTGAAGATGATCCGGTTTTGTATCACGGTGTCGGCAAGTTTAATCCGAAAGAAGGCATTGTCGTCAAACCAGCCAGCAAGCCGGCCTATACTCAGATATTTGGTGACTGGTTATGCGACATGGCAGCTAAAGACAGTCGGTTGATTGGAATTACGCCCGCAATGCGCGAAGGATCCGGGCTGGTCCGTTTTTCTGAAGAATTTCCAGACCGTTATTTTGATGTGGGGATAGCGGAGCAGCATGCCGTGACATTTGCAGCCGGTGCGGCTTGTGATGGCTTGAAGCCTGTGGTGGCTATTTATTCAACGTTCCTGCAGCGTGCGTACGATCAGTTGATCCATGATGTGGCGATCCAGAATTTGCCGGTTGTATTTGCCATTGATCGTGCCGGACTGGTGGGGGCCGATGGCCCCACGCATGCGGGCAGCTTTGATCTGACCTACCTGCGCTGTATTCCCAATATGACTGTCATGGCGCCATCGGATGAGAATGAATGTCGGCAGATGCTCTATACCGCATTTAAACTGGATACACCTACTGCGGTACGCTATCCCCGAGGCATTGGGACAGGGGAAAAGCCAAAAAAGGAAATGTCCACATTGCCGGTTGGCCGGGGTGAAATCCGTCATCAAGGAAAGAAAATTGCCCTGCTCGCCTTCGGCAGCATGCTGGCGCCTTGTCTGGCGGCAGCGGAAGAATTGGACGCGACGGTTGCCAATATGCGGTTTATTAAGCCGCTGGATGATGAACTGGTGGCATCA
>JBBTCY010000152.1:0-16038 GCA_038043005.1 Pseudomonadota bacterium
CTCGGGACCTTCTGATTACAAATCAGCTGCTCTACCATCTGAGCTATGCCGGCATAAAACTATTAGAATTTAATTCATTGTATCTATTTGACTATTCGTAACTTTGATTTGCGAATATTTTTTGAAATTTTTGCCTCAGAATCGGAGAGAGAGTTACTCTTTTTATTTTGAGATTTCGCGCGACCCTTGTCTTCCTCTGAGTCAGACGAGAATGCCATTCCTTGATTGACTTCTTTTGCAAATATTCCTTTAACAGCAGATATAGGTATCTCCAGCCTCCTAGAGATTCCATTGAATCTTGCCATAAAATAGACCATATCATTATTAATAACTAAGTCTTGTACGGCATTCTGACTCACATTAAAAACAATCTCACCATCTTTCAGATATTCAGCGGGTATATCCATTTCTGGATAAGCTTTTACTGAAATGAAAGGAGTAAAGCCACTATCTACGCACCAATCATAAATTGACCGAATCAAATACGGTTTAGTTGAATTGACACTCATTATTTACGCATTACTTTCTCTGATGCTGACAGCGCATCAATAAATAGTGGCCGACTGAACAATCTTTCAGAGAACTTCAACAACGGTGCTGCCTGTTTGGGAAGACAAATTCCATAATGCTCCAAACGCCATAGCAATGGCGCAATCGCCACATCCAGCATTGAGAATTCGTCACCCAGCATGAATTTCTGTTTCTCAAAAATCGGTGAAATAACAGTAAGATTATCCGCTATTACATGTCGCGCTTTATCTGCTGCTTTCTGATCAGTGCCTTCAATTGCATCAACGTGACAGAATAACTCCTGTTCAAAACGATATAACAGTAAGCGTGCACGCGCACGCATTACTGGATCGGCAGGCATCAATTGCGGATGCGGAAACCGATCATCAATATATTCATTGATAATATTTGACTCATACAGCACAAGATCACGTTCAACCAGAATAGGTGCTCGACCATAAGGACTCATTACCGCCAAGTCCTCTGATTTATTATTTGGATCAACATCAATTACCTGGAAATCCATATCTTTCTCGTGCAAAACAATGCGACAACGATGGCTATATGGACAAGTAATTGTTGAATATAATGTCATCATAATTTTTTATTCTCTGACTTAGGATAAATATCAGCAATAAACTTGATGATCATCAATGAATGTCTCTCCAGTACTCATGTTTCAACGCATATGCCAGTACTAGCATACCAAGCAAAAATATCATTACCATGATTCCTATTTCCTCACGCTTTTTAGCATGCGGTTCACCGATATAAACCAGATAATTTGCCAGATCGGCCACATACCGATCATATTCGACTGCCATCATCATACCTGGCTTTTCAAGTATCAGATTCTTCGTCTCATCCTTTCCGGAACCTTTCACAACGAGTTTCTGTTCACCCTGTAGTTGATACAGCACATGCGGCATAGCAGCCCGATCAAACACGAGATTGTTCCATCCTGTCGTTGTTGCCTCATCCCGATAGAATGCTCTCAGATAGCTATACAGCCAATCCGCACCCCGCGAGCGCGCAATGACTGACAGATCTGGCGGCACAACCCCAAACCATCCTTCACCCTCTTTCTTCCTCATGGCAGAAACCATTAAGTCACCGGATTTCTGACCTGTATAGACAAGCTGGTCCAGAATTTCTTCATTACTTAGACCAATATCCCGATGACGGTTATAGCGCATAAAGCTTGCACCATGACAAGTCAAACAATAATTAACAAAAGTCTTAGCACCTCGTTGTATTGATGCCTGATCATTTGTATCAATTAGTGCTTTATCTAATTCCACGCCAGACCCTGCCGCAAACAGACTAAGCGGAGCCATACATAAGATAATTGCAAGTATCTTTATTTTCTTCATTTTTGTACTCTTTTTGGCTCAGGTTTTGTTTTATCTATCTTGCTATACCAAGGCATCAAAACGAAGAAAGCAAAATAAATAACCGTAAAGATTTGTGCTAACAAAGTATATAACGGGGTAGGAGATTTTGTTCCGAGCCAGCCCAGTACAAAAAAGCTGATAACAAAAAGTGTTAACGCAATCTTGAAATAAGGTCCTTTATAGCGAATTGATTTCACGGGACTTCTATCCAGCCATGGCAAGAAACAGAATACCACAACAGAAGCCGCCATCAATATAACACCCCACAACTTCGCATCTATCCACAGAAAATTAACGGTAACTGCCCGCAACATCGAGTAGTAAGGCGTGAAGTACCAGACTGGTGCGATGTGATCCGGTGTTTGTAGCGTATTCGCTGGTATAAAGTTATTGAATTCCAGGAAATATCCACCCATTTCTGGTGCAAAAAAGATAATTCCACAAAATACCATCAAGAATACAACCACACCGACAATATCTTTAACTGAGTAATAAGGATGAAATGGTATACCATCCACAGGAATTCCTGTCTTTGGATTTTTATTTGCCTTTATTTCAATACCATCCGGATTATTTGAGCCAACTTCATGTAGTGCCAGAACATGCACAAAGACCAATACCACCAGCAATACAGGCAGCGTTACAACGTGGTAAGCAAAGAATCGATTCAGTGCAGCATCCGACAGCGTAAAATCACCCAGAATCCACTGCGTAAGCGTATCACCAATTACTGGGATTGCTCCAAACATGCTCACGATCACTTGTGCTCCCCAGTAGGACATCTGTCCCCAGGGCAAAATATATCCTGTGAAAGCCAAGCTCATGAGGACAAAGAATATCGCCATACCAACCAGCCATAATAATTCACGTGGCTTGCGATAAGAACCGTACATCATCCCACGAAACATGTGCAAATACACCACCACAAAAAACATGGATGCTCCCGTGGAATGCATGTAGCGGATTAGCCATCCGAAATCCACATCCCGCATGATGTATTCAACCGATGCAAAAGCCTGACTTGCATCCGGCTTGTAATTCATGGTCAGGAAAATTCCGGTTAGCAGTTGATTCACCAGCACTAGTAGCGCCAATGAGCCAAAGTAATACCAGAAGTTAAAATTCTTAGGTGCATAATACTCGGAAAGATGCGCTTTCCAGTTTGAAGTTAATGGAAAACGCTTATCTATCCATTCAATCATTGAACTATATAACGTACTCATTTATACAGATCCCTCACTTTCAGATCCAATTAGAAGACGATTGTCACTCAGGTACGTATGGGGAGGAACAACCATATTAGTTGGTGCCGGCACACTTTTATACACACGGCCAGCTAAATCAAATTTCGATCCATGACAAGGACAGAAGAAACCTCCAAGCCAATCAGGACCAAGATCTGCAGGAGCAATCTCTTTTCTAAAAACAGGAGAACATCCTAAATGTGTACAAACTCCTTCGGTAACCAGAATTTCCGGTTTAATGGAGCGCGTTGGATTTTGTGCGTAGTCTGGTTGTTGTTTCTTTTCCGAATTTGGATCTGCCAGTTGATCTTCCACCTTTTTGAGCGTTGCCAGCATATCGGGTGTTCGGTTTAAAACCCACACAACCCTGCCGCGCCATTCCACCATCAGCAGCATACCCGGCTCCAGCTTTGAAATATCAACCTCAACCGGCGCTCCTGCTGCTTTAGCTCGCTCACTAGGCATCATGCTCATCAGAAAGGGAGTTGCAATACCCGCACCGGCAACCCCACCCGCCACAGAAGTTATGGCGACCAAGAACTTTCTCCTGCCACTCATTTCACTATCGATACTAAAACTATCTGCCATATAACTATTCCATCAGTAATATTTTTCACGAAATCTATCAATAAAACCGCCAAAACACTTTAACGCCATATCTATTCTGCTTTTCTGAATCAATAAAATACACACAAAGTGGATTTTATAAAAATGCGAAGTATACCATAACCTCAAAATGGTATACCTAGTTTTCTAGCACTTTAACGATTCACGTTACCGCAAGATTAAATAAAATATGCGAGAGCCAAAACTGTCCAGAACTTATTCTCTACCTTCAGAATCATCTCTTCTCAACCAGCATTATTTGATCTTGCCATGACACTGCTTGTACTTCTTACCTGACCCACAAGGACATGGCTGATTACGGCCTACTTTATCATTCTGGCGCACAAAGGGTTGCGCCTTATCATCCTGCTGTACCATTGCGTGTTCAGGCTCTGCTTCCAGAGAACCTTGATAGGCTTCATGGTGCAGTTGTATATTCTCCGGCGACCGCAAAGTTTCAGTCACCGCCTCAACCTGTTGTTCATTCTTTATCTGGACAGCCAGCAGTATTTTTGTCACTTCCCTCTTAATCTCTTCAAGCATATTGGTGAATAGCTCAAAAGCTTCACGTTTATATTCCTGCTTTGGATTCTTTTGGGCGTAGCCACGCAAATGGATTCCCTGGCGCAAATGATCCAGTGCGGCCAGATGTTCCCGCCAGTGCATATCCAGAGTCTGCAACATGACAGCACGTTCGTATTGATGCATCACCTCAGCGCCAATATGGTCTACCTTACTTTGATAGTGTTCATTAGCAAGATCAACCACCCGCAGGCGTAAATTATCCTCATGCAAGTCTGGCTCCTTTTCCAGCCATTCGTGAACAGGGAAATGCAACTGGAACTCAGTTATAAGCGCTTTCTCTAATCCAGGAACATCCCATTGTTCCTCAACACTTTGCGGTGGAATATACAAATCAAACAGGTCACACAACACACTTTCACGTATCGCCACGATCGTTTCTGAGATATCGTGCCCTGTTTCTAATAGCTCATTCCTCTGCTGATAGATTACATTGCGCTGATCATTCGCCACGTCATCATATTCCAGCAACTGCTTACGCATATCAAAGTTTCTGGCTTCTACCTTGCGCTGTGCATTTTCAATAGCACGCGTAACCCATGGATGCTCGATCGCCTCCCCCTCCGGCATTTTCAAACGCGTCATGATATTTGCAACACGATCGGAAGCAAATATGCGCAACAGAGGGTCTTCCAGTGAAAGATAAAAACGACTGGATCCCGGATCGCCCTGCCTGCCTGAACGTCCGCGCAACTGATTGTCCACCCGACGCGATTCATGTCGTTCGGTGCCTATAATATGCAAACCACCTTTACTCAATACTTCATCATGCGTGATTTTCCATTTCTCATATGTTTCTTTCACACGCGCTGCTTTTGCTTCCTCACTTAACTTTTCATCATGCCGAATACGTTCGATTTCAGGTTCAGGATTACCACCCAGCACAATATCAGTACCACGTCCCGCCATATTCGTGGCAATGGTGATCATTTTAGGGCGTCCAGCCTGGGCGATAATATTTGCTTCACTCGCATGCTGCTTGGCATTGAGCACCTGATGCGGCAAATTCACGCGATCCAGCAATCTGGATAACAGTTCGTTATTCTCAATTGATGTCGTACCCACCAGCACAGGCTGCCCATGCGCATAACACTCTTTCACCCCTTCAACAATTGCATCGTTCTTCTCTTTCATCGTACGGAATACCTGATCCATCCGATCATCACGAATCATTGGACGATGTGTCGGAATAATGACCGTTTCCAATCCATAAATCTGTTGAAACTCGGCAGCTTCAGTATCAGCAGTCCCTGTCATGCCTGACAGCTTCTGATACATGCGGAAATAATTCTGGAAAGTAATGGAAGCAAGCGTCTGATTCTCGTTCTGAATTGCAACCCCTTCTTTCGCCTCTACTGCCTGATGCAATCCATCAGACCAACGTCGACCGGACATCAAACGTCCTGTAAATTCATCGACAATTACTACTTCATCATTCTGGATCACATAGTGTTGATCACGGAAATACAGGCTATGTGCACGCAACCCTGCGTTCAGATGATGAATCAGACTAATATTAGCCGGGTCATAAAGACTGCTTCCTGGCTTCAATAATCCGGCGCCTGCCAGCAATCTTTCCGCATGCTCAAAACCAGCCTCGCTGAGCAATACCTGATGAGATTTTTCATCAACGCTGTAATCCCCTGAACTTTCTTCTGTTTCCTGACGTACAAGTTTTGGAATCAGCGCATTAATGCGGATATATATTTCCGTATCACCTTCCGCATGACCCGAAATAATCAGTGGGGTACGCGCCTCATCGATGAGAATCGAATCCACTTCGTCCACAATCGCAAAGTTAAGCACACGCTGTACGCGCTCAAGCGGGTGCGTAACCATATTATCCCGCAGGTAATCGAAACCATATTCATTATTGGTGCCATAGGTGATATCAGCAGCGTAAGCAGCCTGTTTATCTTCATGCGCCATCTGCGAGAAGATCACACCCACATTCATACCAAGAAATCGATAGATTCTTCCCATCCATTCGGCGTCACGTTTCGCCAGGTAGTCATTAACCGTAACAATATGAACCCCTTTGCCAGACAGTGCATTCAAGTATGCTGGTAAAGTTGCCATGAGCGTCTTGCCTTCACCAGTCCGCATTTCGGCAATCTTTCCATCATGCAGCACCATGCCGCCGATAAGTTGCACGTCAAAATGGCGCATTTCCAACACTCGTTTCCCTACCTCGCGTACCACTGCAAATGCTTCCGGCAAGATTGTGTCCAGCGTTTCTCCATTGTGAATACGTTGTTTGAATTCATTACTTCTGACACGTAAATCATCATCGGACAGACCTGCAATCGCTGATTCCAATCCATTAATAACACGCACAGCTTGCGAATACTGCTTGACCATCCGGTCATTGCGGCTACCAAAAAGCTTTTTAAGTAGATTACTTAGCATAGAGTCTCGAAAAAATTCAATTTAAACAATCTGTCGATGTAAAAGGAGGATATTTTTACCCTGCCTTATAAAAAATTTGAGAACTTATCAATTCACTTCTAACAATGCGCAAAAAGACAACTCTTTCCGGATTAATCCAATGTCTGCAAACAACAATTAAACTTTACCTGGAAAAACGATGAGATAGCGGATGGCAACAGTACGATCTTATAAGTAATTGACATTCCCTTTGCCTTGCACAAATCAACCGGGTTTTTTCAGGAACCGTGATGGGTTTTGTGCGATATTTTTATGCCTGATCTCAAAATGCAGATGTGGCCCTGTTGAACGCCCGGTACTGCCGACTTCCGCAATTTTCTGCCCCTTTAACACGACCTGCCCAAGATTGACGAAAAGCTTGGATGCATGCGCATAGCGACTGACCAGATCATCGCCATGGTCAATCTCGATCATATTACCATATTCAGCATGTCGATCTGAGTAGATCACCACGCCTCCCGCAGCAGCTTTTATCGGTGTACCGACTGCCGCCGAGAAATCGACTCCTTCATGAAAGGCACGTTTTCCTGTGAACGGATCTATTCTGTACCCGTACCCGGATGAGTACCAGTCCGTTTCAACCGGCATTTCAGATGGCAAAATATGCTTACTGAGCTTGTCATGGCGCAACAGTGAATCCAGTGCTCCCAGTTTATCCACCCGCTCATCCAGCATATAAGATAGCTCTTGCAGTTTATGGTTGAATTCACCGAATGTCAGTTCTTCCGCAGCGAACTCAGAATGTATGCCGCCTTGCCCTGGCGTCTGGTCAAATACGATATCATCCGACTCGATACCGGATGACTTCATCAATCGCTCACCGAGCGCATCTAAACGCATTAACTGCGCCTGCATCTGCCCCAGCTTGATCGCCATCACATTCAGATTTTCATGTAGATGCCGCTGAATTTTTTGATGCCTTTCCTCTTGCGGGCTTACCAGCAGCGCTCTTAAAATAGGCGCATCAATCCTGTCGGCATAGCGCCACGAAAAGAAATTCAAAACAAAAGCCACTATTACAACCATTATTAGAAATACACTGGCTAATAGTGTAAGGTGCTTACTGGTCAGAGCGAGTTTCTTTACCCGCTCTGATTTGTTAGTAATCAAAATAATATTCATAATCTTTGTACTGGATATTTTTAAATAACCATGGCCTCTCATAAACTAAATTCTTATTTTGGTATTCTGGGTAAAACACCGATATACCAGGAATTATTTTCTCAGGCCAACCAGTTATATGAAAAGCAATTGATATTTCTCAAGATTGTTCCGTCTCATCTCGCGCCACACTGCCGCCTTGGTCAGATCACAAATGGCAAGCTCATTATTCTGGCTGAGAATAGTTCAATTGCTTCAAAATTAAAGCTTATTTCTCCGTCGCTGTTATTAAAGCTACAGAAGCTGGAATGGGAAGTTACTGCAATTCAAATTTTGGTGCAAGCACATTATTATGTTAAAAATCAGGAACTGCTGCTAAATCAAAAACGTATCAAAAGAAAATCAACATTGAGCCAGTCAGGCAAAGCATGCTTAAGTCAGTTTGCTGCAACACTACCCAATTCTGAATTAAAAAATGCCATTCAAGTATTCCTGGAGAAGCAGAAAAGATCAGAATCCGAGTAGTTATTCAGCTATTTTCCAGGCTTCTGGAGTCTTCTTAGAATCTCGATGCGGACAACTTCACATCTGCACGTTGCCATGCCCGATTAAACTCCACCCTTACGGCATTGGAATCTTTTCCCTGCACCTCAAGAGCCCGCATTAATCCATAGAGCGCCCAGCCGTTTTTCGGATAGTGCTTAAGATTCTCACGATACACATTCTCGGCCTGCGCGCCATCTCCCGATTCAAGCAAGGCTTTCCCTAACGACAGCTGGGTCGGGTAGTACCAGAATGGCGGTTCAGTATAGGGTAGTTGACTCTGTATCGTCACTGCGGCTTTGAAACTATCGATCGCCTTCGCATGACTTCCCTCAGCCATCAGAATTTCACCTTGCACCAACTGATCGGCAATTTGCAGAAGCAGGGTTGCCGGATAATCCACTGCATCCAGCTGTGCAACACCGGTTGCCTGACGTATTGTCTGCAGCGCAGCATATTCCATACGGGCCGCATCAAGTTGACCAAGTTTTGTATAGGCAACGGCACGCACATACCGCCAGATACCATTTGAGAAGAGCAGATGAACAGACGGCTGTGGTTCGATCAGGATTTCGCTCCATTGGCCAAAATTAGCCAGCGCCAACAGTGGAATGGTCTTGAAGAACTCTGTCACCGGAAACCGTTCAACCATTTCCATTGGGATACTTGCAGCAATTTTACGCGCTGTTTTAACGGCAAGCTGACTTCGCCCCTCCATACTGTAAGCAGCCCACAGGAAATGAAGATTGTGCGGATAATAAACAGCGGAATAGAAATTCCGCACATGGCAAGTCGCAATATAATTTTCATCTACCGCAATGGCCTGGGCATTAGCTTCTGCTGCATCCTGATAGCGCCCGACACGCCAATATATATGTGAAGGCATGTGAACAAGATGCCCTGCTGATGGCACCAGATTGCGCAATCGATCTGCAGCGCTCTCGGCACGCCCCGGTGTTGAAGAAGCTTCGACCGCATGAATATACAAATGCAAGGCCAAAGGATGATTCGGCGCACGATTCAGTACCGTTTCCAATGTTGCGATCACTTCTTTCGTCAATGCCCTGGGTATATCCGGATTAATCCAGTAATTCCAGGGCATCGTATCCATCATGGCTTCCGCAAACAAGGCCGCTGCATCATTATCGTCAGGGTATTTCAGAGACAGGCTGCGCATTGCATTCATATACGCAATATCCAGCTGACTTCTGTCGACTGAAGCGTCCGCGTGATACCGTACAGCCAATGTATCAATATAGTCACGCTCTTTTTCAGTCACACGGTCCTTTAATGAAACAGCTTTCTGAATGGCCGTATAAGCCGCCATATGCGCTTCACTCTCCATGATCACCTGACCATGTCTCGTAACATTGATATTCGGACCCAGGGCCAGCGCCTCTCCCCAATAACACATCGCACAATTCTGGTCCAATGTCTGCGCGGCACGGAATGACCGAACCGATTCCGCATGATTGAAAGCAAAGCTCATGACAAGCCCTTGATCAAAATAGCGTTGTGCGCCTGAATGCAAGGTTGAAACTGCATGATGATAACCATCCAGGTTATCGGATAAAGGAACTGTCGTGGCACGCACCCATTCATCAACATTTCTTATGGCACCTTGATCGGATGGTATTTTCTGATGGGTGCATGCCACCAGACACAACAAGATCATGGCACTGCACAGCATGATACAAATGGTTCTCATCTTTATCTCTCTTTATTAGATTCCACAAGGCATCAAACCGATGCCGGATAAATTCATCTGGTCAAGGAACAAATGATAGTAACAGTCATCCAATGTAACAAATATTGACCAATTCTCATGTTGATTAAATGTCTCGTATATAATGCCGGATTGACAAGCCCTGATACTTTAATTAAATAGCTCTTTAGATTGAGTATAAAAACCACCGACTTCTTTCTTAACAACTAAATCTCCTTTAATGCAACCCATCTGCTCCAACTTTCCAATTTCAACTATAAAAATTATTTTATGAATGTTTTTTATGAAGAAGCTGGAACCTTTAAGGTTGGCGCCATCCTTGCGGACAATAATACTTCCCTGCAGGTCGAAGCCGTACATGGCAAGCGTTCAAAAATCAAGGCTACATCGGTCTTGTTTCGCTTTGATGCCCCTCCTTTAACCGAATTCATGCACCACGTTCAACAAGTCGCCGATGAACTGGACCCCGATTTCCTATGGGAATGCTGTGCAAATGATACAGAATTTGCCAGCAATACGCTGGCTGCCGACTACTTCGGCCATTCTCCCAGCCCGGTGGAAGCAGCCGCTACATTGTTACTGCTTCACAGTGCCCCCATGTATTTCTACAAAAAGGGACTAGGTCGCTACAAGGCTGCACCACCCGATATCCTGAAAGCCGCATTAGCCAGTCAGGAAAAAAAACGCCTGCAGGCTATAAAGCAGTCACGCTATGTCGAGCAATTAAGCAATTTTGTTTTACCGGAAGAATTCAGCGCTCACATACCCAGTTTGCTCTACAAGCCGGAAAAAAATTCCATTGAATGGAAAGCACTTGAAAAAACATGTACCGAGAAAAAACTGACCGTAGTAAAACTCATGGAAAAATGTGGTGCCATTCCATCATCCCATGATTATCACTTCAATCAGTTTATCTGGGAACATTTCCCGACTGGAACAGATTTTGGTGAAGCAAATACCCAACCGGTACTGGACAATGTTTCCGGTTTACCCGTCGCCGATGTGGCTGCATTCAGCATCGATGATGCTTCAACAACAGAAATTGATGATGCCTTCTCTGTAACGCCCTTAACACTGGGCAGTTTTCGTATCGGCATTCATATTGCCGCACCGGCATTAGGAATTTACCCCAGATCAGCACTTGATCAGATCGCGGCTGAACGTTTATCAACGGTGTATCTTCCGGGAAACAAGATCACCATGCTGCCGGATACCATTATTAATCATTTCACTCTGGCAGAAGGCAGGGCATGCCCTGCACTCTCACTATATATCGATGTATCCGACGACTTCACTGTTCTTAACACCACCAGCCGCATCGAGAAAATAAACATCGTATCAAACTTGCGCCATAACACACTGGAACAGCATTTCAATGAAACCACTTTAAACAAAGCAAATCTCGATCATCCTTTCGGCAAAGAGTTACGGTTACTATGGAACTTTGCCTGCAAGATGGAAATCATGCGCGGCAAGGCCAGCGATACGAATAGTGACAAGATCGATTACAGTTTCGACATACACAATGACCGTGTTACCATCAGCGAGCGCCGACGTGGCTCACCGATTGACAAAGTGGTTTCTGAGCTTATGATTTATGTCAATACGGAATGGGGAAAGCAATTGATCGACGCGAATATTGCCGGCATTTACCGCAGCCAGAATAATGGCAAAGTCAAAATGAGCACCTCACCGGCTCCCCACCAGGGCTTGGGTGTCGCGCAATATGCCTGGAGCAGTTCTCCCATGCGCCGATACATTGATCTCGTCAATCAACGGCAACTCATTGCCCTGCTGACGGGCGACACAGCGCCCTACACCAGGGAAAGTGATGATCTTCTGATCATCATGCGAGATTTTGAAGCCATGTATAGCATCTACACCGAATTCCAGCGGGCAATGGAACGATACTGGTGCTTGCGCTGGTTGTTGCAGGAAAACATACAGGTGATTAATGCTCAGGTCATCAAAGAAAATTTGGTGAAGCTGGAACGTATCCCGCTGGTCATACGGATTCCTTCACTCCCGGAGATGGCACCTGGCACCTATGCCCGGCTGGAAATATCCGCGATCGATTTGCTCGAGCGTAGCCTGCATGCAGAGTTTCTGCAAAAACAAGACTCATAGTCTTAATCTTTAAGGTATTCCCGATTAATCATGTGACAAGTAAATCGTTGTTGCCTACAATAATACAATCGAAATAAATTTAACTATCAAGGCGTAATCCTTTGGCTGTTTCCATCCGTTCACATACGACGATACTGACTGCATTGGCCAGTTACCTGCGATCGCAGACGAATCGCATGTCTGTATCGATGATGGCTTCAGCGCTTCTTCATCTTATTGTACTTTTTGGGGTTACTTTCCATATTCCAGTTCCCCAATTTGACAAAATAGCCACCTCACTGGAAGTGGTGCTCGTTAACAGCAAAACTCCCACAAAGCCGACAAAAACAGAACTGCTCGCGCAGGAGAATCTGGATGGCGGTGGCAATACGGATGAAGATCGGCGTGCCAAAACACCGTTCCCGGTATTGCCAAAGAACAAACCATCCCCCGATAACAGCACCGCAGAAAAGAAAGTCAAGCAACTGGAAATGGAAGCCAAAAAATTAATGGCTGCGATCGATCCGGCCAAGCCTTCACTGCCGATTGATACCCGCCCGAATCAACTGGAGAAAAACCAGATCACGCCCGATAGTGCTGATTTGCTGCAACGCAGCCTTGATATCGCACGTTTGCAGGCACAGATTGAAGAAGATCACGACAGCTATCAGAAACGTCCGAAAAGAAAATTTATCGGTGCACGCACAAAAGAATATCGATTTGCCCGCTATGTCGAAGATTGGCGGATGAAAGTAGAACGTATCGGCAATCTGAATTATCCTGAAGCCGCCAGAAAAGATAAGCTTTACGGTAACCTGCAACTTACTGTCGGTATTCGCGCTGATGGCTCGCTGGAATCCATCGGCATCAACCGTTCATCCGGAGAAAAAATTCTCGATAACGCTGCCATCAATATCGTGAAACTCGCAGGACAGAATGGGTTCGCGCCTTTCCCGCCGGATATCAGCCGCGATACCGATATTCTGCACATTACCCGCACCTGGGTATTCACCAGTTCTGACACACTGTATAGCCAGTGATATCAGCGAGAATATTCTCGGTTAAACCCTATGATCGATTCGTATGCCGTTATCGGCAACCCCATTTCACACAGCAAGTCACCCCTGATTCATACGCTGTTTTCCAGACAGACCAATCAATCGCTGCGCTATGACGCGATCCTGGCACCGCCAGATGGCTTTCAGCTTGCTGTGACAAAATTCCGTCAGCAGGGTGGCAAAGGCATGAATGTGACCGTCCCATTTAAACTGGAAGCTTACCGATTATCCACACAGTTAACGGAACGCGCCCGTATCGCTCAGGCCGTTAATACACTCAGATTCGATGATCAGGAAATTCTCGGTGATAATACGGATGGCGCTGGATTAGTACGCGATATAGAACATAACCTGAGCATACCCATCGCTAATAAACGTATATTACTGATGGGCGCTGGCGGCGCGGCACGCGGGGTTATTCTGCCATTGCTGAAACAAAGTCCGTCGATGCTGGCGATCGCCAACCGTTCACCGCATAAGGCACAGACATTACAGCAGCAATTCTCCCCCTACGGACAAACCATGACCGGAGATTACATAAGCTTCTCCGGTCAGTGCTTTGACATTGTGATTAACGCAACGTCAGCCAGTCTGCAGGATGCGTTACCCGCTCTGCCATTACATATTTTTGCTCATGGATCACTCGCCTATGACATGATGTATGGCAAAGAACCCACCCGCTTCCTTAAATTTGCACAGCAACAGGGCGCAGATCAGCTTGCCGATGGATTGGGCATGCTGGTTGAGCAGGCAGCCGAGTCATTTTTATTATGGCGCGGGATTAGACCTGAAACCAGATCAATCATTGCAATGCTCAAATCACAGACGTAAGAACCTGTTCTTTCATCATAAACAGATATGATGGCAGCTCGATCGATTTAAAACCAATCCGATACCCATTACAGCTCTCCTGCTTTATCACTTGACCAGGGAATAAAGATCGTCATGCAACAGAAATCCCACAGTAGCGCCCCGGTAAAACTGATTTAGTCTTCACTCGATCAATTAATTCGATAAATCGCATATGCTTTGTGCTATTAATAGCGTTTAGTATTTTTCTCTACCTTAAAAAAACTACTTGCCGTATAAACAGGAAAGAAATGCCATTGGTTGGTTTTCGATCGGATAATTCGCTATGACTGACACAAATCATAACACTGAAACCTTACAGACTCCTCTTCAGCAGATCGTTTACCTACTTCGCAAATACAAGCTGGTAGAAGGTTTTGTCAATTTACAGAATGAAGCTGATCAGGAACTTGCCGAATCCTCAGTACAGAAACAGAATCTCGCCGAATTACAACAATTGATCGATCAGTTGCACCCGGCCGATATCGCCCATATTTTGGAAGCATTGCCGCTGGCAGACCGGCTCTTTATCTGGCGCTTAATCAAAGCGGAACATGATGGCGAAGTGTTACTGGAAGCTTCCGATGCTGTCCGTGAAACACTGATCACCAACATGGCCAATCAAGAGTTGATTGCAGCGACCGAGTATCTTGATACGGATGAGATCGCAGATCTTGCCCCGGATCTGCCTCAGGATGTGATCGATGATGTTTTCCAATCCTTACCGGTTACCGAACGGGAACAACTGCGCGCGGCCATGTCGTATCCGGAAGATTCAGTGGGTGCGCTGATGGATTTTGATGTCATCACGATCCGTGAAGATGTAAGACTGGAAGTGGTTCTGCGCTATTTACGGCGATTGGATGAACTACCAGATCATACCGACCAGTTATTCATTGTCGATAGGAATGAGCAGTTAAAAGGCGTGCTGTTGATCAACCGGCTGCTGGTCAGTGATCCGGACACCCATGTCGCAGATGTCATGACCAATGAGATTATCAAACTACACCCTGATGATGTCGCTCAGCAGGCAGCCAATGCTTTTGAACGCTATGATCTGGTTTCGGCTTCCGTCGTCGATGGCAATGGGAAATTACTGGGACGAGTAACAGTTAATACGGTCATCGATTTCATTCAGGAAAAATCCGAAAGTGAGGCGCTTAATCTGGCTGGCTTAAGTGAAGAAGAAGATCTTTTTGCACCCGTCTTAAAAAGTGTCAGGAATCGCTGGGTCTGGCTCGCCGTCAATCTGGTCACGGCGTTTATCGCTTCCCGTATCATCGGCGTATTTGAAGACTCCATAGAAAAACTGGTTGCACTGGCTGCACTCATGCCGATTATCGCCGGTATCGGTGGCAATTCAGGCAATCAAACTATCACCATGATCGTCCGCGCGCTGGCATTCGAGCAAATCAACACCAACAGCGCGTGGAAATTAATCATCAAGGAAATCAGTGTCAGCGCGGTCAATGGCCTGATATGGGGCACCATTGTAGGTTTATTTACCCTGATTATCTATCAGAATGCCTCGCTTGGTCTGGTGATGACGCTGGCCATGATACTGAATCTTTTGCTTGCCGCTTTACTAGGGGTATTGATCCCATTGACACTGCATAAGTTCGGGCGCGACCCCGCCATTGGCTCCAGCGTCATGATCACTGCAGTGACTGATAGCGGTGGTTTCTTTATTTTTCTGGGACTGGCAACACTATTTCTGCTGTAATCCGGTTCATAGCGGCAAAATACAAACACTACAGTTATCTTTTATCAGCGGTGCGGGCAGTTGTTTTCTTTGGAAAGACAGACAGGAATGTTTTGTACGCCAGGTGGGGTATCAATAAATATGGCGGCATGCGTATCCAGTGACTGCG
>JBBTCY010000153.1:0-1694 GCA_038043005.1 Pseudomonadota bacterium
ATTCGCCTACCGGCTTGAGCGACAGGAAAGAATAGAAACCGGCCACGCCTTCCACGCGCGTTCTCGGCACGCCGAGATGGGCGGCAATGCAGGTGATCGCCGCAGGAGGAATAAAATGAAAGATTTCCTGCACCTCGCGCAGGATTTGCAGCAGCTTGTTCGCCTCACGCCCATGCCGTTCGAACACGGGTGCGAGTTGCTGTTCGATCTGAGGAAACTCGCGAGGCTCCATAAAACCGTTCTCCGCCATGACATAGTGCCAGTATATGTGCGTTATGCCTTGCCGCCAAACTAATAGATGCGCCAGCAGTAAACCATTAGCATATCCGCGGCAGCGGGTCATCTTCCAGCTCTTCCAGAATCCGCTCGCCGCCCAGTTCGGTTTGCAATACCACATGCGCACGTCCTGTGTGGACACTGCCGATGATTGCAGCTTCGCGCCCCTGCGGCAGCGCCTGTAATTGCGTCAACGCCTCGGCTGCCTGCGCCGCCTCCACCACTGCCACCACCCGCCCTTCGCATGCCAGGAACATTGGGTCGTAGCCCAGCATCTCGCATACCGCCGCCACTTGCCCGCGCACCGGAATTGCGGTTTGCTGCAATCTCACTTCCAGACCGGTGGCGCGGCAGATTTCGTGCATCACCGTGGCGAGTCCGCCGCGCGTCGGGTCGCGCATGAAACGCAAACCAGCAAGCGCAGTCAGTGCCTGCGTCAAAGGCAGCACACTTGCTGCATCCGACAGCAGATCGCCGCGCAGACCGAACTGCTCGCGCGCCAGCATCACGGCGATGCCGTGATCTCCTACTGGTCCGCTTACCAGGATCGCATCGCCGGACTGCACCCGATCCATACCAAGTTGCAGATGCCGCGGCCGGGTGCCAACACCGGTGGCAGCGAGATAGAGGCCACCGCCTTCGCCGCGCGGGACTACTTTGGTATCGCCTGCCACCACCACCACCTTTGCCTCACGCGCGGCTGCAGCAAGGCTGATGACAATGCGTTCCAGTTTGGCGATTTCGAAACCTTCCTCAATGAATGCATTGAGTGTCAGATAATGCGGCACCGCTCCCGACACTGCGAGATCGTTTACTGTGCCATGCACCGCCAGCGAACCGATAGTGCCGCCCGGAAACTCCAGCGGCTGCACGGTAAAACCATCGGTTGTTATCATCACCACCCCTTCCATCGCGGGCAATGCAGCCGCATCCGTCTGCACATCAAGCAGCGGATTGGCAAGATGACGTGCGAACAGGGTCTCGATCAGTTCGCGCATGTAACTGCCGCCGTTACCGTGCGCAAGACGGATATGCATATCATCCATGGGCAAACCCCGCCTCGACAAGCTGCCCGAGCGCGAGACCGCCGTCGTTGCACGGCAGTCTCTGCGGCAAGTGCGCAGTGAATCCGGCGGCGGCAAGCTGCGCAACTGCCAATTCAGCCAGCAATCTGTTCTGAAACACGCCGCCAGTCAAACCTACCCGGTCGAACGGGATCAACGCATGCATGCGTTGCGCCTGGGCAACAATGGAATGCGCCAGGCTCAGATGAAACTGCATCGCTCTTTGTGCCACTGGCACATCTGCCCGCAGCAATGCCGGCACCAGCGGTCTCCAGTCTGCCGTGAACAAACCCGATGCATCCTGGTCTAGCGGCAAATCCACCGCTTCAGCCTCACCTGCGGCGGCGCTTTCCA
>JBBTCY010000154.1:0-10048 GCA_038043005.1 Pseudomonadota bacterium
TATCCAGCAGAGAGGATTCCCGAGATTTATCTTCACGGATAGGTGCTGGTTGAGCAGACGTGATGCCTTGCACGACAGCTTTGGGTCGAACAGGTTTGGCTTTTTGTTCAGCAGAGGCCATGACCAGTTCTTCAGCATTCTTTTCAACCATTTTGTAGCTGGCCAGCGTTTCGTTTGGCTTGACATCTTCGTGGCGCAACCGGGTAATATTATATGTCGGTGTTTCTAAATGGATATTGGGAACCAACACAACATTCACTTTTAAACGGACTTCAATATCATAAATTTCTGCACGTTTCTCATTCAACAGGTAGGTTGCTACGTCAACAGGAAGCTGGACGTGGAGTGCACTTGTATTCTCCTTCATGGCTTCTTCCTGAATGATTCTGAGTACATGTAATGCAGAAGAATCGGTTCCACGGATAAACCCTGTGCCATGACAACGAGCGCATGATATATAGTTGCTTTCACCCAGCGATGGGCGTAAGCGTTGACGGGACAGTTCCAGCAGGCCAAACCGCGAAATCTTGCCAACCTGAATGCGCGCGCGGTCCTGCCGCAGTGCTTCATGTAGCCTTGCTTCCACCTCACGCTGATTACGTTGTACATCCATATCGATAAAATCGATAACGATGAGTCCACCCAGATCGCGTAACCGGAGTTGGCGTGCAATTTCATCGGCAGCTTCAAGATTGGTATTCAGTGCGGTATGCTCGATATCCAGACCACGGATAGCACGGGCAGAATTGACATCAACCGAAACCAGCGCTTCAGTGTGGTCAATGACAATAGCGCCACCCGATGGGAGGCTCACATGACGGGAGTAGGCGGTTTCAATCTGATGCTCGATCTGGAAGCGCGAGAATAAAGGGACATCATCGTGATAAAATTTAAGGCGGTCCACATTGGCAGGCATCACGTGCGCCATAAACTGGCTTGCCTGTTCGTAGATTTCACGGTTGTCGATCAGAATTTCGCCGATTTCGTAATTAAAATAATCACGAATCGCGCGAATAACCAGGCTACTTTCCTGGTAAATAAGAAAAACACCGTCCTGATTTTTGGCGGCTTCTTCAATGGCAAACCAAAGTTGTGCCAGGTAATTTAAATCCCATTGCAGCTCTTCTTCACTGCGTCCGATGCCAGCTGTTCTGGCAATAATACTCATGCCTGCCGGTATCTCAAGTTTCGTGATGACATCGCGCAGGTCATTGCGTTCTTCACCGGTAATACGACGCGATACACCGCCACTGTTCGGATTGTTCGGTATGAGAACCAGATAGCGACCAGCAAGCGAGATATAAGTGGTCAGTGCAGCACCCTTGTTTCCGCGCTCATCCTTATCGACCTGAACAATCAGTTCCTGGCCTTCACGTAGCAGATCTTGAATGCGTCCGCTACCAGAGTTGCCGGTATCACTAAAACAGGATGGGGATATTTCCTTGAATGGCAGAAAGCCATGGCGCTCGCAGCCGTAATCAACAAACGCAGCTTCCAGGCTGGGTTCTATACGTGTAATCACTGCTTTGTAGATATTGCTTTTTCGCTGCTCTTTGCTAACCGATTCGATATCAAGGTCAACAAGTGTTTGACCATTAACAATGGCAACTCGTAGCTCTTCAGGCTGAGTTGCATTAAATAACATTCGTCTCATTTATATGCCTTACGTGTCTTGTTCACGGGTACGCTATCCTGATATTTATCAGTCAGCATTTTTGGGTATACGCAACTACGACGACGAGGTTCTGTTGTTTTTATTTTATTAAAATTTCTATTTATCAATTAGTTGTTTCTTTCTATTAATGCGATTTGTTGTTTATTCTATCACTTTTGCTGCTATAGGCGGTAT
This sequence comes from Pseudomonadota bacterium, assembly GCA_038043005.1. Classification (GTDB taxonomy): domain Bacteria; phylum Pseudomonadota; class Gammaproteobacteria; order Burkholderiales; family Nitrosomonadaceae; genus Nitrosomonas. The sequence goes on from JBBTCY010000154.1 coordinate 1,850, forward strand.
GCTTTTTGTAAAATTAAATTGATTAAATAATGAAAGTTTTCATGCTTCCCGTAGCAAATTTTATATAAATATTTTGATAACGCAACTAATATTATGTAAAAGAGCGGAGCATATTCATCACTTTTTCTATTTTATAAGATCACGTGAATAAATTTAACATGATGCTTACTTGCTCTTATATTCTACAGGGTTATGGACTAAAAAGAGTGGTATATTTGGGAATTTAAGGATAATTTGAACGTACAATTGAAAATTGCGGGTAAGGTAAGGTTCGCGGCCCCGATCGTGCCGCAGAAGAACTCACTGCCTGTTTCGGTCATAAAGGAATATATTGGTGAGGATAGTCACGATCAACGGATTGATAATTTTCTGTTCAAACGCTACAGGGATGTGCCAAAAAGTCATATTTACCAGTTGTTGCGAAGTGGCCAGGTGCGTGTGAATGGTAAGCGGGTTAATGCGAGTTATCGATTGTTGTCAGGCGATATGGTGCGTATTCCGCCGATTAAAAGAGAAGAAAGGAAATCGTTAGATTCGGTGCAAATTACTTCATCGCAACGAATCGATTTTGAAGTGTTGTTTGAAGATGATGCATTGCTGGTGATCGATAAACCTGCTGGTGTTGCGGTTCATGGGGGAAGTGGAGTGAGTTTTGGCGTCATTGAGCAACTGCGTGCGCAAAATCCAACCTGGAAATTTCTTGAATTGGTTCACCGCCTGGACCGAGAGACGTCGGGCGTATTGCTGCTTGCCAAGAAGCGCAGCGCATTGGTGGAATTACATCGACAGATCAGGGAAGGGTTGACCGAGAAGCATTATCTGGTGCTTGTCAAAGGGGAATGGCGCAATGCCAAACAGCATGTAAAGCTGGCATTAAATAAATATGTCACCGCGGCGGGTGAGCGGCGTGTTGCCGTGTCGTCCGGTGAGCATAAAGAGCAAAAAGCGCAACTGGCGCATACGATATTTACACTGCACAAATCATGGAAGAGTTTTAGCTTGCTGGACGCTGAATTGAGAACAGGACGTACCCATCAGATTCGGGTTCATCTGGCTCATCTTGGTTTCCCGATTGCCGGTGATGATAAATATGGGGACTTTGCCATGAATAAGCAACTTGCAAAACTTGATCACTCAACCGGTTTGGCGAGAATGTTTCTACATGCGTACACGATGGATATTCTGCATCCGGTATCCGGTGAACGATTGCAATTAAAATCATTGTTGGCGAATGATTTGAAAAAATTTCTGGATAATCTGGATACCTCGCTGGAGGTATAGTTGCTTTGCCGCAGGTGTAATAAAACTACCGTGATATAATGTGCAGCTGGGTATCTGGGCTGATTGCAATCCGGTTATGTTTAAACAGGGTATGTAAAACCTGCCAGACGTTCTCAACAATTATTTCTTGGGCCTGTTCATTGGGATGTACGCCATCAGCCTGAAAGAGATCGTTTTTATCACCAAATCCGGCCAGTAAGAAAGGGATCAGCTTGATTTGATGATCTTCTGCCAATTGTGGGAAAATATTCTGGAACTTTTGTGTATACGAAATGCCATAGTTGGGAGGTAGCTGCATGCCAGCAAGGAGGACCAGCACATTATTCTGCTGGCAAATTTTGATAATCGCCGCAAGATTCTCGTAGATGGATTTGATAGGCAATCCGCGCAGACCATCATTGGCACCAAGTTCAAGAATGACAATATTGGGGCGATGTATTTTAAGCGCCTGTTCAATTCGTTTACGTCCACCAAGCGTTGTTTCGCCACTGATACTGGTATTGATTACATGGTATTCAGTGGACTGAGATTTTAACCGTTGTTTAAGTAACTCAACCCATCCAGCTTCAGTAGGGATACCGTAGCTAGCAGATAGGCTATCACCAAATACCATAACAGACTGCACAGGCTCAGCTTTTGCATTTGGTATAAAAATTAAAAGAAAAATCAGATTAATTAGGAATTTTTTCATGTCAGATAATCTTGTTAAACAGCCTATTCTCTGGACAACTGCGCTTACCAAGCAGGTTACCACCGGTGATGAACAGTTGACCATACTGCAGAATATAGACTTAAAAGTAAGCGCAGGCGAAGCCATCGCAATTATAGGCGCATCAGGTTCTGGTAAATCAACTTTATTAGGGTTATTAGCAGGATTGGATCTGCCAACGTCAGGAAAAGTTCATCTGGATAATATTGATATTTTTACTCTGGATGAAGACAGCCGTGCCACATTGCGGGGAAAAGTACTGGGATTCGTATTCCAGTCATTTCAATTGCTCCCCGCACTCTCGGCGATTGAGAACGTGATGTTGCCATTAGAACTCATGGGTGTCAACAACGCGCAGGTGACTGCGCAGAAACTGCTGGAACGAGTGGGACTGGCAATGCGTCTGCATCATTATCCAAAGCAATTATCGGGGGGCGAACAGCAGCGGGTAGCGATCGCTCGCGCGTTTGCCACGCAACCAAAATTACTGCTGGCCGATGAACCGACGGGTAATCTTGACTCTGCAACCGGCATACAGATTATTGACCTTATGTTTGAACTCAATCGTGAGCAGGGAACGACATTGGTATTGGTCACGCATGACGAAGTGCTATCCAAACGATGCTCTCGTCAGATTCGTCTGGTTGATGGCAAGCTTGCTCAGTAATTCATGGGTTTTAATGACGATGTCTTCAACTACGCAGCAACAGATTAAGTTTTTCACCGGCAAGGAATCTATTTTTTCATGAATCAATTAAGCCTCTCTTTTCGTATGCTCCGTCGTGACTGGCGTGCGGGTGAATTAAATGTATTAGTTCTGGCGCTGGTGATTGCAGTCAGCGGGATGACGACCGTCGGTTTTTTCACTGATCGCGTTGAACTGGCACTTTCCCGTGAAAGTAATCAGTTACTGAGTGCTGATTTATTGGTCATTTCCAGTAATCCGTTACCGGAACAGTATCAGGATGAAGCAATGAAACGTGGTCTGATGGTTTCAACAGTCACCAAATTTCCCAGTATGATTTCAAATGGGGATGACAATCAATTGGCTGAAATCAAGGCGGTCACCGATGGCTATCCGCTTCGGGGTCGTTTATATCTTGCCAGTAAGGCCGCGTCAGCCTCACAGCTTGAGTATCATGTGGCGGATAAGATTCCATTGCCAGGCACCGTATGGATTGATGAGAAATTAATGGTGCGTCTTGATCTTAGACAAGGTGATCGGATTGATATCGGGGCGACTCAATTAACGGTTGCAGAACTTATCATGCGAGAGCCGGATCATTCAGTCGGTTTTATTAGTATGGGGTCTCGGGCTATTATTAATGCGGATGATTTGCCTGCAACCGGTTTAATACAACAGGGCAGCAGGATCAACTATCAGTTGCTGATCGCTGGCGAAATCGGGAAGGTTGAAAAATTCCGGGAATGGATTACGCCACAGCTTAAGCCATCAGAGAGAACGGAAGGCATTCGTGATGCGCGGCCGGAGATCAGGGCTGCATTGGAGCGTGCTGAGAAATTTTTGAGCCTGGCAGCCCTGGCCAGTGTTGTACTGGCAGCAGCGGCTATTGCCTTGGCGGTTCGTCGCTTTACACAACGACATCTTGATGGATGCGCGGTGATGAGAAGTCTGGGCGCCAGCCAAGCAAAGATATTCTTTTTATACCTGTTTTATTTCTTTGTGTTGGGGCTTATAGCCAGCAGTGTGGGCTGTGTTCTTGCATTCGCCGCGCAGGAAATACTGGCGGGCTGGTTAACCGGTATTGTCGAGACGGCGTTACCTTTGCCAAGCGGATTGCCTGTCATACACGGCATGCTTGTTGGTATGGTTTTGTTGCTCGGTTTTGCGTTGCCTCCCATCTTGAATTTACGCAGTGTTCCTGCATTGCGGGTTTTACGAAGAGATATCGGGTTATCCAATCCACATAGCCTGGCAGGATATTTATTGGGGCTGGCTGTTTTATCGCTGCTATTTATATGGAAGGCGGAGGATCTGAAATTAGGGCTTTATATCGTTACCGGGTTTATTATGGCGATCCTGTTTTTTGGCTCATTAGGCTGGCTGCTTGTAAAGGCGTTATCCGGTTTGCGGCATCAGGCCGGCGGTGCCTGGCGGTATGGCCTGGCAAACATTCATCGACGGGCGATATCGAGTATCGTGCAGGTGGTCGCATTGGGTCTGGGATTAATGGCGTTATTGGTATTAACATTGATTCAGGATGATCTGATTGAAGACTGGCATACCAGCTTGCCCCCTGATGCGCCGAATCATTTCCTGGTCAATATCCAGGATGATCAATTGCCTGCATTAGAGGAATTCTTTACTCAGTATTCCATTGAACAACCACCGATGTTTCCAATGGTGAAAGGCCGATTGATTGAGATTAATGGCCAGAAGATATCTGCCGATGACTATGCGGATCCACATGTTCAGGGTTTGGTCAGGCGTGAATTTAATTTGTCGTGGCGCGCTGATCTGCCCAATGATAATCAGATCGTGGCAGGCAGTTGGTGGAAAACGGATAATGCCGGCGAAAGCATCATTTCGATGGAAAACGAGATTGCCAGGAAGATTGGGATCAAGCTGGGTGATCAGGTTACCTATGATATTGCTGGCAGAGCCTTTTCGGCCACAGTGGCCAGCTTGCGGAAAGTGGACTGGGATACATTCCGGGTAAATTTTTTCGTGGTGGCGCCGCCGGGTCTGCTGGATGATTTTCCGGTCAGTTATATCACCAGTTTTTATGTTCCGCCAACCGAGCAAAGTATGATACATGAGCTGGTCAGGGCATTTCCTAATATTCTGGTGGTTGATGTGGCTGTAGTCATCAATCAGGTGCAGCAAATGATCCAGCAGGTAACCAAGGCGATTGAATTTGTGTTCATATTTACAGTGCTTGCCGGTTTTTCAGTATTGTATGCAGCCATTGCAGCAACTCAGGACGAACGTATTTATGAGGCTGCCATTTTCCGTACGCTGGGTGCAAAGCGTGAACAATTAACCCGCGCATGGGCTGCCGAGTTTGCCATACTGGGTGGCTTGGCAGGTTTGTTTGCTTCGGTCGGCGCCAGCATATTTGGGTATGTCATCGGACATTTTGCGTTGCATATCACGTATACGTTTAATCCATGGATCTGGCTCGTGGGAACCCTGATTGGTGTAATCGGCGTGACATCAATTGGTTTGATGGGAACGCGCATGACACTGACAAGTCCACCGCTATTGACGCTGCGTAAGATCGGGTAATGTAAGACCAGTATGGTGATCAGTGATGAAAAGATTAAGTGGTTGGAAAAAGATTAGAACCGATTGCTTTATAATTCCTGTTTGTCCATTCTAGAGTTACCAGTGTCAACGATTATTTTGCCGACATCGATTCTCGGTTCACAAACGCCAAGACTCCGGGCACTGCCACCACTCAGTCTTTATATTCATATTCCGTGGTGCCTTAAGAAGTGTCCTTATTGTGATTTTAATTCCCATGAAGTCCGTGGCGAAGATCATCAAGTTTCGGAAGAAACCTACGTGACAGCATTGATTCGTGATCTGGAAGCAGCCTTGCCGAATGTCTGGGGGCGAAAGTTGGTCAGTGTATTTTTTGGCGGTGGTACGCCTAGTTTATTCAGTGCGCGATCGATTGATACGATTCTGACCGCAGTGAGAGCCTTGCTCCCGCTCGAGCATTTTGCCGAAGTGACATTGGAAGCCAATCCAGGTACTTTTGAGGCGCAGAAGTTTGCCGACTTCCGTACCGCAGGCATCAATCGTCTGTCGATCGGCATTCAGAGTTTCAATCCTCGTCATCTGCAAAGCCTGGGGCGTGTCCATGACGATCTGGAAGCGCATCGCGCCATTGAAATAGCGTTAAGAAATTTTGACAATATCAATCTTGATCTGATGTATGCGTTACCCCATCAAACCATTGCAGAAGCACAGACTGATATCGAAACAGCCTGTTCGTCTGGCGTGACGCATATTTCTGCTTACCATTTAACACTGGAACCGAACACGCTGTTCCATCGCTATCCACCGCAGCTGCCGGATGACGATCAATCGGCAGCCATGCAGGAAATGATTGAACAGATTACGACAGAATATCACTATCATAATTACGAAACTTCGGCCTTTTCACAGGCGAAACAGGAAGCGCAGCATAATTTAAACTACTGGATGTTTGGCGATTATCTGGGAATTGGTGCAGGAGCGCATAGTAAAATCAGTTTTGCCGATAAGATCGTGCGTCAGATGAGATTCAAACAACCGAATGAATACCTTGCTAAAGCAATGAATGGCGGTCCAATGACGGAATCGGCCGTTCAGGTTCAGCATGAACTGACGAATGATGATCGTAGCTTTGAATTCATGATGAATGCATTGCGCCTGACCAATGGATTTGAGACAGCGCTATTTCAGGAGCGGACTGGTCTGCCGATTACATTTATCCAGTCAGCACTGACCGTCGCGGAACATCGCGGATTAATCGTGCGTGACCATCGACGCATTGTGCCCACATTGACCGGAAGGCGATTTTTAAATGATCTGCTGCAAATTTTCTTGCCAGAAACCAGTCATATAAAAAAGGAGTAAAGGTTGTGGCCTATGTGAAGCCGGAAGAAGTGATCGAAAACATGTTGCAGGCCGGTACGAAAAAGGCCGGCCTTTCTGTTAAGGATTTATTGATCCGTGGTTTTCTGGCTGGCGCTTTTCTGGGCTATGCCACAACTCTGGCTATTCTGGCGGCAACACAAACGGGCCTGGGCATTATCGGTGCAGTCGTTTTTCCGGTGGGGTTTGTCATGATCATCCTGCTTGGACTTGAGCTGGCAACCGGTAACTTCGCACTGATGCCCATTGCCGTCAAGGATAAACGGATTCACTGGGGGCGTTTGCTGTATAACTGGGTATGGGTATTAGCCGGTAACCTGCTGGGTGGTGTTGTCTATGCAGTCTTGTACTGCCTGGTGGCAACAAAAATGGGACATGTCGATCCGGCAACCATCGTTGCCACCCAGAAAATCATGGTACTTGCGGAAGCCAAAACACTGGATTATAAACATCTGGGATACGACGGAACCTTGGCTGCATTTATCAGTGCAATGCTTTGCAACTGGATGGTTACACTGGGTGCAGTGATGGCATTCACATCGACATCAACCATCGGCAAGATTGCTGCCATGTGGTTGCCGATCATGACATTTTTCGCATTGGGCTATGAACATGCCATCGTCAATATGTTTCTAATTCCGGCCGGGATATTGCTGGGTGCGGATATTACAATTGCCGATTGGTGGTTATGGAATGGATTGCCTGTCATTGCGGGTAATATTGCCGGTGGCATGATATGTACCGGATTTATGCTTTACTGGACATTCCATTCCAGACAATGAAAAATTTATATCAGTTATACGGAGTATCGATTGGATGGGGATTATTGCTATTAAAGCGATTCTGTTTTACTTATCACTCTTTTTACTGCCGTCTTTGTCTATGGCAGATACCATCTATGAGTGGACGGATTCCTGGGGACAAAAGCAGTACAGCAAACAGCCTGTACCCGGTTCGATGATTTCAGAATTGACTAAACTGCCAAAAGTACAGGAATTGACTGAGCAGCAGAAACAGGCAGCAATGTTCATGAAATTGCAGGAAATGAGACAATCTGACCGTTTGCGTGAGAAGAAAAAAGCGGGAGAGAAGAATTTGAAGCAACAGAAAACAGCGGCTGAGAATTACTGTACGCAGTTGCGTAATCTGTTAATCAATGTGCAGCACACCAATGCGATGAATTTCTCCCTATTAAACCCTTATTACATCCCCAATGGTTTATATGGGTTTATAGAGAATGACTTATCCAGGGAGCTTCACAAGAACTGTCAATAGACTGATTATGCCGCTTGTATTCGATATACAGAGATAGCTTTACCTGTGTTTATAGTAGAAGCTATCGATCTGGATTTATTTCTGGTTGCTTGAGTCAGTCAAAGACAGCATGGATGGCTGTAAACGGGTAGCGGAGTGACGAATAAGCCTCCCCTTCACATTTCTTCTTATTTTTTTACTCCGCCCCCTGAAAACGCACTGGCTGTCAATTACTGACGTCGTTTGTTAAACCGTAACAGTCCGAATAATCCAATACCGAGTAGCGCCAATATTCCAGGCTCGGGTGCTGGATTATGTGGTGTATCAATAATATTTCTTACACTGA
>JBBTCY010000155.1:0-1295 GCA_038043005.1 Pseudomonadota bacterium
AACTGGGTTTTAACCGGGCCCTGTACTTCGCCGACCGGGGCGCTGAAAACGACGGTATCGAATTCCTTCACCATCTGGCCGCGTCCGAATTCACCCAGTTCACCGCCTTGCTGACCGGACGGGCATAATGAATGTTCTTCGGCGACTTCACCAAATTTTGCGCCATTCTCGATCTTGGTCTTCAGTTCGTTACACAATTCTTCGGTTTTTACCAGTATATGACGTGCGCTGGCTCGTGCCATAAGTTTCTCCCGTATTATAAAAAATTAGCTCTTGTAACATGGTACATTTAAGCACAGATGAGCGTGCTTATTAAAGTGCTGTTCTGTTTTTTTTATGCAGTTATTCAGGTAATAGAGGAATGTTTCAATGAATTTAAAAAGTGTCAGGCCATTCAGCGGACCCCGTGCGAATGCTTGAGTTACGTGATATCAGCAAAGAATATGCAGGAGGGCGGCAGGTGCTGTCCCATCTGTCCTATATCTTGCAGGCGGGTGAGTATGTGGCCATCATGGGGGATTCCGGTGTGGGCAAGTCGACGCTGTTGAATCTGATAGCCGGGCTGGACACGCCGGATTCCGGTGAGATACTGATCAACGGCAGTGCGATCTCGGCGATGGATGATGATGCCTCGACACGGCTGCGGCGGGAGCAGTTCGGTTTTGTTTTCCAGGCATTCCATGTCATACCGCATCTCACGCTGAGCCAGAATGTTGCGATCACCCTGTTATTGAATGGCATGCCCGTCGACCGTGTTGAGTCCATGCTGGCGGCGGTTGGTTTGCATGACAGAGGGCAGCATTTTCCACGCCAGTTATCCGGCGGTGAATTGCAACGCGTTGCCATTGCGCGCGCATTGATTCATCGCCCTAAGCTGGTATTGGCTGATGAACCCACGGGTAATCTCGATCCCGATACAGCCCATGACATCCTTATGCTCATGCGTTCCGAGATAAAGGAAAACGGGGCTGCGGGCATTATCGTGACGCATTCACAGGCAGCGGCGGCGACAGCGGATTATGTGCTGAATCTGACCAAGAGCGGCTTGCAGCCAATTGAATTAAAGCATACCGGATGAAGACAGGCGATCTGACCCGGTGGTTGTTATGGAGTGAATGGCGCGCCCATTTTGTGCAGGTAATTGTCGCGATCGTGGCCATTGCGCTGGGTGTGGCGCTTGGATTTTCGATTCATCTGATCAATGCGGCTGCTTTTAATGAGTTTTCAGTGGCCACCAAAAATCTGTCGGGCCAATCCGATCTCCAGGTGTATGGCAAGCAGGCCATGTTTGATGA
>JBBTCY010000156.1:0-10586 GCA_038043005.1 Pseudomonadota bacterium
GTCTAGAATCAAGAATATTGTCGATAAATCGCAAAAGCAACGCCCGGATACAAATAATCTTCTCCCGATTCATTTTTGAAATGTAACACACAAACTACCCAAGTTGTTCTCGATGATATTTCAAATGATCATCGATAAACGAGCTGATGAAATAATAGCTGTGATCGTAGTCCTGGTGGTAACGCAATCTCAGTTTCTGACCGGCCGCAGCGCAGGCGTTTTCCAAGCGATGCGACTGCAATTGCTTGGTCAGGAATTGATCGTTCAAGCCTTGATCGATCAGCAGATCCGGCACTCTGCGACCGTCTTCGATGAGTGCGGTAGCGTCGTATTGTCGCCAGTTTTGCTGGTTCTCACCTAGATAATTGCGGAACGCCTTTTGTCCCCACGGGCACTGCATCGGTGCACAAATCGGCGCGAATGCGGATACTGAGTGATAGATTTCCGGGTAGCGTAACGCCAGTATCAATGCGCCATGACCGCCCATCGAATGGCCGAAAATACCGATGCGGTTTTGATCGACAGGGAATTGATCGACGATGATCTGGCGCAATTCCTGGGTGATATAGCTTTCCATGCGATAGTATTGCGACCACGGCGTTTGCGTCGCATCCAAATAAAATCCTGCACCCGCACCGAAATCCCAATCGTCGATTTCACCCGCGATGCCGGTTTGGCGTGGACTGGTGTCCATCGATACCAGCATCAGCCCATACTCGGCAGCATAGAGCTGCGCACCGGCCTTGATCATGAAGGTTTCCTCGGTGCAGGTCAGTCCGGCAAGAAAAAATAGCACCGGCACCCGTTCATGCTTTGCCTGCGGCGGTTGGTAGACGGAAAAACGCATCGGCAAACCGATGACTGCGGATGCGTGCTGATAAAAACCCTGCATTCCATCAAAACAGCGATGCAGGCTGCACATTTCCAAAGCAACCATCAATAAATCACCACGGAACGGATCGATTCACCTGTCTTCATCAGGCGGAACCCTTCATTTATATCTTCCAGTTTCAGGGTGTGCGTTATCAGGGAATCAATATTAATTTTTCCATCCATATACCAGTTGACGATTTTAGGAACATCGGTGCGGCCGCGCGCGCCGCCGAACGCGGAGCCTTCCCATTTGCGTCCGGTAACGAGCTGGAAAGGGCGCGTGCTGATTTCAGCACCGGCTTCCGCCACACCGATAATGATGCTGCGTCCCCAGCCTTTATGGGTGCACTCAAGTGCCTGACGCATGACCTGTGTGTTGCCAATACATTCAAAACTGTAATCAGCACCCCCGTCGGTCAGTTGCACAATGGCATCGACGATATTGGGTACTTCATTTGAATTGATGAAATGAGTCATGCCAAACTGGCGTGCCATGGCTTCCCGTTTCGGATTGATATCGATGCCGATAATTTTGTCTGCACCAACCATTCTGGCGCCCTGAATCACATTTAAACCGATCCCGCCCAGCCCGAATACTGCGACGTTGCTGCCAGCTTCTACCTTCGCTGTAAATAGAACGGCTCCAATCCCGGTGGTTACGCCACAGCCGATATAACACACCTTGTCAAAGGGGGCATCCTGACGAATCTTCGCCAAAGCAATCTCGGGAACGACCGTGTAATTGGAAAATGTCGATGTGCCCATATAATGCAGCAGCGGTTTTCCATTCAGAGAGAAGCGTGAGGTCTGATCAGGCATTAATCCACGTCCCTGTGTGCTGCGTATGGCCTGACAAAGATTGGTTTTCTGGGACAGGCAGAATTTACATTCACGACATTCGGGCGTGTACAGCGGAATAACATGGTCACCCTTACGAAGTGACTTTACATCGGGACCTATATCGACAACGATTCCAGCCCCTTCATGCCCCAGAATGACAGGGAACAATCCTTCCGGATCAGATCCTGAAAGGGTATAATAGTCAGTATGGCAGATGCCCGTTGCCTTGATTTCCACCAATACCTCGCCGGATTTAGGGCCATCGAGATCTACGTTTTCTATCGTGAGAGGTTGACCTGCACTCCAGGCAACAGCAGCTCTTGTTTTCATTGAAGTTCCTTTTGTATGTGTAAATTGGGATTGATTAATTGTTGAATCGAATCGAGCCGGTCGAATTAACTGTCTTTGCGTGTTCTGTTTTTTTCTACGGTGAATTCCTCGAAGAAATTTATGCTGAGAAATTTTTAAGGAATAAGCTGATTAAATTGTTATACCTATACAAGAAAGTTGTTACCGGTTGAACTTTTATCATTCTTTGTCTCTATTTACAGGCTGTACCTTAGTCTAATGGCTATGACTATTAGAGATGTTACTATCAATCGTAAATATTTTACTAATCAAAACGATTTTTTTGCATGTAATTTGGCAAGATAGATCAGAGCCTATTTTAAGGCGGCACAATCTCTGACTGGGCGGGGTTTTTGTTGCGTCAATTTCATTAATTTCATGAATATTAGGATTCAATACGTTAAATATAATAAGATATATGCTCTATTTGTCGAATAAAAAATTCGATTTTTGTATTATTATCCTAGTATATTTATAGAATGAAATCTAAATTCACTTCATATTTAAAGAGAGGGAATCTAAGTGGATATATTATTTGCCGGTATTAAGGGTCGATTAATTTTCTTTGGTATTGCCTTTCTGATTCTGAGTGGTTGTACGACCTATCCGCATCTTACCAGCTCAATCGAAAGGACTCCTCATGATTATCTGATCGGTCCAGGTGACAACGTCAATATTATCGTGTGGCGAAATCCTGAAATCTCAATGTCTGTTCCAGTCAGACCAGATGGAAAAATCACGACTCCTCTGGTTGAGGATCTGCCGGCAAGTGGTAAGACATCCACACAACTGGCGCGTGATATCGAAGAAACATTATCCAAATATATTCAGCAACCGGTTGTAACGGTGATTGTTACGGAATTTATTGGCCCGTTCAGCGAGCAGATTCGGGTGATTGGTGAAGCAGCCAGACCTCAGGCGCTTCCGTATCGTGAAAACATGACGTTAATGGATGTTCTCATTGCAGTTGGAGGTATTACAGATTTTGCGGCAGGAAATAGAGCCAGGATTATCCGTACTGTGGATGGTGAGCAGAAGCAATTCAAGGTTCGCTTGAATGATTTGATAAGGGATGGCGATATCACGGCAAATGTGCCCATGCATCAGGGCGATGTACTGGTCATACCGGAAAGCTTCTTTTAATGGATCACTTGCGATTCAGGATGATCTGGACGCAACACATACAAAGCGAGTGTCTGAAATATGAATGAGTTGATCGCTCTTCTATATGTTTATGTTAAGGGCATCTGGAAATATCGCTGGATAGCAGTTGCTATTATTTGGAGTGTGGCAATCGTTGGATGGGGAGTTGTCATTAAACTGCCAAATGATTATCAGGCCTCATCAAGGATCTATGTTGATACCCAGAGTATTTTAAGACCGCTCATGGCAGGAATGACGGTCTCTCCAAATCCACAGCAGCAAATCTCAATGGTGGGACGTACGCTAATCACTCGTCCAAATGTTGAAAGAATAATCCGCATGGTTGATCTGGATATTACAGTTGAGACAGAAGAAGCCAGAGAGCGCCTGGTCACGGAATTGATAAAGGAAATCAAGCTTGGTGCGGCTGGTTCTGGCTCGGGTGGGGATAATATTTATTCGATTTCTTACAATAACAAGAATCCAATCCTTGCAAAGGATATCGTGCAATCCTTATTGACGATATTTGTAGAAGAAGGTCTTGATAGAAAGAAGGGAGATTCTTCATCAGCGCTTCAATTCATAGATCAACAGATTGCTGAATTTGAAGCAAAACTGATCGCAGCAGAAAATGCATTGACTGAGTTTAAGCAAAAAAATATTGGATTGCTTCCTGGGCAAAGCAATGGTGATTATTACAATCAATTACTGAAGGCGGAAGAAGATCTTAAACAATCCCAGCTCGCATTAAAGGAGGCAGAGAAAGCCCGCGATGCAATCAAGAAACAGATTAGTGGCGATGCGCCGGTTTTTGTCGTGGAATCATTTGCTACGTCGCCGGATACAATAGTGAATCCAGAATTGGATGCGCGGATCCGGACTCTTAAGGGAAATCTGGATAACCTGAGATTAAATTTTACAGAGAAGCATCCTGATGTTGTTGCAACGAACCGGCTGATTGCCCAGCTTGAAGAACAGAAAAAGGAAGAAGCTAAATTAACTTCACCAGGCGGTAATGATCCGGGAAGGAATTATAGCCCGATGCTGCAACAATTGAATGTTGCACTGGCTGATGCAGAAGCTTTGGTAGCTTCAGTAATTGCCCGGGTTGAAGAGTACCAGGCACGCTATAATCGATTGAAGTCACTGAGCAGCGCTATCCCAAAAGTTGAAGCTGAATTTACCCAACTTAATCGGGACTATGCAGTTAACAAAGCCAACTATGAGCAATTGCTGGAACGTCGTATTTCAGCACGTATGTCAGGTGAATTAACTTCTGCTTCGGGTCTGATGTCATTCAGGATTATTGATCCACCGAAAGTTCCGGAAATACCTGTTGGTCCAAATCGCATTAAATTTCTTACGATCGTATTTTTCTCTGCTTTGTTGGCCGGTATCGGATGTGCTTTTCTGATCAGTCAGGTAAGACCGGCTTTTTATAGCCAGAACAATCTGCGCGAGGTTACAAAAATTACCGTATTGGGTGCAGTGCCGATGGTTTGGACTGATCAGCAGAAGACGCAACGCAAAAGACGTCTCTTTGCATTCGGGTTGTCGTTGTTGCTGCTGACCGGATTATATGGAACGCTACTGTTGTATTCTGAGAGTCTTGTGCGGCTAGTGGCCAAAGCACCTTTCTAGATACAGATTGATCAGCATAAATAGCTGATAGACAGTTTTAATGGATCCTGATTTTAGCATTGGGAGATGGTATGAGCATTATTGAGAAAGCAGTAGGAAAGCTTGAAAAAGAAGCCGGTTTTGGAGCGAAGAAATCTTTAGATAACGCTAAACCACACCTTAATCAAGAAAAGGTGGTTCCGGCTGACAATCAAATGCAGGCAGCAGTTCATATTGAGGAATCTAAGCCTGCCATACCGGTAAAAACAAGCATCGATGCGGCCAGATCAAATTATATTGACATTGATCTTAACAGACTCTATCAGCTTGGTATCGTTACGCCAAATCAAGGTAAAACACAAGTTGCTGAGCAATTCAGGATCATTAAAAGACCAATTCTAACCAAGGCTTTAAAGCAGAGAACGGAGAATGGGAAACATGGTAATCTGATAATGATTTCCAGCGCACTTGCTGCTGAAGGGAAAAGTTTCTGTGCATTAAGTCTGGCTATGAGCATCGCATCTGAGATGGATAACAGGGTTTTATTGGTTGATGCGGATGTCGCGAGACCATCCATTCCAAGAATTCTTGGCTTTGGAGTAAAGAAAGGATTGCTTGATATTCTTCTGGACGAGCAGCTCGATATTGCGGATGTCCTGAATAAAACAAGCGTTGAGAAACTCAGTATCATTACTGCGGGGGCTCCTCATCCCCATGCAACTGAGTTGCTTGCGAGTCAAAGTATGGAAAAGACATTGGATGAGCTGGCGCAACGTTATAACGACCGAATTATCATTTTCGACTCCCCTCCCTTGCTGTTAACTAGTGAAGCACATGTCCTTGCTGCGCGTATGGGGCAGATTATTCTGGTCGTGGAAGCGGAAAGGACAGCTCAGCAGGAATTGAAACTGGCATTAAGTCAGATTGAATCCTGTGAGAATATCAGCCTGATCTACAATAAAGACAGGGCGCTCTCGCACAGTGAATATTATGGATACTATTATTCATGAAATTACCACGGAATAACCGCAGCGATATTCTATTATCCTCAGTTTTCTGTGCGGTCTTTGTATTATCTGCGCTGTATCCGACTGATTCCCTGTCGGCTGAATGGAATCTAAGGCCGATGCTTACTGTCAGTGAGACCTATACGGATAATTTAAGATTGGGTGGTGTGGGTGGTGGGTTTGGTGGAGGCGGGTTCGGCGGATTTGGAAGAAGCGCAAAGAAAGAAGGAGATTTTATTACCCAGATTAACCCTGGTTTCTCTCTGACTGGGACAGGCCGTCGCTTCAAACTTGATTCCAACTACATGATGAATAATCTCATTTTTGCTGAAAATCCTGACCGATCAAGAATCAGACACAGATTGAGTGCAAATGGGACCGCTGAATTAATGCGGGATTTGTTTTTTGTCGACGGAAGCGCTGCAATTTTTCAACAAAATACTTCATTGCTTGGGGCGCAGACTACTGACAATATTAATCTTACTGGTAACCGGGCAGACATGCGGGTATATAGTGTTAGCCCTTACCTCCGCCACCGATTCCAGGATTTTGCTACAACTGAACTGCGCTATACACACGGGATTGTCGAATCTAGCGCTGGAGGACTTAGAAACAGTCAGCGAGATAGCTATCAATTCAGCTTAAATAGTGGGGATTATTTTAGAATTCTGAATTGGGGTCTTAACTATGTCCATAATACAATCCACATTGACGGAAACAATTTTCGTAGTGGGCGAACCATTGAAATGGAACGATCCGCAGCAAATCTGCGTTACAACATTACACCACGGTTTGGATTAACGGCAGTCGGTGGATATGAAAGAAATAGTTTCATTTCCATTAGAGGGAGGTCGAGCAGTCCTTTCTGGACAGCTGGTTTCGTGTGGGCACCGGATGAAAGAACCAATATTAGTGTCAGGGCGGGGCAAAGATTTTTTGGACCTACTTTTGGTGGCGAACTCGATCATCGCACACGGCTAACAACATGGAATGCGAGGTATAGTGAAGACATTACGACAATGAATCAGCAAGCCGGACAATTTAATGCTTTTGGATTATCAAATATTGATCCTTTTGGTGGCCAAGCCCTGCTGGGACTTAATAATTTTCTGACCAATCGTGTTTTTCTACAAAAGCGCTTCCAGGCATCAGTAACAGTTAACGGTGCAAAAAATACAACAACCCTGACCGTATTTAATATGTTTCGTGAAGCTTATACACCGGCTATTGAAGATTTTGAATTGCTGGGAACCGATGCCGCATTACTGAATAAGACAAAACAGACAGGCGGAAATGCGACATGGAGCCATCGAATCACTCCACGCACAAGTGTAAATTTTAATGCTGGCTTTGTTCGTTTCAAGTTCCTGGCAGCAGATAGAGTGAATGATAATTTAATCTATTCGGTCGATTTGACTAAACGATTTCTGCCAAACATGACGGGTGTGTTGCAGTACCGGCGTATTGAGCGTGATTCTAATCAATTTAGTACCGCTGTTGCCAATATGATTACAGCTTCGTTAACTATGAATTTCTAGCAGGTACTCATGTACGAAAGTTTTTATGGTTTTAACGCCAAGCCCTTTCAATTAAAACCGGACCCCAGTTTCTTTTTTGGAAGTAAGGGGCATAAGCGTGCAATGGCTTATCTGGAATACGGCCTTTCTCAAGGCGAGGGTTTTATTGTTCTGACCGGAGAGGTGGGTGCAGGTAAAACAACATTGATGCGCAACCTTTTCAGAAAATTGCAATCGTCAACGATTGTGGCTGCACAGATAGTTAACACGCATCTTGATTCAAACGACATACTGAGGTTAGTGGCTGCGGCATTTGGATTGCCACATGATGTGACGACGAAGGCTGCATTGTTACTGGAGCTTGAACAGTTTCTTCGTCAATGCGATCAGCAGGGCAAGCGTGCTTTATTAGTGGTTGATGAAGCACAGAATCTTTCTGCGCATACGTTGGAAGAACTCAGGATGCTGTCCAATTTTCAGACTGAAGATAAACCTTTGCTGCAAACCTTCTTGCTGGGACAGCCGGAGTTTAGAAGAACCTTACTCAGCAACAATATGCAGCAATTACGGCAAAGGGTTATTGCGACCTATCACCTGGGTCCGCTCGATTTGCCGGAAACAAGAGAATATATTGAACATCGTTTAAAAACAGTTGGCTGGAATAATGATCCAGCAATTGATGAAGAGGCTTTTTCATTAATTTATAACTATACCAACGGTATTCCACGAAAAATAAATTTATTCTGTGATCGGCTGTTAATGATGGGATGTCTGGAAGAACTGCATTATTTCGGGAGAAAAGAAGTCGACGATGTGATTTCTGATTTTCAGCAGGAGTTTGACGCTTCCCCAAGTAATGATAATCAATCGACAGTAACTTTTAATGACTTACAAAGCGAGAGATTGGCGGATGAAAATGATCTGGAAAGAATGGACAACCGGCTCGTAAGAATAGAAAAATCCTTTATTACTGTGCTTGATTTGCTTAAACAAGTTTTATCTTTACCAAAAGTGCAGAATAGATCACAGAAAGATGAAACGTAATATCCTGCCACGATTCGACAAATAAAATTATAGGCCGTGATGGAACGAGAACCCATACGTAATGCCATGACAATTGACGTTGAGGATTATTTCCAGGTCTCAGCATTTGCTTCCCATATTCCGAGAGAATCATGGGATTCCATTCCTTGTCGGGTGGAGCATAATATTGAGCGTATCCTTGATCTACTTGATGAAAAACAGGTAAAAGCAACCTTCTTTACATTAGGCTGGGTTGCAAAAAGGTACCCGGAAATGGTTGGACGTATCGTCAACAACGGCCATGAGTTAGCGAGTCATGGCTGGGGGCATGAGCGCGTATTTGATCTTGAGCCAGCGCAATTTCGTGACGATATTGTGCGCAGCAAAGCCTTGCTGGAAGATATCAGTGGTCAACCTGTGCAAGGATATCGAGCCCCCAGTTTTTCTATCAACAGCCAGAATCTATGGGCTTTTGATTGTCTGGCAGAAGCAGGCTATCGATATAGCTCCAGCATTTATCCTGTGCAACATGATCATTATGGTATGCCCGATGCACCACGCTTCCCGTTTTATCCGCTGAAAAATAATGGACTGCTTGAACTGCCCGTTACCACAGTTCGGCTATGGGGAAGAAACCTGCCAGCCGGTGGAGGTGGTTATTTCCGACTGTGGCCCTATTCGGTTTCAAGATGGTTTATTAATCGACTGAATGAGACGGAACAGCATGCGGCTATTTTCTACTTTCATCCCTGGGAGATAGATGTGGATCAGCCGCGTCAGCAGGGTATCGATCTGAAAACACGTTTCCGGCATTATCTTAATTTACAGAAAATGGAAAGCAGGATTAGAACATTAACCCACGATTTTAAATGGGGTCGAATGGATCACATATTCTTGCCTGGGTTCAATGAATCAATTGGTTGATTTACTGGCATATAATCTATGACAGATCAGTTACCTGAAAAAATATTGATTCATTCGCTGGAACTGGGCGATGTGGAAAAATGGGATCAGTTTGTATTGACTTGCCCGACAGCAACCTTTTTTCATCGGGCGGGGTGGCAATCTGTGATTGAAAGAGCTTTTGGGCATAAAACCTGGTTTCTGTATGCCGAGAGCAATGGGGAAATGCAAGGTGTGCTGCCTCTGGCGGAAATCAACAGCAATCTTTTTGGACACTCACTGAGTGCGCTGCCTTTTTGTGTGTATGGCGGGATAGCGGCGATCAGTGATGCAGCCCGCGATAAACTGGATCAGGCGGCCCAAGAACTGGCCTGCCAGTTGAAAGTGGATTATCTGGAATATCGTAATCTGGACAGGCAACACCCGGATTGGCCCAGAAAAGAATTGTATGTGACTTTTCGTAAAGCTATTGATCCAGACATTGAAAAAAACATGCAGGAGATCCCGCGTAAACAGCGTGCCATGATTCGTAAAGGGATAAAGTATGGATTGCAGAGTGTGATCGATCAGGATACCGAACGCTTCTACTTTGCCTATGCAAGTAGTGTGCATCGACTGGGTACGCCTGTGTTCTCAAAAAAATATTTTCGTTTGCTGAAACAGTTATTTGCGGACGATTGTGAAGTGATGACAGTTGAGAAGGATGGCCGTGTGATCAGCAGTGTCATGAGCTTCTATTTCCGTGATGAAGTGCTGCCTTATTATGGGGGTGGAACGAGTGAAGCAAGGGAACTGGCTGCCAATGATTTTATGTATTGGGAATTGATGCGGCGTAGCTGTGAGCGAGGCTATAAGATATTTGATTTTGGCCGCAGCAAATTGAATTCGGGGTCTTTCAGTTTCAAAAAGAACTGGGGTTTTGAGCCAGAACCGCTTCACTATGAATATCGACTGATTAATGCGACCAAGATACCGGACAATAATCCGACTAATCCAAAGTATCAGTTTTTTATAAAAGTATGGCAGAACATGCCGATTTCACTGGCTAATTTCATTGGTCCCCATATCGTGAAGAATTTAGGGTAATGCATGTCGAAGCCAGGATTGCTTTATCTCACGCATAGAATTCCATATCCACCCAACAAAGGTGACAAGATCCGCTCTTTTCACTTGCTCAAGCACCTCAGTCAGCAATATCGGGTGCATCTGGGTACCTTTGTTGATGCGGATGAAGACTGGCAATATGTCGATCCTGTTAAACAATTCTGCAGTGAAACCTGTTTTGTAAAACTTGATCCGGTGTTTGCACGGG